>JAQUQL010000001.1 GCA_028716145.1 Dehalococcoidales bacterium
TGGTTCAAAGAAGCAAAGCGCATGAACGGTCTCTTGTTATGCGCCACAACGGCAAGATTGAAGATTCTTTTAGCCAGGGAGATGTTTTTACCATACTGAGATCCAACCTGGAAGCGATGCTGGGTATATACCAGGAAAACCCAGGTGACATTCTGTTCTATATTGGCGCTCCCGGCCATTATTATACGTGGGAATACCCTGAATTTAGACGGGAAATCACAAGCTTTCTATCCCTTCACTTTTCCTGAATAATAGAAAATACCCGGCAGTGAAATTGGTATATAATATATAAAAATCATCGGAGGCTATGGATGAACGAAAAGTTGGTATTGGCATATTCCGGCGGTCTGGACACATCCGCTGCCATCAAGTGGATCAAGGAAAAATACGGCACTGATGTGATCACCGTAACCATAGATGTTGGTAATGAAAAAGATTTTACATTGGTAAAAGAAAAGGCGATAAATGCTGGTGCTTTAAAGGCGATAGTGATCGACGCAAAGGATAGTTATGTAAACGAATTTATCTTCCCTGCACTCAAGGCAAACGCTTTTTATGAAGGTGAATATCCCCTGGCTACGGCACTTTCCCGGCCACTTATGGCACGTTTGATGGTTGAAGTTGCCAGACAGGAAGGCGCCACCGCCATTGCTCACGGATGTACCGGCAAAGGCAATGACCAGGTACGTTTTGAGGTAAGCATTGCCGCACTCGCACCGGAAATGAAAACCGTTGCTCCCGCCCGTGAATGGGGGATGACACGGGAAGAAACCATAGCTTATGCAAAAAAACACGGCATCCCTGTACCGGTTACTGTGAAAAGCCCCTACTCGGTTGATGCCGCTGTTTGGGGCCGTTCTATCGAATGCGGTATTCTTGAAAACCCCTGGAACGAGCCACCTGAAGATGCCTATGAGATGACTGTTTCCGTCGAACAGGCTCCCGAAAAACCAGAATACATTGAGATTGATTTTGAGGAAGGTATCCCAGTTGCACTTAACGGCACAGCCATGGGAGGACTTGCTTTAATACAGAAATTAAATGAAATAGCCGGCGGTCACGGTGTGGGCAGAATCGATATGGTTGAAAACCGATTAGTTGGAATCAAATCCCGCGAGATATACGAAGCGCCCGCAGCAGTTACACTGCTCAAGGCTCATCACGGGCTGGAAGCGCTGGTACTCTCCAAGCCTCAGATGAACTTTAAATCCCGCGTGTCCCAGGAATATGCGGATCTTATTTACAACGGCCTCTGGTTTTCTTCCCACCGGGAAGATCTGGCGGCCTATGTTGATAGCACACAGCGTTATGTTACCGGTACCGTTCGGGTAAAATTACACAAAGGTAATGCAACAGTAGTTGGGCGCAAATCACCCTTTTCCCTCTATCAGCTGTCTCTTGCTACTTATGACAAGGGCGATCTGTTTGATCAGAATGCAGCTCCAGGATTCATCCATATCTGGGGACTGCCGCTTAAAACCCAAGCCAATTCTCAGAAAAAAGGTAACTGCTGATGAGCCATATACGCAGCCGCTTCAACAAGCCGGCTGGTAAAAAAGTAATTGAATACACTACGTCTCTGCCGTTTGACTGCCGTCTTTACCCGCAGGATATCCGAGGCTCTATAGCTCATGCGCGCATGCTTGCCAAACAGGGAATCATAAGTAACAGCGAAGGCCACTCCATTGAAGAAGGCCTTATAGCCATACGTGAAGAACTTGATTCGGGTAAGTTTGTATTCAAGCCTGAGCTGGAAGATATCCACATGGCCATTGAATCCCGACTGTTTGAAATCAAGGGGGATGTTGCCGGCAAACTTCATACCGGCCGTTCACGCAATGACCAGATTGCACTCGATATGCGCCTCTTTTCCAAAGACTGTATCAGGGCAATAATCGAGGCTATCTGCAACCTCGAGCATGCCATTGTAGATCAAGCAGATGCCAACATCGAAGTAATACTGCCGGGATGCACACACCTCCAGCATGCCCAGCCGGTTCTGTTTGCCCATCATCTGCTTGCCTATTTTGAAATGTTTGAACGGGATAAGCAACGGGCAAAGGATTGCCTTAACCGCCTGGATGTACTCCCCCTCGGCAGCGGTGCGCTGGCGGGTACCGGCTTTAATATTGACCGGGAGTATGTGGCCAGGGAGCTGGGTTTTAGCCGTATCAGTGCAAATTCGATGGATGCGGTTTCTGATCGGGATTATATGATAGAGCTTCACTCAGTCTGTTCCATCATTATGATGCATCTTTCCCGGCTGGCAGAAGAGATCATCCTGTGGAGCACCAGCGAATACGCGTTTATCGAGCTTGATGATGAATATTCTACCGGTTCCAGCATAATGCCGCAGAAAAAGAATCCGGATGTTGCAGAACTTGGCCGCGGTAAAACCGGACGAGTTTTTGGAAACCTCATTGGCATGCTTACAGTGATGAAGTCACTGCCTCTAAGCTACAACAGAGACCTCCAGGAAGATAAAGAAGGGCTGTTTGATACGTTTGATACCGTACTGCTTAGCCTTGAGGTTTTCAGTGGTATGGTGGCTACCCTCCAGGTAAAGGCTGATCGCATGAAAGATGCTGCCCTAAGCGGCTATATACTGGCAACTGATGTAGCAGATTATTTGGTAGCAAAGGGGCTCAGTTTCCGACAGGCTCACCACATCACCGGCAGGCTGGTAAACTATGCGGCAGGCAAAGCCAAACAGTTGGATGAAATAACGCTTGATGAATACCGTCAGTTTTCTCCGGCTTTTGATGAAGATGTATTGGCCATTACGCTTAATTACAGTATAGAAGCAAGGAACATTCCGGGCGGAACGTCCCTACAACAAGTAACCCGGGCTTTAAAACAGGCCCGGGCCTTATTAGAAAACTGTGAGCTTTAAAACAGAGCTAGCCTTTTGCGGCGACTCTGCGCTGGGTGCGGCGGCAGCGAGTACAGAGCTTCAAACGGGTGATTTTGCCATCTACTTCAACTTTAGTTGGGTGGATATTCGCAGACCACGTACGGTTGGTGTGCCGCTTTGAGTGGGATACGTTATGTCCAAATTGTACACTTTTACCACAGAATTCGCATTTCATATTCCCAGTAAACTCCTTTGACGGATATGATGAATTGTTGTAGAATGCCCGCAACGCGGCAACCCTAATACTTTATCACAAGGCTTTAAGTCTTAGCAAGGACTAGTATCAATATGCAATTAAATAGAAACCTGACCGGTAAAGACTTTCACGAGATGTTTGCAGTAGCAACGGACTGGCTCGAAAAGAGCGTAGCTGAAGTTAATGCCCTGAACGTATTCCCGGTTCCGGATGGTGATACCGGCACCAATATGCTCCTTACCATGCATTCAGCGCTGGACGAAGTCAAAGATCCAGCCAATGCCACTGTAGCAGAAGTATCCAAATCTATGTCTCGCGGAGCGCTGATGGGAGCCAGGGGCAACAGTGGCGTTATTCTTTCCCAAATCATCGCCGGTATTTCCCGTGGGCTTGAACATCAAGAAACCTGCGATGGCCAATGTATAGCCACTGCCTTTGAGCAGGCCTCTATCACCGCCTACAAGGGTATTAGCAACCCGGTGGAAGGAACTATACTTACGGTTATCAAAGATGTAGCAAAAGCTGCCAAAACCAAAACGCTAAACGGCACCAGCGATATTGTCGCCATTATGGAAGAAGTGGTTACTGCGGCGGGGGAGTCGGTTGCCAATACACCAACTTTGCTAAAAGTCCTGCGCGAAGCGGGGGTGGTAGATGCCGGCGGACAGGGGCTTTGCATCATCCTCGATGGAGCTCTCAGATACCTTAAAGGCGAAGCCGATGCGATGCAGTTTAGAAAACCTCAGATTATTCCTTCCAGGATTCCGCTTACTCCACACAGCATTACTTCCCCTGAATCTATCTGTGATGATGAGATACCATTCGGCTATTGTACCAACCTGCTTATCAAGGGGCAGATGCTCGATGTTGAAAAAATTACCGACAAATTAAAAAAACGAGGCGAATCTCTGGTTGTTGTAGGAGATGATAAAACAATCAGGATCCATATTCATACCCTTGATCCGGGCTGGGTCATCAGTTACCTCACTACGCTTGGCACCCTCGATAATGTTCATATCCAGAATATGGATGAACAACACGAAGACTTCATCGAGATGCAGAAGGATAAATCTCCGTCAGGAAGCATTTCCATGGTGGCAGTGGTAGCTGGAGACGGGTTCGCAGAGGTATTTTCCAGCCTTGGTGTAAGCCATATAGTACCTGGTGGCCAGACTATGAACCCATCGACAAAGGATATCTACCAGGCTGTTGAAAAATGCACCGGAGAAAATGTGATCATTCTACCAAATAATAAAAATATAATTCTTTCTGCCGAACAGGTGCAGAAACTAACCAAGAAGAAGGTGCTTGTTGTTCCTACCAAAACCATGCCGCAGGGAATAGCCGCCTTACTGTCATTCGATTACGACGCCGACTTTGAAACCAACCACAAACTGATGAGCGAAGCCTTAAACTCCGTTAAAACCATCGAGGTTACCCGGGCGGTACGCTCCACCCAGGTCAATGGTCTTGATATCAAGAAAAAGCAGTTCATTTCCATTCTTGATGGCCAGATCATATCGGCAAGTAACGACCTCCTTGATAGCCTGAACTGGGCTTTGGAATATTTTGATACACCAGAGGCTGAAGTCGTCACCATATATTACGGCGAAGGCGAGGACGAATCTGGCGCAGAGTCAGTTTCTGCTTCAATCGCTGCCAAATTTCCTCATCTCCAGTTTGAAATAATCAAGGGCGGGCAGCGCCACTACAACTACATTCTTTCTTTAGAATAAAAGCGCTTGGGAGGGCAATAATGGTAAAGATAGTTACAGATTCGACTTCTGACATCACGCGCGATCTTGCGCTATCACTTGGGGTAACCGTAGTGCCTTTGACCGTATTTTTTGGCAAAGAGTCTTTTCTTGACAGGGTAGAAATGTCTACCGATGAGTTTTACAAACGCCTGGTTGGAGATGTGTTCCCCACCACAACCCAACCATCTCCGGGCGTTTTTGCCGAAGTATATAACCAGCTTGCACAGGAAACCAACGAGATCGTCGTCATTGTTATTTCCGGACGCCTCAGCGGTACCTACCAGTCAGCACTGCACGCTACCAGCATGATCAAGAAAAAGGGCATAAAAGTTGAAGTCATAGACTCGCGCAATGTCGCCATGTCACTGGGACTTTTGGTTATTGATGCAGCCAATAAGGCCAAAAGCGGCGCCAGCTTTGATGACGTTGTATCATCGGTAAAAAATAACATACCACGTGTTCATCCCTACATGTACTTTGATACCCTTAAGTATCTTGCCAAGGGAGGCCGTGTTGGAAAAGCGCAAGGGCTGGTCGGTTCGATCCTTTCTATCAAGCCGATCGTAACCCTTGATGACGGTGAAGTATCGCCCGTTGCCAGAGTCCGCTCCAAAAAGGCTGGCCTTGACCACCTCTACAAGTTTGTTCAAGGTTACGGAGACAATATACAAGGCCTTGCCGTTGAATACGCAAATACCTCTGAAGATGCAGATTTATTAATAGAACGCCTGGCAGAATTGTATCCCAAAGAAAAGATAATACGTTCTGTTGTAAGCCCGGTTCTGGGTACATACATGGGCCCAAATGTAGTTGGCGTTTTTGTACTGGAGGGCGACAAGAAACCCTAAAGGAGGAGCGCAATGTCTATCAGAATAGTTACCGATTCAACCGCAGATCTTCCTCCCGAGCTGGCACGTGAACACGGCATCGAGATCGTACCAGCCTATATACTTCTTGGAGGAAAAACCTATCGCGATGGCGTAGATATCTCCCAGGATGAACTTTACCGCCGTATGGTTGAAATGGAGCAGACTCCTACCACTTCCCAGCCTCCTCCAGCCGATTTTGCCGAAGTTTACCGTTCGCTGCTGAGGGATGTTGAGCATATAATTTCTATACAGGTAACTGGCAAGTTAAGCGGCATTTACGCTTCCGCACTGTCTGCCAGAGATGTGCTGGACGAAGGAAACCGTATCCATGTTATAGATTCTCAGCTTACTTCCATGGGCATGGGCATGCTGGCTGTGTTAGCAGGCCAGCTGGCAAAAGCTGGCAATACCGCCGAAAGAATTGTTGAAGAAATCAAGACTGCCATAAATAATACTCATATCTGGGCAACTTTTGATACTCTCAAATACCTGCATCGGGGCGGAAGAATTGGCAAGGCCAAAGCCCTGGTGGGCAGTATGCTAAACATCAAACCGCTTCTAACCATGAGAAATGGCGAAATTACGCCGATAGGCGTTGCGCGCACACGCAAGCGTGCAATCGATAGGCTGGTGGAACTCGCCAGTTCCGTTTCCTCCATAGCAGACATGGCGATAGTACATGCCACCACTCCGGATGAGGCTATCGAGATGAAAAACAGCCTGAGCCAAATCAACCCCGCCCAGCAGGCTTCCATATCCAGACTGGGCCCCGCCCTCGGCGTCCATGGAGGCCCAGGCACTCTGTTGGTTGCGGTTCGTAAAAAAGCAGAAGGACTTGCTGAAATAACACGAAGTGAAGGCAGCGAACGAAAAATGTTCAACCTTCCTTCCATGCCCGAAATAAAACTGCCTAAACTTCGTTTTGCCACATTGCAGTAGCTCCAAAGCAGGAGGACAGTTTCTTGGCGGCCGACCTTGATACTCTGCTAAAAATATTGCGTCTTGAAGCACAAAAAGGTTACCAGAATACTGCCGTTATTGGCGGCATGGACCGTTTCCTTGATGGGTGGGTAAAGCAAAACCTGGCCAAACCTGCTTCAAACCCTGAAAAGGCAGCAGTCAAAAAAATCGCTTCCCGCAAATCCAGGTATGCTGTTTTGACCCCGGAGGAGAGAAGAACCTGGCTTGATGCAACCGAACATATTCTCACCGCTAAAAGCTCCATCTCTTCGAGAGCCGTTAAATCTAAACGCACTAATTCCGCTTCTGTTCCGCCTAAATACTCCAGTTTATCTGAAGCCAGCCTTGAGTCACCGGTTACAGCCATAAAGGGCATCAGTACAATCTACAGCGAAAAACTAGCCCGGCTGGATGTTAAAACCATACGAGACATGCTCTTCCTGTTTCCACACCGGCATTTAGACTACTCTCGGTTGAAGACAATCTCGCAATTATCTGAAGGGCAGGAAGAGACCATCATTGCCAATATCTGGGAAGCAAGAAAAGTAAATATAGGAGGCCGTCCCAGCACTGAAGCGACCCTGGGAGACAGCACCGGCAACATCAGGGCAGTATGGTTTAATAACCCTTATCTTGCGCGCCAGCTTGCCGGTTGCAGCCAGATAGTTCTGAGTGGCCGTGTTCGTTTTTTTAACGGCAGGCCGGTTTATGAATCTCCCGACTGGGAAGCGCTTGATGCCAATGAAGAGCTGGTTCATGCCGGGCGCCTGGTGCCTGTATATCCGCTTACCAAAGGTTTGTATCAACGGTCTCTCAGAAAAACCTTGAAAAGTGTTGTTGACCAGTTTTCTAACCGGCTAGTGGAATTCTTACCGGAAGACATTACCACCCGCAACAGGATGCTTTCCTTTGGCGAAGCCGTTAGACATGCGCACTTCCCCGATACACTTGAACTAAAGGACAGGGCGCGTGTTCGCCTTGCCTTTAATGAACTCTTTCTGCTTCAGCTTGGTGTTTTACAAAAAAGAAAACAATGGCAGGTGATAAAAACCCGCCCAATCGTGACGGACTCGAACCTTCTTTCCTACTTTACCTCAAGTCTGCCTTTTACGCTTACTTCGTCACAGAAACGTGTTGTTGACGAGATACTGGGCGATATGGCTAAAAACACTCCAATGTCCCGGCTGCTTCAGGGAGAAGTTGGAAGCGGAAAAACCATCGTAGCTCTTGCCGCCCTTTTAATGACTGTTGCTGCAGGCAGGCAGGCTGCATTGATGGCGCCAACCGAAATACTGGCACAGCAGCATTATAAGGCGATTTCGGATTTGCTGGAAAAAGTCTTTGGAGCAAGCACCCAAAACGGTGCATCAAAAACGTTTGAAATCAAATCCGGCCAATCCATTGTTTTAACACTTCTCACCAGTGATATTAAGGCTTCCGCCAAGCGAAACATTAAAGAAAACATTGCCGACGGTCAAATAAATATAGTTGTCGGCACTCATGCCATCATACAAAGTGAGGTTGCTTTTAGGGATCTTGGTTTTCTGGTGATTGACGAACAGCATCGCTTTGGCGTTTTACAGCGTCAGGCTTTACGAAAAAAGGGTGAAAACCCTCACGTTTTGGTGATGACGGCCACCCCGATACCAAGGACGCTTGCCCTGACCCTGTACGGTGATCTGGATCTTTCAGTGATCGACGAACTCCCGCCTGGAAGGCAAATCATTAAAACACGCTGGTTAAAACCGGCGGAAACCTACAAGGCTTATAACTTCATCCGCAAACAGGTTGATGAAGGCAGACAGGTATTTATTATCTGCCCCCTGGTAGAAGAGTCAGATTCCCTTCAAGCCAAAGCAGCTATCCAGGAATATGAAAGGTTTAAAAGTGAAGTTTTCCCCAACCTCCGCCTTGGCCTCTTACATGGACGAATGAAAGCCAGCGAAAAAGAACAAATAATGAAGGAATTCTATTCAGGCTTATTGGATATTCTGGTTGCTACTCCTGTAGTTGAGGTAGGCATTGATGTACCCAATGCAACTGTTATCTTGATTCAAAGCGCCAATCGCTTCGGCCTGTCACAGCTTCACCAGTTTCGCGGACGGGTCGGACGTGGAGAGCACCAGAGTTACTGTATGCTGCTTTCTGAAAGCACTACCGAAATCGGTGCCGAACGGTTAAAAGCGATCGAAGAACTTCATGATGGTTTTAAATTGGCCGAGAAAGATCTTGAGCTTCGAGGCCCGGGTGAATTCTTTGGCACTCGCCAGTCTGGCATACCAGATTTGAAGATGGCACGACTGAGCGATGTTGGACTCCTTGAACTGGCACGCCACGAGGCCATCGAACTGTTTAAGCAGGACCCGGGTTTAGAAAAGCCGGAACACTTTTCTCTGGTAAGAGAATTAAAACAGGCGTGGCAGAAGAAAACCTCTGACGCAAACTAACCCTGGAAGGCAGGATAACATCAACCTTTAAAAAAATCGCAAACCACGGCTCGCTATGTTATAATCTTTACTTCTGAACGAATATGACGAATATACTCACACTTAAACAAAAGCTAACTCAAGAGATTGAAAACGCCATTAAAAAGGCACAGGATGATGGCAGCCTGCCTCGGGTGCCGGTTCCTTCTGTTGTTCTTGAGCATCCTCAACGTAGCGAACATGGGGATATCGCCACCAGTCTTCCATTAAAATTAGCCCGTGCAATGGCAAAAAAGCCTTCCGATATTGCTGCAGAAATTACCCGCAACCTGTCCCCGATGCCAGAAATTTCTGGCGTTGAAGTAGCACTTCCTGGATTTATTAACTTCACCATATCTCCCGCCTGGTTATCTGTTCAGGTTAACATGATTATCAATGATCCCAAAGGGGTCACTAAGATAGATGCCGGGAAGGGCAAGAAGGTTCAGGTTGAGTTTGTCAGTGTTAACCCCACCGGCCCTCTGCACGTAGGTCACGGCCGCGGTGCCGTTCTTGGCTCAACACTTGCCAACGTGCTTGAGGCCTGTGGTTACCACGTAAGCCGTGAATACTACATCAATGATGCCGGCAGCCAGATAGATGCCTTCAAGCGCTCTCTGTTTGCGCGCTACCAGCAGGAATTTGGCATCGAAGCAGAAGTTCCCCAGGAAGGCTATTTTGGCGCATATATGGTTGAACTTGCTCGTGATCTCGCAGGTGAAATTGACAGAAAATATCTTGATATGTCTGAAAACGATGCCATTAAAGAACTTGGCGAGATAGGCCTTAACAAAATGATAGCCGAAATCAGGAAAGAACTGGCTGTTTTAAAGGTTGAATTTGACGAATGGTTTTCCGAACGCTCCCTTTACAGCGACGGTTATTACCAAAAAGCAATAAGCATACTGCAGGAAGGCGGCTACCTTGCCAACAAGGAATTTGCTACCTGGTTTGTATCCACCAGCCTTGGAGACAGCAAGGATAATGTTGTCATAAGGAGCGATGGCTCTCCAACTTATTTTGCTGCTGATATCGCCTACCACTATAACAAATTTATAGCCCGTGGCTTCGACCGTGTCATCGATATCTGGGGAGCTGATCACCAGGGACATGTTTCCCGCATGAAAAACGTGCTAGGCGCCATGGATATCGACCCCGGCCGGCTTGATGTAATAATTTCCCAGATGGTTACGCTCAAGCGCGGCGGCGAACTGGTGCGAATATCCAAGCGCAGCGGAGAGCTGATAACCCTTAAGGAAGTAGTTGAAGAAGTAGGTGCTGATGTGTGTCGCTACTTCTTTCTTTCGCGTTCAGCTGACTCCCAGATGGATTTCGATCTTGAGCTTGCCATGCAGGAATCTTCTGAAAACCCTGTGTATTATATCCAGTATGCACATGCCCGCATCGCCAGCATATTACGTTTGGCAAAGGAAGAAGATCTCACACACGAGGGAGGCGATACCGCACTTCTTAATGACTCTTCTGAGCTTGCCCTTATGCGCAGGTTGGTAGAGCTTCCTGAAGTTATTGAAATGGTGGCAAAAAGCCTCGAACCTCACCATCTTGCTTATTATGCTCTGGATTTGGCTACACTTTTCCACAGTTTTTACAAACAGTGCAGAGTTGTCCAGAAAGATAAACCGGAACTATCTCGAGCCAGACTTAAACTGGTGATTGCCGCCAAAGCGGTTTTTGCCTCAACGCTTAACCTCATGGGAATGACCGTTCCTGAATCAATGTAGGTATTTGCAGCGCTTTTGAATGTAATTATATAATGGTATTTTTAAGGTAAACCTTTACTGTGAATGAACCCCTTATAATGCAATTCCACGTAGCCCAACTGCTCAAAGAAGGCGTTGGGTCTAAACGTGATTATTTAGTAGATGACGAGGTTTATATACTCGATAGTTCGCCGCCAAGCCGAGTACATGGCACGGTTAATCTTTTACGCACATCAAACGGCGTTCTCGCCAGGGCACAACTCTCTACTGAAATCGAGCTTGAATGCGCCAGATGCCTTGAGCCTTATAAATGTAAACTTGAATATAATTTTGAAGAGGAATATTTTCCCGTTCTGGATATGTATAGGGATGAATATAACGCAAGCCCTCCAGATAAAGACACTTTTACTATAAATGAAAACCATTTTTTAGACATTACAGATGCAGCCCGCCAATATGCTATACTGGCTAAGCCGATGAAGCCTCTTTGCCGGCTTGATTGCCCTGGAATAACAATTTAAGATTGGAGAGATAAATGGGAGCATTACCAAAAAGGAAAACTTCAAAAGCTCGTAAAAACGAGCGCCGCAGCCATATCAAATCAGCGGATATGCCTGTTCTGGTAGAGTGCAGTGAATGCCATACCATGAAACTTCCTCACATCGTCTGTCCGGTATGCGGCACCTACAAGGGCCGTGAAGTTATAGAAATCAAACAGCCGAAATCAAAATCAGAGTAATTTGTAAAAATGGTTAGCTCGCGCCGCAAGTCAAGAAGTCTGGCGCTGCAAGCGCTTTACGAGATCGACCTGGCGGGGCACCCCGGTGGAAAGGTCGCCGAAAGCGTTCTTGAAGGCGCGGGCTTATCCAAAATAAACGAAGATTTCGTCAAAGGCCTGGTTAATGGGATTACTGCAAACAAAGATCAGATCGATGGCTACATCAAGCGTTATGCGCCAGCTTGGCCTCTTGCACAATTGCCCGCGATAGACCGCAATATTCTGAGGTTATCCATTTATGAGCTTCTTTACCTTAAGGATACACCTGTAAAAGTAGCCATCAACGAGGCGATTGAGCTGGCAAAGTCTTTCGGGAGTGACAGTTCACCCAAGTTTATCAACGGTGTATTAAGCTCTGTATATGACGCCATTCTAAAAATGGGAGATTCCCTTCCTCAGGAGTGATTCCAGCATTTGTCTCCATTTACCGCCAAGCTTTTTAGTGTTTAACTGGATACGATAAGGGCTCAGGCGAACCCCATCCATCGAGGGCATTTCGATCTCGCTGGTTTTAAAACGCAAGCCTTCATAAGGCAGAATAATAATGTCGTCATCCTCCACGTTGATAATTCCCACCCCGGCAGATCTTGCCAGTATTTTCAGCCCTATTCCATAAATCAGGTTTGAAGTTTCTTCCTCCATAGCACCGAAGCGGTCGATCATCTCTGAAGAAATATCTTCCAAACTTTTTAGATTATCAATTCCGGCCAAACGCCGATATAAATGTATCCGTTCCCCATCGTCGGGCACGTAATGCTGGCTGATCAGCATTGCCAGCGGAAGATCAACAACCGGTTCTGGAAGCTGCTTTTCAGTTTTTACCTTTTTTCCTTTAAGACGGGCTTTTTCCTCTTCTACAGCTTGGGATAAAAGTTCGGTATACATGTTAAAGCCAACCGCGGCGATATGGCCGCTCTGTTGGGTACCCAGAAGAGTTCCGGCTCCCCTTATCTCCAGGTCTTTCATGGCGATATTAAAACCCGAGCCCAATTCTGCCAGTTCATATATGGTACGTAGTCTTCGGCGGCCTTCTTCGGTTAGCTTGCTGTCATCATCATAAATAAAGTATGCATAACCGGCGGCCGTACCCCGCCCTACGCGTCCTCTCAACTGGTGGAGCTGTATCAAACCGAATTTGTCAGCCCGGTTAACAATCAAGGTATTGGCATTGGGCACATCAAGCCCGGATTCGATAATGGTAGTACACACCAGTACATCGGTTTTGCCGGCAGTAAAATCAAGCATCACCTGTGCCAGTTCTTCTTCTTCCATTTGTCCATGCGCTATTGAAAAGCGCGCCTCAGGCACGATATCTTTTAACTCGGCGGCCACTTCTACAATGCTTCGGACGCGATTGTGAACAAAAAACACCTGTCCGTTGCGTTCAACCTCACGTATTATAGCCTCGCGCATTAACTGCCTGGAGGATCTGGCAACCATGGTATGAACTGGAAGACGTTCCTCCGGGGGTGTTTCGATGGTGCTCATGTCCCTGACCCCGGTCAGGGACATATAAAGTGTACGAGGTATGGGTGTTGCGCTCATCGCCAGCACGTCAACTTCTGCCCTCTTCTTTTTTAACAGTTCCTTGTGCCCTACTCCAAAACGTTGCTCCTCATCAATAATAATCAAACCAAGATTTTTAAATTTAACATCCTGTTGGAGTAGCCGATGAGTGCCTATCACAATATCTACACCTCCTTCTTTGAGGCGCGTTAATATCTCCTTTTGCTCTCTGGCAGTCTTAAACCGGCTCAGGGACTCTATGGTTACCGGATATGCTGAGAGTCTCTGCGAAAATGTTATGTAATGTTGTTGTGCAAGAAGCGTAGTAGGCACCAACACCGCAACCTGCCTGCCATCCTGCACAGCCTTGAAAGAAGCACGAATAGCAACTTCGGTTTTGCCATAACCGACGTCCCCGAGAAGAAGTCTGTCCATCGGGCGAGGTTTGGACATATCTTTTTTGATGTGTTCAATAGCCGTTAGCTGATCAGGCGTTTCTACATACGGAAATGAAGCTTCAAGCTCTTTCTGCCAAATGCTATCACCAGAAAAAGCAAACCCTTTCACTATCTCACGCTGAGTGTAAAGCGCCAGAAGTTCTGCCGCGATTTCCCTGGCAGCCTCAGCAGCTTTTTGACGCGTGTGCTGCCATTGTTCGGTGCCCAGACGATTAAGCGAAGGAGGCACTTCGTTTGAACCTATGTAACGGCTTACTCTGTCTACCTGATTTACCGGAACGTAAAGGCGATCCTCTTGTTCATATTCAAGCACCATAAACTCCCGGCTGATACCATCATTATCCATGTTGATAATGCCTGCAAAGCGAGCAATACCATGATCAACATGCACAACATAGTCACCGGGTTTTATTCTTTCTATATTCACCGGTTGCTTATATGTTTTTTTAGCAACCTGCCTGTTTAGCCGTGTAAAACCCAGTATTTCACTATCGGTGTAGAGAAACAAATCATCATCAAGACACCATCCACCATCAAGAATGCCTTTATAAAGAACAACCTGACCGGGTTTTATGTGAGATTGCAGACACTGTTCCCCTGAGCTATTAATCCCGCTTTCAGCCAGTATTTCCCCGATCCTTTCCGCCTGGTGGGATACAACTGCGACCCGCTTTTTTCCCTTAACCAGCTTTGAAATCTCCAACCGTAAACGGCTATAGCTGCCGCCAAACTTTTCTACCGGACCAAATCCCGGCTTGATTACAGCCACCTCCTTTTCCAGTTCCCAGCTGTAGATATAAAGCACTGGATGGGGGTTAATTTGGTTTTCAATCTCCTCCCAGCCGAAATATAAAGAAGGCGTCCCTTCGGGAAGATATCCGCTTTCTATGTAACCTCTCCGGGCTTTTTCTTCCTCGGTGTTTATGTTGGAAAGAGCCCATTGAACAGAATCTGCATCTTCTAAAATAACCATACTGCCAGCCGGCAGGTAATTTAAAATGGTTTCGTTGAAAAACAGCGGGCTGTAAAATGAAGCATGCTCGATATGCTCCCCTTCGAGCATTTTTTCCATGTCACTGGAGATTAATGCTTTCTGTTCGTCCTGAAGACCATCGAGGTTGATTTTGTTTAACAGATCGCTGATTTCATATTTGCTTGAAAACAACGCGGCACTTATTTCGCTGCCAGGCCCTATACTGCATTCTTCGATTCTCTCTGTTGAGCGCTGTGTGAGGGGATCAAAATCCCTTATTTCATCTATTTCATCACCGAAAAAATCGATCCTTACTGGTTTTTCTCTTCCTACCGGGAAAACATCGAGGATGCCTCCCCGCCGGCTAATCTGCCCTGGTAGAGTAACCGTCCCTTCAACCTTATAACCGATTCCTGCCAAATTCTGCATTATTTCAAGAAGGTCAACCTGCTGCCCCTTTTTTATGTGCACCCAAGAGTCGGCAAATTTTCCGTGATCTACAGTCTTGAAGGCGAGAGTCCTGGCTGTAAATATGATTACCGGCGGCGCTGATGCTCTACCGTGTGAGATTATCTCCCCCAATGCTTCAACCCTCTCCTGTGCGTTAACCGTACTGCCAGCCAACCGCTGATAAGGAATGGTTTCATTTTCCGGTACAATTGTGCAAGCCTTCCTGTCCAGCCAGAAATTAACCTCTTCCTCTATGCGTAATGCCCTTTGCGGGTTTGCGCATACTACTGCTACGGGAGAGCTTGCAAGCGTCGATAGAGCGGCAATCACGCAAGGGCGTGCCGCTTCCATGATAACAGTCTGAATAGAGTGCCGTTTTTTTAGCAGGGTGGCAATTATACCGATTTCCTGGTTGTTTGCTATATTGATCTTCATCGTTTTACAGGCTCATACTCCAAATGCTCATAGGGTTAGTTATTATTAAGCCCGGGTCCGATTTATATTAACACTCCAAAAGTGCTTTAACCAATCAAGGCATGCTCTTAAGCGCCCGGCTGGCTAAAATGCAAGCTACGGGCTACGCTGTGAAACAATCTGGCGCAGTGTAATGAATAAAGCAAGCACTACCACCCCAAGGCTGACATATAAGGCTGGAGTTACACCAATCCACTGGCCAATCGCTCCGACAACCGGTGCGCCTCCGGCAACTCCAACAGTAAGTAAAGCATGAAACACGCCGGTCGCAAGTCCTCTTTCATGGCTTTGCGAGTTATCGATAACAAGAGAGGAGATAGATGGAAAAATAAACCCGAATGAAACACCGAAAACGGCCATAGTGATACCCAGCGAAAGCATGTTTTCCATACTGGGAAGCAAGGCCAAAGAAACCAGGCAAAGCAGCAAACCAAATGCGGCTGGTTTCAGCCGTCCTACTGAATCTGACATCCTTCCCACTGGCACCTGAACCAGGATAAACGTTAATGAAAACATGCCCAGCAAAATCCCTACATGCATTGCATCAAACCCCAGGTTAGCTATATGGAATGGAAGTAATGTTATAAGACCCCCAAAGCTGAAATACAGCGCAACGATGGAAATATATGCAACTCTGAGCCCCGGCCGTTTGAGAAGGTTTAATATCTTTGAAAAACTACTACTATCATTACTTTTATTTTCACAAGCGTTTTCTACTCTACGTGGCAATGCAAGAGCAAAAAGTGAAGCAAGGAACAAGAGAGTAGATGTTATGTAAAATAGGGCATCGTAACCCAGCCTGGTCGCGATCAGCCCGGAAACAGGGTATCCAATCATTGTGGCAGAAGCAATAGCTATTCCATATATACCCATTATTCGCCCGCGCCCTGATTTGAGCGAACACTCTGAAAGTGCAGACATTGTTGCCGGGCCTACCATTCCCCCCGCAACACCATGAAAAAACCTGACAGCCGCTAAATGGGCAGGAACTCGGCAAAGAGAGTAGAGAAACAAACAAACAGCATCGCCGAGCAAGCCAGCAAACAGTGGAAGCTTCTGCCCGATTTTGTCTATCAACTTCCCGAAAAGAATATTGGCCGGAGTATTGGCGATGGAATACAAGCCAACAATAAGCCCGGTAACACCAATAGTGGCTCCAAGCTCCTCTGCATACAGGGATATAATAGGAAGAAGCAGAACCGTATCGATAAAACCCAGGAACGTAACAACGCTCAGTATGACCAGCGTTTTGATATCAGATAGTTTGCTGTTATTCATTAGAGGTTTAAAATAATATCATACAAGAGGCTTATCAAGTAAATGTTTGGCCTTGAACCTGCCAGGTTGCTATAATTAGCAGGCATTTTATTAATAATCTTTCAAATGTCTAAAAATAATCTAAAAAAACAGCGTATTGTAATAAAGGTTGGCACCAGCCTGCTTACCAGTTCTTCGCCACGACTGGATGGGGCAGCTATATCCAGGCTTGTAGACCAGCTTGTGGACCTCCATAACGAAGGTTATGAGATTACGCTCGTAAGCTCGGGCGCCTGCGCAGCAGGGAAGGAAAAAACCGGCAAAGTAAGAGGTTTTGCCGGTGTGGCAGAACGTCAGATATATGCCTCCATAGGCCAGAGCAGGCTGATGAATGTTTATGAAAAGTTATTTGGGGCACACAAGATTACTATAGCCCAGGCGCTACTTACCAAACATGATCTTTCAGACCGGTCCGGTTATCTTAACGCCAGAAACACTCTCATGGCCTTGCAGGATCTAAGAATAATTTGCATAGTCAACGAAAATGATGTGGTAGCTATAGATGAAGTGCGTGAAGAAAAATTTGGAGAAAACGATATCCTTTCGGCGATGGTTGCCAACCTGATTGACGCAGATTTGCTGCTCATACTATCAGACGTAAACGGGCTATATAGCCATGATCCTTTAAAATACCCGGACAAGGCTGAACTTATTCCTGTTGTTGAAAAGATTGACACCCGTATAACCAAACTGGCGTCAGGAAGCCACAACAAAGCCGCTACCGGGGGGATGATAACTAAACTCGAAGCGGCACGGCTTGCAACCGAATCTGGAATCACTGTTATCATCGCCAACGGGCGCGAGCCGGATGTAATAAAGAGAATAGCAGGAGGGGAAAGTATTGGCACCAGGTTCCTTCCATCCACCCTTCATAAGGAAAGCCGCCAGCGCTGGCTGCTTTCCGGCCTTTGTATACGTGGAAGCCTTGTGATTGATGAAGGGGCTAAAAAAGCACTGATAGAAGGTAAGCGCAGCCTTCTTCCAGCCGGCATCGCCAAAGTTGAAGGAAAGTTCAAACGTGGTGACGCAGTCAACTTGAATGACTCAACCGGAAACCGGTTTGGCTGCGGCCTTACTAATTATACAAGCGATGAGCTTAAACTCATCAAGGGACTACATTCATCCAGAATCAATGAAACCCTGGGTTATGATTACGGCACCGAAGCCGTCCACCGCAACAACCTTACAATTTTATAATAAGGAGAAACAATGCCAACCGGACACCTTTACAACGCCAATGATGGAAATCTGATAGTAGAAGTAAACTACCGCCTTATAGTGGATAACCCCGAACGATGGTGGGGAGAACTTACTCTTTCTGATTTCAAGCGCATTAAAGACGGTGACAGCTACCTGATACTGCTCGAGGACGGCCGCAAAGGCAGATGCTTCTTAAGGAAAAAGGTGAACCGGGCTGTTCAAGGTCTAAGCCCGCTTTACTGTTATCAGTTTAACGGAAATGGAGACCTGCGGGAATAGCAGGAGGTTTAACGCTTGGCAATACATTATTCCGAAGGAACAGGCTTTCTTTATGATAAAGAAAGCGATTTAATGATTGCCAAAATCAAATATCATCTCACCGAAACCGATGCCTCCATATATACAAAAAAGCGCTGGTGGGGAGAAATAATCACTTCAAAAGCGATAATCGATTCTGGCTCTATTTTTGAGTTGGAATTCAGTGATGGGCGTCGCGGAGAATGCTTTGTTTATGAAAATACCGAGATGGCCGTCAAATCCAACCGGCGCTACTATCATTTTAATGGAAGAGGCAAGCTTGGAGAGCGCCGTTTTGGACTGTAACAGATCGATGGCTTTATCTGTTTATGCTTTGTTTAAACCCCGGCAAGGTGTTAATATAAGAAAGGTTGATCAAAAGCCTGCATGCAGCTTTGCGGCTTTACGGGCCCATATAATGGGAGGTAATTAATGTCTAACTACATGGAAGAAGCCAGTACCCGGGCAGAGCGTGCCCGTGCCGCCTCCAGGAGCCTGTCTTATGCTTCGACTGAAACTAAAAACCTGGCCCTCCGCTATGTTGCAGACAGTCTTGTAAGCGAGACTGATGCGATACTTAAAGCCAACCAGGTAGATTATCTTGCAGCCCGTCAAGCAGGAATGAACACTGCTATGCTGGACAGATTAATGCTTGATTCATCTCGGATCAATTCCATGGCAGAAGACGTACTCAAGGTAATGTATCTACCCGATCCTATCGGCGAAATGATTGAGATGCGTACCCTCCCAAATGGCCTGTTGGCGGGTAAAAGGCGTGTACCTCTGGGTGTGATTGCCAGCATTTACGAGAGTCGTCCCAATGTTACTATTGACCTTTCCAGCCTCTGCATTAAAAGCGGTAATGCCCTGGTGCTTCGTGGCGGCAAAGAAGCCTTTAACTCCAATAAAATTCTGGCTGAAATTGTCGCAAAAGCCTGCGAAAAGTCCGGCCTTCCGGATGGTACGGTTGAGTTTATCCACAGTACCGAGCGAGAGATGGTTACATATCTTCTAAAAATGAACCACCTTATTGATATGGTCATACCCCGTGGTGGATCCGGGCTCATAAATATGGTTAGAGAGAATTCTACTATACCGGTAGTTGCCGGTGGCGTAGGAGTTTGCCATGCATATGTTGACAGGGCTGCCAATATAGATGATGCAGTTAAAATTGTTGTAAATGCCAAAGTCCAGCGACCGACCGTGTGTAACGCCCTTGACACGGTTATTGTCCATCAGGATGCAGCAGCTGAATACCTGCCGAAACTTGCTACCGTCCTTTCCGATGCAGGGGTTGAAATGCGCGCTGATTCCCGGTCTCTGGCGATAATAAAAGATGCCGGTCACAAATGCCAGCAAGCCTCTAACGAAGATTGGGGCAAGGAATTCCTTTCACTGGTTATTGCAATCAAAACAGCAGAAAGCATAGACGAGGCTTTAAGGCACATCGCCTACTACGGCTCAGGCCATTCAGAAGCTATCATAAGTGAGGATTATTCCGCCGTGATGCGCTTCCTGGACGAGGTTGATGCATCCTGCGTGTTTGCCAATGCCAGCACCCGCTTCAATGATGGGGCTCAATTAGGCCTGGGTGCGGAACTTGGTATTTCTACCCAGAAAATGCATGCAAGAGGGCCCCTTGGGTTAAAAGAGATAACTTCTTACAAGTGGATAGTATTCGGCCACGGGCATATTCGGCCTTAACCCAGGTTCATACCCAGATCCCTGATTACATGCTGCTGTATTTGAAGAAGCTCATTGATACCTTTTTGAGCAAGATCAAGCATCTCATCCATCTGCTCCCGGCTGAAAGGCTTGGTTTCAGCGGTTCCCTGTATTTCCACAAGCTCTCCTGATGAAGTCATGACGATATTAAAATCCACCTCGGCACCGGAGTCTTCATCGTAATTTAAATCCAGCAGCAGCCGCCCTTTTGATATTCCAACACTGGTTGCAGCAACTGCCTCTTTCAGGAACATGTTATTGACCAACCCCATCCTGGACATATTATAGATAGCCTGGTAAAGAGCGATATATGCTCCGGTGATGGCAGCCGTTCGGGTACCGCCATCGGCCTGGATGACGTCACAATCTAGTGTTATAGTACGCTCTCCCAGTTGAGCCAGTTCGGTCACCGCTCTCAATGATCTTCCGATGAGGCGTTGAATCTCCTGGTTGCGACCAGATACTCTTCCAAAAAAACCATCCCGGGAAGTGCGAACCACCGTTGATCTTGGTAGCATGGAATATTCCGCAGTTACCCAGCCACTGCCGCTTCCCCGCAAAAACTGGGGGACCCTGTCCTCGACCGTCGCAGTGCAGGCTACCATAGTGTTGCCAACTTCGATTAAAACCGAACCTTCAGCAAATTTTTGAAACCCCGGGGTTATCTTTACCGGGCGAAGTTCATTCCAGTCTCTTCCATCAATACGTCTCATAAGATACCTTTCTTTTCTAGGATCGTAAAAAGTATAGCATCATCAGCCTGCGGTACGCACAGCTTTGTATGCTCCTATGCATAAATAAGCTGGTTTTCAAAAGGGATTTCATCTTCAATACCCCTCCAAGTTTTCTAAATATTCGACCAGCCAGGTAAGAGCGGCGTCTGCAAAATAGTCTTTATTGGTTTCTCTTGTACCGGAAAAAACGTATCTCCGGACATGTGAATCGTGTGCATCTACAATAGCAATATAAACCAGCCCTACTGGTTTTTCGTTACTGGCGCCCCCTGGCCCAGCTATTCCTGTATCTGCTACACAGATATCAGCTTTTAATACGCGCCTTCCCCCTTGTGCCATTTGTATGGCAACCTGGCTGCTAACAGCTCCGTAGTTTACCAGAGTTTCAACATTAACCCCCAGGAGCTTTAATTTTATTTCATTGGAATATGCGGTAATGGACCCCATGTAATAAGCTGAGGACCCACTGACATTGGTTATACGGTGGCTTATAAGCCCACCGGTGGCAGATTCTGCAACCGCCAGCGTAAGACCTTTTTCAACTAACAGCTCACCCAGTTTTTCCTCTGGAGTACTCATATTAAACTCACGTAAAATTATAGACTAACTTCCATAGTTTGTGTTAATATCGCCATACGTGGGCGTAATATTAATTTCAATCTGGAGGCTGCTATGGCAACCATATGTCTATTGTTTAGCCTGTTTGGTCTGGCAACTGCGGTTACAGGAGTTCTAACTGCCCTCAATATTTTTCCGGCGTTTCTGGGAACAGATATCGCGTCCAGCCCCGCGCTTTTAACCGCTGTATTCTGGTGGGCTGTTTCGGTGATTCTTTTACTGTCAGGAATTGCTTTTGGTGTTTATCAGTCCAGCGAAACCCGGGTTATAAGGTATGAAAGAGAACTCCCGCCTCAATCTTAAAATTACCCCAAATGCCAGAGCCAATGAGTTCATCGGGGTTCAGGATGGAATTGTGTGTTTTAAAATCAAAGCGCCGCCAACTGAAGGCAAGGCAAACCAGGAACTGGTTAACTATCTAAGCCGTTTATTGGGAATACCCAAATCCAGATTAGAGATTATTCGTGGTCATACATCCAGAAACAAGGCAGTTGAAATCATCGGGCTGAGTGCCGAGGAAATATCCTTAAGGCTGGGTATTTAGACAAAAAGTAGCTCCGGCAACAAAAACCGGAGCTACTTTTTCTTATTTATATTACTTAATTTCTCTGCTCAACGCTTCTGCCAAATTAACAAGCGTTCGCGCAGGCACTCCGGTACCGCCTTTTGACCAGTATTTTCGGTCTTTCCCTATCATGGCAGTTCCGGCAACATCCAGATGAACCCAGGGGGTGGAATCAACAAATTCGCTCAAGAACAGTGCAGCGGTGATCGCTCCACCATCCCTTCCGCCAACGTTTTTAATGTCGGCCACATCACTCTTGTACTGCTCCTTGTACTCATCATACATTGGCATTTGCCACATGTATTCACCTGCTTTTTCGCCGGCTTGCTTTACCATTTCAACCAGTTCCTGGTTATTGGTAAAAGCACCGGTAGCAACTTCGCCCAATGCAATCACACACGCCCCGGTAAGTGTGGCTACGTCCACGATACGTTTTGCCCCGATTTTACCAGCATATGTGAGTACGTCTGCCAGTGTCATGCGGCCTTCTGCATCGGTCGATATTACCTCAATAGTTTTACCAGACATAGCTTTAACCACGTCTCCTGGGCGCTGTGCAGTACCGCTTGGCAGGTTTTCTACCGCAGCCACCAATGCTACTACATTGATCTTAAGTTTAAGTTCTGATATCGCTTTTATGGCAGAGATAACCGAAGCGCCACCAGCCATATCCATTTTCATGGCTTCCATTTTTTCGCTGGGTTTTATTGAAATGCCACCGGAATCAAATGTAACCGCCTTGCCAACCAGCGCAAGGTCAATATCATCACCGGATGACCCCCTGTAGGTTAATTTTATAAACTTTGGGGGGTTATTTGAACCCTGGGCAACGGCCAGAACCGCCCTCATCCCAAGTTCTTCCATCTGTTCACGTTCAAAAACCTCGATCTCGAGATTATTTTCTTCACTTACCTTCTTCGCAATAAGCACCATGTCAGCCGGTTTCATATAGTTTGCCGGCTCATTTACCATTTCTCTTGCCAGATTGGCTGATTCTGTGATTATGCGACCTGTTTCAAGGCCTGCCGTGACTTCATCTTTTTCAATATCCCGGGCAACCAGGTTTACTGCTTCAATACCGTTACCATCATCATCTGAAGTAAAGTACTTTTTAAAACTCCATGACCCAAGGCCAGCCCCTTCAGTAATTAACTGTGCAACAAGCCCGGTATCCAGACCAGTAATTTCTTTATCTGGTACTGCAAAGGAAACATCTTTAACTCCTTTTTTTGCCAGCATTTTACACGCACTGGAAGCAGCCTGACGGATAAAGTCTTGCCGGAATTGCTGCTGCTTGCCTATTCCGCAAACAACCACTCTTCCCGGGGCAATTTTTGTGCCGGTATGAATAACGGTAACCTCTCCGATTTTACCTTTTATTTCACCGCTATCAACAAGCAACTTTATAGCACCACCCAGCTGCTTGTCTATTGAATCAAGTAGCTGAGAGAGATTCTTGTTATCCTGAAAACAAAAAACTGCCAGAGCTCCGGTTTTAATGTCCATAGGGGGTTTGGTAATAACTTTGTATAACATTCTTTCTCCTTTGTGGTATTTTCAGCTGCCTTATATTCTAACACCACAGATGTGTGAGTCCAATCATAATTGGATCCTCACCTATGTTTGGTAAGAAAAATATTTATCCGCATTGTTGAGATGAATCGACATATTCACTGGCAAGCTTCATGGCACAAAAGTCACCACACATGGTACAAGCCGTTCCGCCGGTTTTTACTCTGCTTCGTACCTTTTCGAAATGAACCGGGTCCAGTGCACAGGCACGTTGAGCTTCCCAATCCAGGTTCTTGCGGGCACATGACATTTTCAGATCTCTCAGGCTGGCGCCTTTAACACCCTTAACCATATCAGCAGCATGGGCAGCTATACGTGAGGCAATCACACCATTTTTAACGTCTTCTACATCAGGAAGAGCAAGATGCTCAGAAGGAGTTACATAGCACAGAAAATCTGCTCCTGCTGCTGCGGCAATAGCCCCTCCGATTGCTCCAGTTATATGATCGTATCCAGCAGCTATGTCGGTCACCAGAGGCCCAAGCACATAAAAAGGGGCTTTATGACACAATTGCTTTTCCAATTTTATATTGGCTTCTATATGATCAAGCGGCAGATGCCCCGGCCCTTCTACCATTACCTGCACTCCGGCTTCTCTGGCACGTTTCACCAATTCCCCCAGAACCATAAGTTCAGCAACCTGAGCGCTATCAGTGGCATCAGCAGTGCAGCCCGGGCGCAAACCATCCCCTAATGAGAGGGTCACATCATACCTACGTGCTATTTGGAGCAACCGGTCATACTGTGCATACAATGGATTTTCCTGCTGGTTAAATTTAACCCAACCTGCCAGAAATGACCCGCCGCGGCTTACGATACCGGCTACTCGGGGGTTGGCTTCCAGCACCTGAAGCACATGACGAGTTACGCCGCAATGCACTGTGACAAAATCTACTCCGTCAGCAGCATGTTCCTCGATAGACTCAAAAATATCATCCGCGCTCATCTTTACAATAGCACCGCGCGTTTTGATGGCTTTTATAGCGGCCTGATAAACCGGAACCGTTCCAAGTGGAATTGTAGACCTTTGTATAATTTTGCGCCTTATGGCTGAAATATCGCCACCGGTGCTCAGATCCATGACTGCATCAGCACCCGCTTCCACGGCAGCATCAAGCTTTTCCAGCTCAGCCTCAACCGAGCTTATATCGGAAGAGGTGCCGATATTCGCATTTACTTTCGTTGAAAGGCCGTCTCCAACTCCTCTGGGTTCGAGGTTTTTGTGTGCAGGATTGGCCGGTATAACAATAGTACCGCAAGCAACCTTATCCCGGATATATTCGCCGTTCAACCCTTCCTGAAGGGCTACTTTAACCATTTCCGGGGTGACAATACCATTTCTAGCTTGTTCCAACTGTGTCATATTTCTCCTCTTAAATAACAAAACCAGGGGCTGAGAAGTAAAACCCAGTATCCCTGGCCTGATGCCGACTTCCCTACGCTTGCATTATCAAGATCAGGTACAAGGGTTGCCTTTTTCAAGGCTCTCAGCTTTGCTGCTCCCCTAGCCGTTAGTTTAAATATAGCACATAACCCCCTTAAACCAAAAATGAGACGGCCATGTATTTGCTATAATAAGGCTGAATAGAATTATGCAACAGTTAATCGAGGCAGCCAATCACTTTGGTATCCAACTTAACAGCGTCCAGCTTGAGCAATTCCGGTTGTACCGCGATGAGCTTATAACCTGGAACAGGTCATTAAACCTTACAGCAATAAACACTCCGGAAGACATCGAACTGAAGCACTTTGCCGATTCCCTTTCCGTTTTACCCGCACTTGGAAAAGAAGCATTTGAAGGCTCGCCTGAGGTTATAGACATCGGAACCGGTGCTGGTTTTCCCGGTATTCCATTAAAAATTGCCTTTCCTTGCATACGTCTCACTCTGCTTGATTCAACTCAAAAAAAATTGAGGTTTATTGAACACATCACCACAAGGCTCGGCCTTGAAAATGCTTCTGTTGTTACCGGAAGAGCAGAAGAAATAGCCCATGACCCCTCTCACCGCTCTTGCTACCAGCTGGTTCTGTCCCGAGCAGTGGCAAAACTGCCAGCTTTGGCAGAATTGTGCCTTCCGTATTGCTCGGTAAATGGTTTGCTTGCGACTTACAAAAAGGGGGATATAAGCCAGGAAGTAGCCTCTTGCCAAAACGCTGTAGAAATGCTCGGCGGCAAGATAAAAGGCTTATCTGAGGTAACGTTTCCCGGTCTTGCGGACGGACGGTTTATAGTAATCATGGAAAAAATTAATCCCACGCCTTTAAAATACCCGCGCCGACCTGGTATTCCATTAAAAAACCCCCTGTAAGTGCCTGTAACAAGCCTTAACACAAAACCTGTTCTTGAATGTCCCAGCCAGGATATATAGAATATTACCAACAGGAATGATAATTTATTAAGGAAGTGATTTTTGAACAAGTTATCAACTGATGATCTCGCCGATCTGCTTGACATCCTTCCTCCCCATATACATAAACCACTTGTGGAACAAAAGGATATCAATACTTTGATCGAAGTTGTAATGGACCTGGGCAGGCCTCCCAGTGCCCGTTTCCTCGAAGAAGAAGTCGACCTTTCTTCCCGTGAAGTTATACAGGAAGATATAGATTACGTAACCAACCGCATTGGTACTTTTGGAGATGATAACCGTGCCGGTATCGAGCGCACGCTCCATCGCATATCTGCCATACGCAACCGGGCAGGAAAAATTGTTGGCCTTACCTGCCGTGTTGGGCGCGCAGTATTTGGGACGATAAAAGTAATTGAAGATCTTGTACAGAGCGGTAAAAGCGTTTTACTGCTTGGCAGGCCGGGTGTAGGTAAAACTACTATGCTACGCGAAGTTGCCAGAGTTTTATCAGACTGTGCCGGAAAGCGGGTAGTTGTAGTTGATACTTCTAACGAAATTGCTGGGGATGGAGACATCCCCCATCCTGCCATCGGCAGGGCAAGAAGAATGCAGGTGGTGACTCCTACCATGCAGCACGCAGTGATGATAGAAGCAGTAGAAAACCACATGCCGGAAGTGATCGTTATTGATGAAATTGGTACTGAACTTGAAACGATTGCCGCCCGTACGATTGCTGAAAGAGGAGTCCAGCTGGTTGGCACTGCACATGGCAACACCCTTCAAAACCTCATGTTAAACCCCACACTTGCAGACCTTATAGGTGGTATACAGGCAGTTACCTTAAGCGACGAAGAAGCCAAACGCCGGGGCACCCAAAAAACTATACTGGAGCGCAAAGCCCCTCCAACCTTCAATATCATAGTAGAGATCCAGGACCGTAACCTGGTTGCTGTTCACAGTGATGTTACCGTAGCGGTTGACGGGCTTCTTCTGGGGCAGGAGATCCCGCATGAAATCCGCTCCCTCGATGAAGATGGTGAAGTTAAAATCGAGCGCATAACACCGGCAAAAACTTCCCGGAAAGGTTCCATAAAACCCTTACCGGAACCTGCCCAGATTCACGGAGTTGTGGATATGTACCTCTTTGGCGTAAACCGTGAAAGGCTGGAAGCAACCGCTCACGAACTTCATATACCGATAAACATCGTAAGCAATCTCAATCAAGCCGATATATTAGTTACATCCAAAAGCTACTATCAACGCAAGCCGCAGAAAATCCGGGACGCTGAAGCCGCCAATCTGCCTATATATGTTCTTCGCAAACATTCCAGCTCTCAGTTCAGGCAATTTCTGCTTACTCTCGATAAGAAGAACCGTCTTTCAGAATCAACGGAACTGCCGATCACTGAAGTTGCGATCCGCGAGGCCGAAGAAGCCGTATCCCGCCTTAAAAATGGCGAAGAAACTATAGAATTGAGCCCGCGAAGTGCATATATACGCCGCCTTCAGCACCTTATAGCGGAAAGAAATCAATATCCCAGCCACAGCGTGGGAAGCGAGCCGCTCCGAAGGGTACGCATAACCAGGGAGGCCAATCATTAATGAATAATTCGTCTTTATTTATCACATTCGAAGGGCTTGACGGCTGCGGCAAAAGCCTTCAGGCCAGCCGACTTTCAGAGTATTTACAAAAAGCGGGCAGGGAGACTATCCTTCTTCATGAGCCGGGCTCAACACCTCTCGGTGAGGAGATCAGCCGACTGGTAAAATGGCACGAAGCAGGGCACCTCAGCCCTATAACCGAACTTTTTTTATTTAATGCTTCACGCGCACAGTTGGTCCAGGACACGATCAAACCTGCTCTTGCCGGCAAGAAAAATGTTATCGTTGACCGGTTTACCGATTCAACCCTGGTGTATCAGGGTTATGGGCGTGGGCTGGACCTTGAAATGATACGCCAGGTTAATGAAATCGCCTTACAAGGTTGCCAGCCTGATGTTTCCATTTTACTCGACGTGCCGATAGAAATAGCTGCCACTCGCCGCAAAAAAACCAGCGATCGGTTTGAAGCAGAGGATATATCTTTTCATCGCAAGATAAGATCCGGATACCTTGAACTGGCAGAAAACGAACCTGAGCGCTGGCTTGTTATAGATGGAACCCTTGATAAAGGCTTAATAACAGAAATTGTCACCGAACAAGTCATATGGCTCCTCGAATCCAAAGAGGTTTAGAGTGGCTGGTTCTAAAGTCGCTGTAGCTCTCAGTGGAGGACTGGATTCTGCTGTAAGTGCTGCGTTGCTGCAAAAACAGGGGTATGAAATTTTTGGCGTAACCATGGATCTTTGCAAAGCCGGGTGTATATCGGTTGTTGAAGATGCTTGTAAAGTCGCCTCCCTCCTTCGCATACCACATCACGTAGTTGATTTCTCCGATGATTTTGAAGAGAGGGTTGTAACTCCGCTTTGTCATGGGTATGCCTCCGGGGAAACTCCAAATCCCTGCGTTTCCTGCAACCGTGATTTAAAGTTCGGTTTACTGCTTAACCATATTAAAAAACTTGGGGCTGATTATCTTGCTACCGGTCATTATGCCCGTATAATAAACGTTGAAACTGGACACGCTTTATGTAAAGCTATAGACCCCATCAAAGATCAAACCTACTTTTTATACACGCTTAAATCTTCTGTTCTGGCCAGCCTGCTCTTCCCGGTAGGCCGCTTTTTAAAATGCGAGGTAGCAAAAATGGCTGAGGATTTTGGTTTGCCGGTTAGCCCGGACCGGGAAAGCCACGATATATGCTTTATGGCTGGAAACAATTACCGCACGTTTTTAAAGAAGCGAATATCAACTTCCACCGGAAAGATATATGATATTAATGGCCGGGAAGTCGGTGAGCACTCTGGCATATCCAACTACACAATTGGGCAGCGGCAGGGTATAAATCTTGGCCAATCAGAACGTCTTTATGTAATCTCAATTGACCCACAAACCAACAGCCTGGTTGTTGGCCCGGAAAGCTGCCTTTTTACCAACACCCTGAACGCCGGTGACCTGACCTGGATCTCTGGCTTCCCGCCGGACGATAACTTACAGCTAAAAGCAAAAATCAGGTACCAGGCTCCGGAAAGCACTGTGAAGCTCTTACCAGGCGTAGGTTGTATACAGGTGATCTTTGATACCCCGGTAAAAGCTCCTGCACCCGGGCAGAGTATAGTTTTTTTCAATGGAGACAGGGTTCTTGGCGGTGGTATAATCCGTTCCTGATAAAACATGTTGAAAACAATACCCAGTTTTAGCTATGAATACTTATTTGAGGAGCAGGGTTATACCCTGATAGCAGGCGTTGATGAGGTCGGCCGTGCTCCACTAGCCGGGCCAGTTGCTGCCGGTGCAGTTATTCTGGATATTTCTGCTCATGACGGCTGGCTTGAAGAAGTGCGTGATTCAAAACTACTCAGCGCCAGAACTCGCCAAAAGCTGGAAAGCGTTATCCAGCGTGAAGCGATCGCCTGGGGGGTTGGCATGGTCTCAAACGCTGACATCGATGATTTCGGAATTTCCCGTGCTACACGGCTTGCCATGAAAAAAGCTATCAGCCAGCTCGTGATAGAACCTCAGGCTATACTGATCGATTACATAAGACTGCCTGAAGTGAATCTGCCACAAATGGGTATCACCCATGGCGACAGCCTGTCTTTTTCGATAGCGTGTGCCTCTATAATAGCCAAAGTTGCCCGCGACCGGCTTATGGAGGAGATGGATGAACGTTACCCCGGTTACGGTTTCAGCCGTAATAAAGGCTACCCCACACGGGAACACCTTTGCTCGCTTGAAAATATTGGCCCTTGCCCTATCCACCGGCTATCATTCCATCCTTTAAAACCACAACTTGGTATCAATGATGACTTCTAAGCAAACTGGTGACATAGCCGAAAAAATAGCCGCACACTATCTTTCAAAAAAAGGTTATCGCATACTCCAAACCAATTACCGCAACTCTATCGGAGAGATTGATATAGTAGCCAGGCATGGGCATACTCTGGTGTTTGTAGAGGTAAGAAGCAAAACCGGAACGTCATTTGGATTACCGCTTGAATCTATCAACCGTGCCAAATCAACCAGGCTTATAAAAGTTGCTGAGGGTTATCTTAACGAGTATCCTGCCTCCCCGGAAGACTGGCGTATTGATGTAATCGGCATTGTATTTGAACAACCACGGCAGGTAGAATCCATAACACACATCCCGGGAGCTGTCGAACGTCCTGACGGTTTTTAATCCAAACGTCGTTTTATGATAAAATAGTTGGCTTAATCGATATGGACGAATTTAAACAATCAGAATTGCCCGGCGGAACGCTCAGGATGCTTGATGCCAGCTTGAATCGTGCCGCTGAAGGGCTAAGGGTTCTCGAAGATGTATCCCGTATGGTTTTAAACGATACTTCGCTGACACATGCTTTAAAAAAAATGCGCCATGATCTTGATAAATCCCCCGTATTAGCCAGAGAAAAACTTCTTTTCTGGCGTGATTCACAAAATGATATCGGCCAGTCGGTTTCGGTTGAAAATACTCTCTGCCACAAGGATATAACTTCGCTGGTAGCTGCTAACGCCCAACGGGCCCAGCAGGCGCTCAGAACAATAGAAGAACTGGCCCGACTTGGCAATTCTGGCATTCAAAGTAAAACTATCGAATGCATGCGCTTTAATCTCTACACTCTGGAAAAAGAAATCACCTCTCGCCTGGTGCGAGCTGATAAGAGAAAACTTATCAAGGGGCTTTATGTGATACTCGATTCAAGCCTGCTTGGAGGAAGAAGCCATCTGGAGATGGCTAGTATGGTTCTTGAAGCCGGAGTAAAAATAATCCAGCTGAGAGAAAAAAATATGCCTTCAGGCAAAATGCTTGATCTTGCCTGCTCGCTAAACGAGATGTGCATCTCCCACCAGGCGATATTAATTATCAATGATTATCTCGATATAGCTCTGGCGAGCAATGCCAGCGGGATCCATCTTGGCCAGAAGGACATCCCCCTCCCGGTTGCACGTAAGCATCTACCCTTCGGTACCTTAATCGGCATATCAGTTGATTCACCGGAGCAGGCAGTAAAAGCCGAGCAGGATGGCGCCGACTACGTTGCACCCCAGGCAGTGTTTGAAACCAGCAGCAAGAACTGCCGTGCGATAGGTCTGGAAGCCCTAATTGCTATCCGCCAGGCAGTTACAATTCCCGTGGTTGCCATCGGTGGCATAAACATAGATAATATAGACCGTGTTATTAAAGCTGGCGTAGATGCTGCTGCGGTTATATCTTCGGTTACATTTTCCCCACAACCTGTTAAAACAGCCAGGGAAATGAACCGGAGATTTTACATGGCAGACTAATTGCTAATTATTAACCCGGGGAAATATCAAAAACCATCCCGGGTTATTAAAATATATTTTTAAGGAGGAAATAATTTGGAGCTGATTATTGCATTATCAGCGGGTTTGTTAGGGGTCGTGGTAGCCGTTTTTATGGCTAACTTTGTTCTAAAGCAGCCTCAGGGTACCAAGGCAGTCCGCGAAATTTCTGCCGCTATTAAAGAAGGCGCTCTTGCTTTCCTTGGCAGGGAATACCGTATTCTGGCAATCTTCGTGGTTGCAGTTACAATTATACTTGGTTTTGTGCCCCTGCTTGGATGGTGGGTTGCCCTCAGTTTTATTTTCGGGGCAATCTGTTCGGGTCTTGCCGGTTTTATCGGAATGAGCATCGCCATCCGTTCCAACTCACGTACCGCAGCGGCGGTACAGCACGGTTTAAACCACGGCCTTAAGGTTTCCTTCCGCGCAGGCGCGGTTATGGGTATGAGCGTTGTTGGCATCGGTATGCTTGGCCTTACAGCGCTTTATTTTGTCTTCAATGGCAATGCCGATTTTACCCAGATCATTCCAGGTTTTGGTTTTGGCGCTTCTTCAGTGGCAATATTTGCCCGTGTTGGCGGTGGTATTTACACCAAGGCAGCTGATACCGGTGCCGATATTGTAGGTAAAGTTGAAGAAAATATTCCTGAAGATGATCCGCGCAACGCAGCAGTTATTGCTGACTTCGTTGGTGATAATGTAGGTGATGTTGCCGGAATGGGAGCTGATCTTTTTGAATCCTACGTTAGCTCTATCATCGCCACCTCCGCCCTGGCAACTGTTGCGGTGATGTCTCCCGCCCTTGAACAGGCACTGGTTCCCAGCCAGGAAGCTGGCTGGTTCCTTCCTCTGCTGGTTGCAGCCGGTGGCATTCTGGCATCCGTGGTTGGCATCTTTGTCATACGCGTGGGCGAAAAACTTGAAATGACTGCTCTATTAAACGCTCTGCGCAGAGGCACTATTGTCAGTTCTGTTCTAGCGGCCGGCTTTTCCTATCTGGCAGTCTGGCTGCTCGGAGCAGATATCAGACTGTTCTGGGCTATCATCATCGGCCTTATCGCCGGTGTTCTTATTGGTGAAAGCACTAACTTCTTTACTTCCTACGTTTACAAACCTACCCTTAAAGTCGCCGAAGCTTCCCAGACCGGTGCCGGCACAAACATTATTGCCGGTTTCGGTAATGGACTCCTCAGCGTAATGCCACCAGTGATCTTCATCGCTATTGCTGTGATTGCAGCATATAAACTGGGTGACGTTTACGGTGTTGCAATCGCCGGTGTAGGCATGCTTTCAACGCTTGGCATTCAGGACGCTACCGACGCCTATGGCCCGATTGCTGATAATGCAGGCGGTATCGTTGAGATGAGCGGTCTCCCTCATGAGATCCGCGAACGCACCGACGCGCTGGATTCACTGGGTAATACAACCGCTGCTACCGGCAAGGGTTTTGCCATCGGCGCTGCCGGACTTACTTCTCTTGCACTTCTGTTTGCATACGCAGAAACTGTTGGCATTACCGCTGAGGGCATCAATCTGCTCCAGCCGGAAGTTTTGGTTGGGATGTTCCTTGGGGCACTTCTACCGGCAATATTTTGCGCCCTCACAATGGATGCAGTTGGCAAAACCAGCTTTTCCATTGTTAATGAAGTTCGCCGCCAATTTAAGGAGATACCCGGCTTAATGGATGGAACTGGTAAACCTGAATACGCTAAATGCGTTGATATCTGCACCAAGGATTCCATCAATAAAATGGTATTGCCAGGCCTGATCACCATCGTTTCTCCGATATTGGTAGGCTTCCTGCTGGGGCCGGTTGCCCTTGGGGGTTTCCTTGGAGGAGCCGTCTCTACTGGTCTTATCCTGGCGATCACTTTTTCCAATGCTGGCGGCTCCTGGGATAACGCCAAAAAATGGATCGAGACTGGCGCCTATGGAGGCAAGGGATCAGTTGCTCATAAAGCTGCCGTTGTCGGAGACACCGTGGGCGACCCCATGAAAGATACCTCAGGCCCGGCATTGAACATCATGATCAAGCTTATAAGTATTATCTCTGTGGTTCTGGCTCCTGTAATTGCCAGCTTCGGCGGACTCTTCTAAACCCAGTCACCGAGATACATATTACCCCGGCTTTCGGCCCTTATAGTTGTAGAGGGGCCATGGCCGGGGTATACTTTTATATCCTCGTCCAGCTTTATTATTTTTCGCAGACTTTCGGCCATTTGTGATTCATCACCGCCTGGCAAATCACACCTGCCGATACCACCTGCAAAAAGAAGGTCGCCGGTAAAGATGTACCCATCCCCAACCAGACACACCGACCCCCGGGAATGACCAGGGGTATGCAAAACTTCAAGACATATGTCCCCGGTTACAATCTTTTGCCCGTCCAAAAGTTCTTCATCCGGCTCGAACCTTGAATCGTTTTTTATACCAAGCATCATATTAAGAATACGACTATTGGCAATTTCTGTATCCAGAGGGTTCATCATCACCGTAGCTCCCGTGGCTTCTTTTAAAGCATTTGCCCCGGCGATGTGATCGGGATGCCCGTGGGTAAGAATAATTTTTTTAACATTTATTTCCATCTCCCGTATCTTTTGGAGTATACGCTCAACTTCATCGCCCGGATCAATCACAACTCCACTGGAGCTATTCTCGCAACCAAGCAGGTAACAATTGGCGCCGAATGATCCAACAACCAATTTTTCCAACAGCATTTATCCCTCTCCTCTGGTTTACTGGGCTTGATTCTAACACCGCTTTCTACCTTGCTTCAAATACAAAATGCTTTTGACACCATCAGTATAAAGCTGGTATCTTTACTGGGACTGTTTTTATTATGAATACCACTACTGTTATTATTATTCTCATTGGCGGAGCCGTTGTTGTTTTCGGGGGGTTTTTTGCTACAGTAGCCCTGCTTCAATTTTTTTTAAATAAAAGCCGCACTGCTCGTGATCCCCAACTGCCCCAAAGCACACAGCCGGAGCCAGGTACAGTGAATCAAAGAGCCGAAACGGCCCCCGAGCCGGTTTTTCGTGCCTGGTTTGGATTTAAACAGATCTTACCTGTGCTTATTATCACCGGATTCTCCCTTGTATCTACCCTTGTTTTTATGCCCCTCCTTTCTGCCGAACCGGCTTTCCGTTTCAATAGTGCCGGGGAACCTGCCAGTTTTGCTGGTGCTTCCCTGATAATTGTTGCTTCTATCCTGGTACAGTTGTTATTTGTTGGAACAGCATGGTTCATCGGGAAAGGTATAAAAAACTTCATCAATCGGCTGGATATGCCGCAATCATCTGGCCTTCAGGCTCAAAAAGTTATCTCGGTAGCCGCTAACATGATAGCTCTTCCTCAATTGATCGCGGCTTATATTTCCTTTGATATTTTTATCTACGACGTATACAACCGCCATCTGATACCGGTATGGATATTTGCCATAATCACCATGGTTATCGGTGGCATTTTCTTATGTGTGCGGTTCTATAATATAATGCGCAGCAAAAGCCAATAATTTACCAGGAGCAGAGTTAAACACGTGGAAAACAATAATAATAAAATAACTATGGAGAAAATCGTTTCCCTGGCCCGCAGACGCGGGTATATTTTTCCCTCCAGCGAGATTTACGGAGGCCTTTCCAGCTGTTGGGATTACGGACCACTGGGCGTAGAAATTAAACGTAACGTTAAAAATGCCTGGTGGCAGGCGATGATACACAATCGGGACGACATGGTAGGCCTCGATACCAGCATTATCATGCATCCAAAAGTTTGGGAAGCAAGCGGCCATGTAAGCGGCTTTAGCGATCCAATGGTTGATTGCATGGACTGCAAACAACGCTTCAGGGCAGACCATCTGACCACTGAAAACTGCCCCAATTGCGGCGGCAAGCTCACTCAGCCCCGCCAGTTTAACCTTATGTTTAAGACTTTTATCGGCCCGGTTGAAGACCAGGCCTCCATCGCTTACCTGAGACCTGAAACCGCACAGGGTATATTCGTCAACTTTGCCAATGTTTTAAATACAACCCGCAAAAAACTGCCTTTTGGTATCGGCCAGATCGGTAAATCTTTTCGCAACGAAATCACCACTGGCAACTTTATATTCCGTTCGCGCGAATTTGAACAGATGGAGATCGAGTTTTTTGTAAAACCCGGTGAAGATGAAACCTGGTTTAAATACTGGCTTGAGGAAAGGCTCAACTGGTTTTCCAGCATAGGTATAAAAAAAGAAAATCTCAAGCTTAGACAGCACCGCAAGGACGAGCTGGCTCATTATGCCAAAGATTGTTACGACATTGAATACCTGTTTCCGATGGGCTGGAGCGAACTTGAAGGCATAGCCAACCGAGCTGATTTTGACCTGAAACAACACGCTCACCACAGCGGCAACGATCTTACTTTCTTTGACGAACAAGCCAAAGAACACATTGTTCCTTTTGTTATTGAACCATCAAGCGGGGTTGACCGCACTGTGCTGGCTGTTCTGTGCGACGCTTACTGCGAAGAGCCCGACAAGGATGAAATCCGCACCGTGCTTAAACTTCATCCCTCGATTGCCCCTTATAAAGTTGCAGTATTGCCTCTTTCCCGCAAGGAACCGGTTGTGAATGTTGCCCATGAGGTTCACTCCGTACTTCGCAAGAGTTTCCCTACTGCTTATGATGATGCTCAGAGCATCGGCAGGCGTTATCGCCGGCAGGATGAAATCGGTACCCCATACTGTGTAACTATTGATTTTGATACCCTGGAAGATAACTCGGTTACCGTACGAGACAGGGACTCAATGCGACAGCTCAGGATGCCAATAGACGTGCTTTGCCAGTCCATTGCAGCCAAACTCAGCGGCGAGTTGTTTGAAGTCCTCCCACCCGGAGGTAAACACTGGCTGGGGTTTTAAGCCATGGCGGATAAAACCTTAAAACTTGTCCATTTTGCCGATCTGCACCTGGGTGTCGAAACCTACGGGCGTCTGGACCCGGAAACCGGGTTTTCCTCCCGCATGGTTGATATTCTGAGTGCGCTTGACAGTCTGGTGGATTATGCCATCAACCATGGCATCCACCTGGTCCTGTTTTGCGGTGATGCTTACAAAGACCGCTCACCCAATCCTACCCAGCAGCGCGAGCTTGCCAGGCGTATCAAAAGGCTTTCAGAAAATAACATCGCTACATTTATGTTAACCGGTAACCACGATCTTCCCAACGCTTTAAACCGCGCCACTGCAACTGAGATATTTGACACCCTTGAAGTTGATAACGTCCATGTTGTTTCCAAGCCCGGGCTTGAACAGATAAACACTTCTGCCGGACCTTTACAGATCCTCTCTTTACCATGGCTGCGCCGCTCCAACCTCATGAAGATGGAGGATGTCAAAAACCTGGATATGGCATCCCTCTTTCAAAAAATGGAGGAGGTTCTTACAAAAGTAATAATCCAGAACCACGCCAGGCTAAACCCTTCAATCCCGGCAGTGCTTGCTTCCCATGTGTGGGTAGAAGGGGCAAGAACCGGTTCTGAAAAAGGTTCTACTATTGGCCGTGAACCCCACCTGATGCTTTCAAATCTTGTTCAACCTGGAATTGATTATGTTGCACTTGGGCACATCCATCGCCGCCAGATATTAAGTGAAAATCCTCCAGTGGTTTATCCGGGTTCACTGGTTAAGCTGGATTTCAGTGACAGTGATGATGAAAAGGGCTTTTTTGTGGTAGAAATCACTACCCGGGATGACGGAACCCGCTCCACCAGCTATAGGTTTGAGCCATTACCGGGCCGCCGTTTTTTAACTATAAGCTCTGAGGTAAAGGATACCGACTCCGATCCTACCCAAACAATCCTTGATACTATTAACCGGTTTTCGAGTGAGTTGGATAATGCTATAGTGCGCCTGGAAATTACCATTCCTCAAGAAGCAGAAGGCCTTTTAAGAGATTCTGAAATACGCGCCGCCCTCAAGACGGCTCATTACACTACAATTGCCAAAAAAGTAACCCGCCATGTACGCTCGCGCCTGGGCAGCGGTATATCCGCCGAGGCCATTACCCCCTTTGACGCCCTGCAGGCATGGCTGGACATTTCTCCTTTCAGCCCTGAAAAAAAGGGGAAGTTGCTCCAGTATGGCACCAGCCTGATCGAAGAGGTAACCGGCCAAATAAAGCAATAAAGAGGTTTTGAATGCATCTACCAGGTACCAATCCAAAATTTGATAACCGTTACGATGCTGGTAAACAACTCAGCGAAAAATTAACCGAGTTTAAAAATCAACCGGTGGTGGTTATGGCCATACCCAATGGCGGCATACCGATTGCCCATCATGTAGCACTGGAACTTAACGCAACAATGGATCTGATAATATCGCGCAAGATCCCGATCCCACTTGCACCAGAAGGCGGGTTTGGAGCAGTAACTGACGACGGGACTGTTATACTCAACCCGGATGTTTTGAAACGCATCAATCTGAACGAAGCCCAAATCAACTATCAGGTGAGCCGTGTGCGCAATGACATTCAGCAGCGAAGCATAATATACCGCTCTTCGAGGCCGGTCTCTGTGCTCTCGTCCAAAATTGCAGTACTGGTAGATGACGGACTGGCTTCAGGTTACACCATGATGGCAGCTATAGAATCGGTGCGACGCAAGAAACCCAAGATGGTAGTTGTAGCAGTGCCGGTGGCTTCGGCCATGGCAGTAAAACAGGTGGAAAAAGTTGCAGATAGAGTTATAACTGTAGTTACAGATTACGCCCCCAGGTTTTACGTTTCAGACTATTACCGTTACTGGAACGTTTTGAGCGACCGCGAAGGCCTGGAATGCTACCAGGAATGGCACCGTCGCAGGTATCAGACCAGCATCGATACCGACCGCCGCGATCGCCCTCTACCGCCTTCTTGCTACTAGGCGATAACTTCAAACTTATTTACGTCTATAACGCCCTTGTCGGTTATCCGTATCTCAGGAATCACTGGCAGGGCCATGAAGGAAAGAACGGTAAACGGAGATTCTACATTCACCCCCATGACCTTGAGAAGAATCTCAAGGTCATGCAATTGCCCGGCGGCTGCTTCCCCGGTGTCCAGCGAAAGAAGCCCGGCAATCGGCAACTCCATTCTACCGATAGCTTCTCCATTGAGAACCATGACCAGTCCACCCTGCATCAGCTCCACCTCTTTTATTGCAGCAGCCAGATCCTGGTCGTTGGTACCAATGGCGATAATATTATGTGAATCGTGTGCAACGGAAGAAGCTACCGCTCCCTTTTTTAGACCAAACCCTTTAATTAGGCCGATTCCTATATTTCCGCTGGCTTTGTGCCTTTCTACCACCGCTATTTTTAAAATATCCCGGCTGGTATCGGCAACCACCGAATCATTTTCTATTTTAGGCTTTTCCATGGTTTTTTTGGTAACGATCTGCCCGGGAACAATATTTATGACCGGTACCTCATCCCCGGTTAGTTTCAACGCCAGATCTTCTACTTCGAAATCTTTTATATGGATAGTGTCAACCGGCTGAGATATACGGGGAACTTGTGGAGTAAAATTGGGCATCTTGTTTACTCCTACCAGATAACCCCGGTAAAAGACTTCTTCGGTATCCATAGTTTTTAGATCTGATACGGTTATCATGTTGGCAAAATACCCTGGTGCTATAGCCCCGACCTTTTTTGCACCAAGATACTGCGCCGGGTTAATAGTAGCCATCTGAATGGCACGTACGGGGTCAATACCCAGGGAAACTGCTCGATATACCGCCCAGTCCATATCCCCTTCGGTGTTAAGATCAACCGCATTACGATCATCTGTAACCAGCATACAGCGGTGGTAATTTTTGTCATTTACCAGTGGAAGTAAAGCCTCCAGGTTCTTTTCGCTGGAACCCTCACGCATCATGATATACATACCTTTGGCCAGCTTTTCCCTGGCCTCATCAGCAGATATACATTCATGGTCAGAATAAATACCAGAGGAAATATAGGCAGAAAGATCCCTCCCGCCGAGGCCGGGAGCATGGCCATCTATCAAGAAATCCTGAAACATCTTCAGCTTGTTTAAAATGGCAGGGTCTTTTTTAAGAACGCCAGGATAATTCATCATTTCCCCAAGGCCAATAACGCCTGGCTTTTTCATTATTTCTTCAAGTGCACTCACATCTATGGAAGCCCCGCTGGTCTCCAGTGTTGTTGCCGGCACACAGCTCGGTGCCATCAGGTAAAAATCCAGAGGTAGTTTATTGCACATCTCAATAACATAATTAAAGGCTTCTATTCCGAGCACATTGCTGAGTTCATGCAGATCAGTCACCAAACCAAGTGTCCCTCTTGTCACAACCGTTGTTACGTATTCAGCAACGTCAAGCATCGAGCTCTCGATGTGTACATGAGCATTGATGTAACCGGGTAAAACATACTTGCCCCTCACATCAGCAACGTCCTTACCCTCTGTATAATCACCAACTCCGGCTATATATTCTCCAGCAATAGCGATATTACCCTCTTCTATTTCGCCATTAAATACATTTACAACTTTGGCATTCAATATCAGCAGATCTGCCGGGTACTCCCCTTTTGCCACACTGATAAGCTTTGCAAGGTTTCTTTCTGCCATTATTCTTCTCCTAAAATAATAATGTTATTCAAATTACGGTAGTGTTCATCACAATCCAGCCCATACCCCACCAAAAAACCATCCGGCGCAGTAAAACCGGAATAATCTATTGTAACTTCTGTTTCCCTGCGGCTTTTTTTATCAAGTAGAGAGCAAAGCCTGACGCTTTTTGCGCCCTTGCTTTTAAGATAGCCAATGGCATATGTAGTAGAAAGCCCGGAATCAATGATATCTTCTACCAGTAACACATCTCGACCCATAATTTCGATCCGGGGCTCGAAGTAAAGAGTTACGGTGCCTGAACTTACCCGGTCGCTTCCATAACTGGATAAGCCTATGAAATCTATTTCTGCATCAATATCCAACTTTCTTACCAGATCGGCGAGAAATATAAAGCTTCCTTTTAAAACACCAATCAGCACAAGCTTTTTGTTTTTATAATCATTACAGATGGCATCTGCCATACTGTCTATGGCTTTTTCTATTTCAATAGCTGAAACAAAAACGCTGGATTTTTTACGGTTACATGTACTCATACACTTAGCCATTATAATTGTTAAAGCGCTCAGGTGTCTATCCAGAGCCATACTCTGAGCGCTTTATATGACAGGCTTCAAAGGTTAGTTAAAAAAGCAAGCTTCCTATCTGGAAAATAAGAGTAGATACGATCCATGCCACCGCTATTGTATAAACAGCTGTAAAAGCAGCCCACTTCCAGGTGCCACTTTCGGCACGGATTACAGATATGGTTGCTACACAGGGGATGTAGAGCAGGCAAAACACCATAAAGGCATAGGCATTTAATGGCCCCCAACCAAGTTGAGCGACCAGAGCGTCCCCGAGCAAACCACTCCCAGTGAGCAAAACAGCTCCCAGGGTTGCCACCACAACCTCTTTGGCTACAAAACCGGTAATAAGGCTTACAGCTATTGCCCAGTGCCCAATACCGGCTGGCCCCAAAAGCGGAGCTATCCAGCTACCCACTATTCCAAGTACGCTATCCTGGCTGGCATATTCAATACCCCAGGGAAGGCTGCCAAGCACCCATATGATGATGACAGCTCCAAGTATAACCGTGGCAGCACGGCTTAAAAAATGCTTGCCCCTTTCCCAGGTATGTATAAAAATACTTTTAAAGGTTGGCAACCTGTAAGGGGGAAGCTCCATTACAAAATGGGCTGATTCGCCTTTTTGAATGGTTTTTCTAAAGATAAAGGCAAAGAGTACAGCAATAACAATGCCGATCAGATACATGGAAAACAGCACAAGCCCCTGATGTGCCGAGAAAAACGCCCCGGCAAAAAGAACATAGATGGGCAACCTTGCCCCACAAGACATAAAGGGAGTGATGAGCATGGTTGTTATGCGATCGCGCGGGTTATCAATCGTACGGCAGGCCATAACCGCCGGAATCGTGCACCCAAAGCCTAACATCATCGGTATAAAGCTGCGTCCATGTAGACCAAGCTTATGCATGGCTTTATCCATTATGAATGCTGCCCTTGCCATGTAGCCGGTATCTTCAAGTATGGCAATCGCTATAAACATTAAAAAGATGGGGGGTATAAACACCATTACCGCACCAAGTCCACCAATGATTCCATCACTGATAAGAGAAGCAAGCCACCCAGGAGAGATACCGGATGCCATTTCTCCCAGCCATTCAAATACCTGTTCGATTCCACCCATAAGCGGCTCGGAGGCTGTAAAAACAAACTGGAAAAGCAGAAACATTAATGCTATAAAAATCGGTATCCCCGCCCAACGGTTAACCAGGACACGGTCCAGTTTATCCGTAAATGATGCCGCTTCGTGATAAGGCCGGGAATATGTATCTTTAATAAGCCCTGAGATGAACCCATACCGCGCATCGGCTATCAGGGTTTCCGCTTCATCTCCATATATACCTTCCAAGCGGAGAGTTGATTCTGCCAGTGCTTTTAAAACAGGCGCACCCTCTCCTTCCGATTCTTGAAAACGGCCGACGATTTCGCTATCCCGCTCCAGCAGTTTCACAGCTATCCAGCGAGCAGGGTATTTTTTACCTAAAACACTATTTTCAATTGCCGGAAGCAGATGTTTTATTTCTGACTCCACATCCCGGCCGTAGTTGATTTTAAGTGTAGGACATGCTACCCCATGGTCGTCCAGGGCGCATATTATTTTTTTAAGCTCAGTTGTCCCTTCGTTGCGGCTGGCGGACATAGGGACAACTTTCACATTCAGTTCTTTTTCCAATGCCTTGATATCGATTTTGTGTTTGCGCGCATTTACGACATCCATCATGTTAAGCACCATGACAACCGGTGCGCCCATTTCCAAAAGCTGTAGCGTAAGGTACAAGTGCCTTTCCAGGCTGGAGCCATCCACGATGTTTACGACGATATCCGGGTTACCGTCGAGAATAAAATTCCGCGCAACTACTTCATCGGGAGAATATGCGGTCAGTGAATAGACACCGGGCAAATCTACGATTTTTGCCGATTGTTCTCCATGACGGCAAATGCCCTCTTTCTTTTCTACCGTAACCCCCGGCCAGTTTCCTACGTATTGGTGGGAACCAGTTAGATTATTAAATAAAGTGGTTTTACCAGAATTCGGATTGCCAAGCAATGCAATAACTGAACAGTTGTTGTTATTTGAAGTGTCTTGCATGGTTGTTCAAGGTTCCTTTCTTCAAACTGTTTCTATAAGGATAAGGTTTGCTTCGTTTTTCCTGATACTAAGATTGAACCCCTTGATTTTAATTTCCATGGGATCACCAAGTGGAGCAATTCCAAGCACTTCAACCTCGGTGCCTCGTACCATGCCCATATCCATAAGCTTGAGACGAAATTTCCCCTTAAGGCCGATTTTTGCAACCTTGCCCTTTTCTCCAGGTTGCAATTCGTTTAATGGTTTAACTGGCATTAATCGCTCTCCGAAATTGTTAGGTTAAGCTAACAATTATACTCCTTTTGGACTGTTTGTCAAATTGTTACATGTCTGAATTATTTTGATATTTTTTTTCTTCTTGATAGCTAAAAAAGTATTGACAACCCTATATATAGTGGCTTATATTAATACTACAACAACCTATAGATAAGGAGAACCGAATGCCGAACCTAAAAACCATTAACATTGAGAAGATCGCCAAGCGCGATGGACGCGTGGTGCCATTTGACGTTTCCAAAATCTATATAGCCGTTACAAAAGCTCTTGGAGCGGTAGGTGATAACGATCTTTCAAAGGCAGAAAGGGTAACCAACGATGTTATCGGCATTCTGGATATAACCTGTCGGCAAGGCCGCGTGCCAGATGTTGAAGAGGTGCAAGACCTGGTAGAAAAAATGCTTATTCAGAATGGCTATGCAGATGCTGCCAAAGCATACATCCTCTATCGTGAACAGCATGCAAGAATCAGGGACGGCAAAAAACTGCTGGCAGGGGCAGTATCAATGGTGGATGAATATTTGCGTGAAAGTGATTGGCGGGTAAAGGAAAACTCCAATATGACCTATTCTCTCCAAGGTTTAAATGTATACCTTTCCTCTGATGTGCTGGCTTATTACTGGCTTACTCGGGTTTATAATGAAAAAATTCGTGAAGCCCACCTCGCTGGTGACTTTCACCTGCACGATCTTGGTGTTCTAGGCCCGTACTGTTGCGGCTGGGACCTGAAAGACCTGGTTATCCGCGGATTCGCTGGTGTGGCCGGCAAAATTGAAAGCCGCCCTGCCAAGCATCTTAGAAGCGCTCTTGGCCAGATCGTTAACTTCTTCTTCACTCTTCAAGGAGAGGCAGCAGGCGCGCAGGCCTTTTCCAACTTCGATACACTGATGGCACCATTTGTTAAAAATGATAACCTTGCCTATAAAGACGTGCGCCAGGCCATCCAGGAATTTGTTTTTAATCTCAATGTCCCAACCAGAGTCGGTTTTCAAACTCCTTTCACCAACCTTTCTTTTGACCTGGCTCCACCGAATTATCTCAAAAGCGAAGCTGCCATAGTTGGCGGCCAGCCACAGGATTATACATACGGCGACTGCCAGGAACAAATAGACATGATAAACCGCGCCTTCTGTGAAGTTATGAACGAAGGCGATTCCAAAGGACGTATTTTTTCCTTCCCTATTCCCACCTACAACATCTCCTCCGGGTTCGACCCCGATAACCCCAACCTCGATGCACTCTGGCAGATGACAGCAAAATACGGCATACCCTATTTTGCCAACTTTCTTAATTCCGACCTCAAGCCGGAAGATGCCCGTTCGATGTGCTGCCGCCTGCGGTTGGACTTGAGGGAAATCCGGCGCCGTGGCGGAGGTTTATTCGGCTCTGATCCATTAACCGGAAGTCTGGGTGTGGTTACCATCAATATGCCGCGCATCGGTTATCTTTCCAAAACCCGCGAGGATTTCTTTTCCCGTTTGCGTGCTCATATGGAAACTGCCCGAGATTCCCTGGAGGTCAAGCGTAAGGCACTCGACAATCTTGCAGAACAGGGCCTCTTCCCGTATTCCATCTGTTACCTGCAATCCATTAAGGACCGTTTGGGAAGTTACTGGGCAAACCACTTCTCCACCATCGGCCTTATCGGAATGAACGAGGCAGTACTCAACTTTATGGGAGAGGACATCACCACACCGGCCGGAGCCGCTTTTGCAAAAGAGGTTTTAAACTATATGAAAACCCTGCTTGCCGAGTTTCAAGAGGCTACCGGCAACCTCTACAATCTGGAATCTACACCTGGTGAAGGCGCTACCTACCGCCTGGCCAAGCTGGACAGAGAGCGTTTCAGCCGCATAATTACTGCCGGTGAGCGTGAACCATATTACACAAACTCATCCCAGCTCCCGGTTGATGCTGAAATAGACCTGGTTGAAGCTATGAAGCACCAGGACGAGCTGCAGACCATCTACACCGGAGGCACCGTTTTTCACTGCTTTATGGGGGAACGTATTCATGACCCGGAAATGGCAAAGCAGATGGTTATGAAAACTGCTAAAAACTTCCATTTGCCATATTTTACCCTTACTCCAACTTTTTCCATCTGCCCCAGCCACGGCTATATAAACGGGGAAAACCCCAAATGCCCAACCTGCGGCCACGAAACTGAAGTTTATTCCAGAGTGGTCGGTTATTTCCGGCCGGTGCGGCAGTGGAACAAGGGAAAACAGGAAGAATTCTCTGAAAGGCACCTCTTCAGCGAAAACATGCTGGAGAGTGTTGCTTCATAGGCTGCTAATGATATGCGGGTTTAAAAGCCTTTCTTTGATAGATTATCCGGGGCAGATTGCCCCGGTAGTCTTTGTTGGGGGATGCAACTTTCGTTGCCCATTCTGCCATAATGCAGACCTGGTATTACACCCCTCTCCAACTAAAGAGTTTTCAGAGGAAAATGTCCTGATGCGCATTGAAAGCGCTAAAAGCCTGGCCGACGGCGTTGTTATAACTGGAGGCGAACCTACACTCTGGGGAGGGCTGGAAAGTTTTATACGTAGGATCCGCAAGCTGGGTCTCAAAGTAAAACTGGATACTAATGGTAGCCTGCCCCCGGTGCTGGAACATCTTATCGAAGAAGGCCTACTGGATTACATTGCAATGGATATTAAAACTTCAATTGCACGCTATAGTGAAGCTGCTGGTGTAAGCGTTGATGTTTCAGCAATACTAAAAAGCGTTTCTATAATTAAAAATGCACATGTACCGCATGAATTCCGTACCACCTGTGTACCTGGGTTAGTGGAGGAGGATGATATCCACGCTATCTGTCAGATGCTTGGTCAAAACGAAAAACTCACCCTCCAGTATTTCCAGCCGGACCACACCATCGATCAATCGTATTCTCAAGTCAAGCCTTATCCTCCTGAAGTAATGGAGCGCCTTCTCTCAATAATAACCATTCACGGATTGGCCGGAAAAGTTATTTGATGCAGGCTTTTATTTAGTATCGCTTCAATTACGCACCAGTCCGTGCTAAAATAGAGCAAATTCTCCCAACCGACTGGAGGTTTGGATGGAATGTCCAAAATGCGGTGAGTATATAGACCGCTCAATGTTTACCTCAGACGTAACCTACTGCCCCTATTGCGGGCAGGACCTTGAATACACCCCACCCCCGGTAAACCTTGCCTATTGCCCTTACTGCGGGCAGGAACTCATTCCGGGCGCCATGTTTTGTCCCAAGTGCGGCAAGAAGCTGGCGGTAAAAAATAAAAAAAGAGAGCGTTCGGTACCATCTGCAAGCACTTACCAGACTTATGAAGATGAACCTTCAAGTCCCTCCTGGTTCAAGCGAACATCAAGCAACATTACCCGTTTTCTGACCTATATGTTCAGCTCAGAACGTAAGATGCGCCGCCTTTATGGCCAGTGGGCAGAATATGCTGATCTTTCCCCGGAAGAAATCCAGGCGCTGGAAACCCAGACAGAAATGAGCGATGAATGGAAGCGCAAAGAGAGTATACTCAAAATTGCCATTGTGGTGGGGTTAAGCTTGATTGTAATAATTGTGATAGTCGCCCTGCTGGTACTTTACGTTTTTTAGGACCCATGATCAAAAGCCGACTCATCTTTATGAGAAGTGTGAAATATCTATAATATATTTTTACGAAAAGCTATAAACATGTATTTTATCCGTTTTCAAATTCTGATATAATCAGCCAAATCAAACATTGCGTTTAATGGCAATACTGGCCAGAACGCTCGTTTTAATCAATTCTGGACGCTGGCAGGATGATTTGAAAAAACCAGGCGCCAATAATACATCTTCCTTTATACATAATATTTTGGGGATACTTCCCCGGATTTCCATCAGTTTTCGTTTTCTTGGTTTGCTCGTTTTTTCTGTACTGCTTTCCAGTATTGTAATAAGTTTTGTAATCATTAACATCAGCCGGGATTCTATCCGTAAAGAAGTTTTTACCCATAATCTTTCTCATGCTGAGCTGACAGCAGAATATGCATCCAACTATGTGCTTTCTGTACAGCACCATCTGGAGGCCTTTGCAAGCAGGCCTGACGTACTATCAGAAATAAGCAGAGGCACAACAGAAAACCTGCAGGGTTTTCTCAACTATATCGTTAACGCCATCCAGCCAGTTGAAGCAGCAGGCATCTATGATACGTCAGGGATTCAACTTCTGGCCAGTACACCGGGGGCGCCAACTGTAGGGCAATCTTTTGCTGACCGTGAATGGTTTCAGGAATGCATGGCCTCCGGCCAGCCTTATCTAAGCCCCCCGGTCGCTTCACGACTGACTGGCAATGTAGTTATGCCATATGCAATACCGGTATCCGAAGAAGATGGGGAAGTACTGGCAGTTATCACCGGTGGCATTAATCTGGGCAGATTATCTGATACAATCATAAAAATAAGCTATGGTTACGATGCACGCATATCACTGCTGGACACCCGCGATGGAGGAGTGATACTCACCCACTCCGATCCAGAGAGAGTGATGATGGCTCCAACCGGCAAAAACGAGGCAGTTAACCGATTACTTTCCGGGGAAAGTGGGTCAATGGAAGTAACTGACAGCTCTGGGAGTAAAGTTCTTGCAGGATATGCCCAGGTACCTGGTCTTCCATGAGGCGTAGTGGTATTGACTCCCGCAAAAAATGCTTTTGCTTCTATCGAGCGGCTTACTGTTAATGCTCTGCTGTCTGCTGGAGCGATAGCTATTTTCACTGTGCTGTTGGGGTTTATATCCACCAGTAGCGTTACACGGCCGCTAAATCGCTTGGTAAAGGGTACCCGTATTATCGGATCCGGTAATCTTGATTATCCGATAGCCACCAAATCAAAAGATGAGGTGGGTGATGTTTCGCGCGAAATTGCTTATATGGCACAGAATCTCAAGCAAATCCTTGTATCCCGCGATACTTTGCTTGAGGAAATCAAGAATCGCGAGCAAACGGAAATTGCCTTAAAAACCAGCCTGGAGCGTTTTCATCAGGTTGCTGAAAACGCCAATGAGTTTATCTGGGAAGTAGATGCCAGCGGGCTGTATACCTATGCCAGCCCGGCAGTAGAAAATATCACCGGTTACAAACCGGAAGAGATCATCGGTCGCTTTCACTATTACGATTTTTTTACCGCTGAAACTTATGAAAATACAAAAAAAGATGCTGAGTCTATTTTCTCCTCCAGAGACAGGTTTACAAGTTATACCAACAGCGTGCTCCACAAAGATGGCAGAGAAGTGATCGTTGAAACCAGCGGGCAGCCTGTGCTTGATAAAAAAGGCAGACTTTTGGGTTATCGAGGACTAGATCTTGATGTTACTGAACGTATAAACAATTTTAACGAGCTTGTAAACAGCCAGCAGTTTCTTTCCAGCCTGTATGATGCGCTGGAAGATGTTATTTTTACAGTTGATATTCCAGAAAGAACTATAGTTTATGTAAATAATACAGTAGAAAAGGTTTTCGGATATACAGTTGAAGAATGTATCGGAAAATCTACTCAATTCTTGTATGCAGCTGAAGATGAATACAAAAAATTCGGCAACCGTCTTGAGCAGGCTATCCAGAATAAAGAAAGTCTGATTGTACAGGTTTCTAAGTTAAAAAACAGCCAAAATGAAATTATCATGGGGGAGATATCAACCACTTTTCTGTTAAAAGATGGTAAACCCTACCGTGTAATCAGTGTAGTGCGTGATATTACCGAGAAGCTCAAAATTGAAAAGGAAAAGGAAACCCTCCGCCGCAAGGCTGAAATTTCCTCCCGCCTTGCAACAGTAGGAGAAATGGCAGCCGGCATCGCCCATGAAATAAACAACCCCCTGACAAGTGTTATCGGCTTTGCTGACCTTTTACTGGAAGAAGATCTCCCGGCAGAAACCAGAGAGCAGCTAAAGATTATTGCCGAAGGTTCAAACCGGGTCAAGGGTATAATCAAACGTCTTTTGACCTTTGCCCGCCAGGTTACCCCTCAAAAGGTCATGCTTGATATTCACGATCTTTTAGATGGTACCCTGGAACTTCGCACCTACGTATTAAATACATCCAATATAAAAGTGGTTAAAAAATATGCCCGGAAAATCCCGAGGGTTTATGCAGATGCCAGCCAGCTTCAGCAGATTTTTATGAACTTTATCGTTAATGCCGAACAGGCCATGAAAAAATTTCGTAACCGGGGGGAATTGACAATAACAACAGGGTGCGATGAAGAGTTTGTCTACATCTCTTTTAAAGACAATGGACCCGGCATGAGTGAAGAAGTAATATCAAGAATATACGATCCGTTTTTCACTACCAAGGACCCAGGGGAAGGAACAGGTTTGGGGATTCCTTTAGCAAATGCAATTGTGCTTGACCATGGTGGTTCCATTAATATTGAAAGCGAACCAGGCAAAGGCTCCAGGTTTACCGTTCGACTGCCACTGCCGAAAATGAGCGAGCAATCCCAGGCAAGCCAAAAAACTACCAGCATTCAGCCTTATCTAACAGATAAACCAGGCCTCAAAGTTTTAGTTGTGGATGATGAGCCTTCTATCAGGGTACTTTTGTCTAAATCCTTGGGAAAAGCCGGACATATCGTAACAGAAGCTCTCTCAGCCACTTCCGGGCTCAAGCTAATCCTGGACAACTCATATGATGTTATTCTTGTGGATATCCGCATGCCGGAAATGAGTGGTATCGAGTTCTTTCACCAGGCTACCGCCAAGCGCCCCGAACTGGCAAACAAGATAATATACATAACCGGCGATACTTCAGATGCCAACACTCGCAATTTTCTTCAGGAAAATGCACTGCCTTATCTTACCAAGCCATTCGATACCAAAACCCTTTTGAAAGTTATCCAAAACAAGGTAGAGTAAAAAACGCGGGTCAGTCTTTAAAGGCAAAAAACCTCTGACTATCATACCCCCAAACACCATACTCTTTATGTTAAACATAGAAACACAACAAGCTTTTTAGCTTGTATTATTTGTTCTTTGCCGCACAGAAACGGGAGGTTTTGTTTATCAACCAAAATTGCTCAATAATATCACTAATCTGGTATATAATAGAGGAAATTGATGCTCTTAATTTCTTAAAGGGAGTGTGTTGTTATGCCAAAATGGCTCGTTTTTCTTATAACTGTTGCATTGATTGTTTCTACCAGTCTCAATGCATTTTTAATATTCCACGAACAAGGCATGGTCAACGAAATTGAACTGAAATACTTAAGCCTGTTTAACCGTTTTTCTTCCGTCGAGGCAAACATTGGAAGCCTGGGAGACGAATTTTCATCTCTGAGCGCAGATCACTCTGTTGTTAATGATGACATGCTGACGCTAAGTTCAAGAGCAGGTGAACTATCCTATGCTCTTGATTCCCAGCAGAACGCAATCACCGGGATCATCGATGATATTGCAGACATCCGACAAAGTTCCACCGAAAACTATTCTGATATTGAAACTTTTTCTTTAGATTTAGATCTTATGGAAGTAAATATCTCCCAGCTGCAAACGCAGTTAGATGAGATTGAGGAGGATATCGGTGTTTTACAGGCCCACCATGAAGCCTTAAGAAAAGCCGTGGAAGCAGTGGAGGATTCTGTTGTTTTGATCCAGACTTATATACCAAACACGGGTTACGTGAGCGGTTCTGGTTTTGTGGTGAATGAAAGAGGTTATATAGTAACCAATTACCACGTAATTGAAGGCGGGAGCGCAATCACGGTATTTTTCACCAGCGGCACCAGTTACATCGCCAGCGTGATTCGTACTGATTCTGCACGGGATATTGCAGTGATAAAGGTATCCTCCTCGGAAGCAAACTTTCCGGTTGTAAGCCTGGGCTCCTCCGCAGAATCCCAGATAGGAGAGGAAATACTGGCGGTAGGGTATCCTTACATTGCTGAATGGCCGGTATTTACCAGCGGAATTATATCTGGAAAGGCGCGGCTTTTTGGCTATAACTGGCTTCAGCTGGATGCCGCTGTAAACCATGGAAACAGTGGCGGGCCACTGGTAAACCTTAAAGGTGAAGTGATTGGAATAAATACTTTGGGTTGGGTAGATTACAACATAGAAGGTTTTAGCATGGCCATCCCGGTCGATGAAGTACAAGATTTCATCCTTAGTGCCTTTTAGCCCTGGTTAATATCCTGTCTTCCAACTACAATTTACATTGATAGGGGTGGGCTGATTTCGGCCCACCCCTATCAATCATATGTTATCCCAGGCGTAACTCTGAATTTTTAACCGGCTTATTATCTTCCACCTTCCCACCATTCATAAATTGTTGAATCTTCCGGGTCCCATGCGTAGAGCATATCTCCAACAAGAGCGGAATTTAAAACAAAGATATAACCATCGGAAACATAAATAAAAGCTGACACATAATAGCCATCATTTGCACCTGCTTCCTGCACCCTTAAGGCGTGCGAAAACCATGATTCAAGGCTGGATGCTATCGGCTGAACGTGTGCTTTTACCCATACCGAGAGGGTATCATAGTCCGGAAAATCTTCAAGCGGGTATTTGGCGTTGATTTCATCAAGATCTGTGTTCAAACTAACGATTTCCGAATTGGCGTTTTCGAGCTGGTTTTCCAGATTGTATATCTGGTTGTTTAAGCTAGATATTTCGCTGCTTAAACCTTCTATTTCCTGACGAGCGTTTGCCAGATCACCGTCCAGGCTATTAATCTGAGCATTGGCAGTTGATAGCTCATTTGTTTTGATACTCAATGCCTCTTTGGTAGTGGAAAGTTCGCTGGCAGTGGAATCATACTTACCCTGGAGATCATCAAGATCGTCATTGGCGCTTATAATTGCATTATCCGCATCTGCCAGATCATTTTCCAAACTTGTGATTTCCTGCTCGAGTGCGGTTTTATCCAGCATTAACAGTTCTGCATGATGATTGGAATCTTCAAGCTGCATGAATAGAGGAACCCCCGCCGCTAGTGCTCCTGCTATTGCTCCTGTAACCGCAATACTTATAATTTTTATCAATTTCTCCCTCCTAGAAAATTATTCTAAAGCTTCTGACACCAGCTGCACTTCTATTAATGTGTTCTTCTTAAAATACTAATGATTTTATTATTTCCGATATTTTACATCACACCCGTGACAATATTACGTTCCTTTAGAACATCTATATTCTTGTTAGAGTATTTTTTTAATAATTCTTGATAATCTATGTATATTATCCCTGGCAAAACACGATCTGCCTTGTATATTGGCAATCCTGAAGGCTAAAATAAATCCAATTATTAGCCCTCCACTTAAAATATCAGAAAGATCCAAAGGAGACATCTAATGAAAATCAAAGGCATCCGGGTTGTAATAACAGGAGCTTCTTCCGGAATCGGGCTTGAGCTTGCCAGGCTTTTTCTGGATCGTGGCGCGCGGGTTCTGGGCGCATCCCTGCCTGATAGGCAAATCGCCATCGAGGACAATAACTACCACCATGTCGAACTGGACATTTCCACTCGGGAAGGGGTTGACAGGCTTTTTGAAGAAGCTCTTAATCAATTTGGGAAAATTGACTGCTTCGTTGCCAATGCTGGAATGGCGCATTATGAAAAACTTATTCGTGCTGACTGGGACCACCTTAACCCTATAATAGACACCAATATTAAAAGTGTGATGTATTCTGCTATCAAAATGAAGGAGCTTTACCCTACCGAACCTTTTCATTTTATGGTAACTTCCAGCGTGATGGGCTATTGGCCACTCCCAGGATACGCTATTTACAGTGCCACCAAAGCGGCAACAAGCACCTTTTTGGATGGCTTAAGACTGGAATGGGAAAGGGATCAGCGGTTGCATGTTGTCTACCCGGTTGCCACCAAAACCCGCTTCTTCGATGTTGCAGGCCAGCCCCATGATTCCTGGATGATGCAAACATCAAAGCACGTAGCTAAAAAGATGCTCAAAGGTCTTGAAAAGGATAAAAAGAAAATATACCCTTCTCCGATATTTGAGATGTGCTACCGAGTAGCGCCTTGGGCAATTTCATTCTACCGCAAGCGCGAGGCCAATCTGCTTAAACGTTATTACAGTTAATAACTCTGTTGAGATTGCTGTTTAGCAAGACAGTCGCTCGAGCGCAACCGAAGGGTCTTACGCAAGTTGTAACCGCCCACTCAAAAAAATGTCATTCTGGAACGGAGTGAAGAATCTTATAAGATTAGAGCCCGCCATCTCGTAAACACCCCCATGCTACAACGGGCACTATTACGTGTAAGATCCTTCTTCGCACTTACGTGCTCATCGAGGATGACACCGAATACTAAACTACCTAATCAACGATGACACAGCAGATGAAAAGCCCTGTCAACCTCAAACACCTGTTAACAAATGTCATTCTGAGCTTCAGCGAAGAATCTTAAAAGAACCGGGCGCGTTAATCTGTAAACACTGCGTATGTTGCGGCGGGCACAATCCGTAAATAATCACTCTCCGGGCTGGCGTTCTCTTACGTGTTGCCACCAACAAAATAGCAGCCTCTGATAATTTGACCTGCATGCATTTGCAGAATATAATACTGCAAATGCAGTAATATAAACTGCTATGGAGACTTAAGCATGCTGGAAACACTTTTTGGCTCAAAGTTAAGAGTAAAAGCCTTGGGTTGGCTGTTCACTCATCCTGATGAACGCTTTTTTGTACGCCAACTCACCAAAATATTGAATGAAGATTCCACCAACCTCAGCCGGGAACTAACACGCTTGGAAAAAACCGGAATTCTTGTTTCAACAAAAGAGGGCAGGCAAAAATATTACCAGCCAAACCGTAAAAGCCCTGTTTATGACGAGATCCACAG
>JAQUQL010000002.1 GCA_028716145.1 Dehalococcoidales bacterium
TCATCATATGTACCGGGTACGTGTTTGGGCCATTGGCCGGATTTATGACTGGGGCGCTTACTGCCATCATTTCCAACCTGTTTTTGGGGCATGGCCCCTGGACGCTGTTTCAGATATTCGGCTGGGGAATGGCAGGGGTAATACCCGGAATTCTCCCCCGCAACAAAGCTTATATTTGGATTCTGGCATTTTTTGGGTTAGCCTGGGGTTACATATATGGGGCTATTGTGAACATTTGGGCATGGGCTTCTTTGATATATCCCCTGACATGGCAGACATTTTTACTTTCGATGCTAAACAGTGTGTGGTTTGATACAATGCACGGTGTGGCTAATGTGTTATTTATTGCCATGCTTGGAAAGCGCACTATCAGCATAATGGAAAAATGGGGTCAGCGGTTTTTCTGGAGAATAGATAATCCCATTAAAACTACACCTGATGAATAATACTGCAGCTCCATGCGTTTTCAGGTGTTGCCTGTCAAACATTTAAGGGCTAGAATAAGCAAGCTGGCAAGAAGTAATCATGATTTTTGATAATACCAAACAAAAGCTGAAAGAATTTTTTATTTCGCGTAACCGCCAGCTGCTATTTTTTGGCCTTATTCATATCGCAGTCCTTTTTATCTGGCTGAATTATTCCCGCTTTGAGATAAGGATCCACCCGGATGTTGAGTTGTATTTTGAGTACGCTCAACAGATGTTTTCCGGAAATCTGCCATACCGCGATTTTAGCGTAGAATATCCACCGCTTGCTATGTTGTTTTTACTGCTCCCAAGGCTTTTTAGTGGAAACCTTGCTGGCTATGCGGATGGATTTGCAATATTGATGTTGGCTTTTGACCTGTTGGGGTTATTCTTCATCAGCCGAATAAGTTCCAATCTGAAGCTTGGTCACTTTACAACGTTGGCGATTTACACTTTCTCCTTTTTTATTCTTGGCGATATCGTCATCAATCGTTTTGATGTGATACCAGCAGTGCTATCTCTGGCAGCCATCTATTATTATACCGAGCATAAATACAAATCTGCCTGGTTTGTTCTGGCACTTGGAGTGCTTACAAAACTGTATCCGGCAATAATTGCCCCTTTGTTTGCCATACCTTTCATACAAATCCGCCAATGGAAGCCACTGATAAAAGGCACGGCTGTTTTTGTTGTAACCGGCCTTATCGGGGTTGTGCCATTTTTAGCAGCAAGTCCTGAAGGCTTCTGGGAGTTTATCAATTTCCATTCCGGGAGAGGGCTCCAGCTTGAATCAGGTTATGCTTCCTTACTGATGCTTGGCGATATTTTAGGGCTTACCGATGTTGAGATTGTGCTTGCTTATTCTTCAGTAGATATATGGGCGCCCGCTTCGGATTTTCTGGTTGCTGTATCTTCTTTTGTTACGATTGGCTCTATACTTATCTGTTACTGGTTTTATTATCGCAACTCCGTTAATGATCGGCATGGCAATGCCGATCTGGCTGGTTACACGCTGGGGGTTGTGGCTATATTACTGCTTACCACCAAGGTCTTTTCAACTCAATTTGTGATCTGGTTGTATCCGATTATTCCTTTGATAGGCAATCATATGAGGAATCCCGCATGGATCATGTTTGGTATTATTGCGCTCTTGAGCCAGTATATATACCCGTTCAACTATGGGCAACTTATGGATTTTGAGCAGCCGGCAGTGATATTTCTCATTCTGCGCAACTTATTGGTTTTTACTCTCGGTGTGCTCGTGATGTATGCATCATCGGGTTTTCGTGTTTCGGGGAATTCTTCAAACCAGTTGCGGTGATTATACTTAGCTTAAGAAATCAACTTCAAGGTACTTTTTGCGGTTTTTGCTTATAGCCATATTATAGATGGCTCTGGCAACTGCGATATCCTCAATAGCAATACCAGTCGAATCAAATACTGTAATATCATTTTCGTTCAAGCGGCATCTCGCGCGCCCGGTAATACAATCACCAAGAGTTGCAGTAATGGTATCCGGCGAAATGTGACCTTGTTTGATTGGTACATTTATCTCCCCCGATTTGGATGCCTGTTCGATGTCATCAACCACCAGCCTGGCGTTTTTCAATATTTCTGTCTCAAGCTCCTGTTTGCCCGGGGCATCGGCGCCGATAGCGTTTATATGCGTACCTTTTTTTATCCAGTCAAGACGTACGATTGGTTTGGTGGCCGGGGTTGTAGTGCAGATAATTGCGCTGTCACAAACTTCTTCAATTGAACCGGAGCTTACTGGAAGGCCGGGGTAGCTTTGAACAAATGCCTGTGCTCTATCATTATCTATGTCATAAATCCTGATGTGTTTTAGATTAAATAATTCCATATGTGCCTGGAGCTGAGTGTGGGCTTGCCGCCCGGCACCTATCAAACCGAGAGAGTCTGCTCCCGGATTAGCCAGGCATCTCGATGCTATTGCCGAAGCTGCTCCGGTTCGGTACGCGGTAATTTCGCCGGCATCCATTATTGCCAGAGGGCAACCCGTCTCAGGATCGGAATATATCAAAACAGCCATAACAGTTGGAAGGTTGATCTGCCAGTTTGCCGGGTGAACATTTACCCATTTAATCCCGCTGGCCCCAGAAAGGGCGGCAGGCATTGCCCGGAAATCCCCCTTTTCAAGGGAGACATAAGACTTGGCGGGCATTTTGGCTGTACCGGCCGCCAATTCAATAAAAGCCACTTCCACTTCCTTTATTACCAGCTTCATGCTTATCAGATCTAATACGTCTCCCTTGGTAAGAATAAGGGTTTTCATCCGTTTCTCCTGTTCTCTCAGTGGCGTTCAAAGATTCCGTTAATACTATTCAGTTAGTTTAAACTTTTATGCCCATATCAGGCAACGGTTACGCAAAGTTAGAAAATAGAAAAGGCGCTGGATTTACCAGCGCCTTTTCTTGTCCTTGCCTTGTTATTATTCTACTTGCCCTTTGGTTTCGCTGGGGTAGATGCCGGTTTGGACGGAGTAGCTCCCGGTTTGGGTTTGTCTGCCATTTTTCGTCACCTCCTTTTGGGGTGTTTGAAAAGTAACATTGAATAGAGCGAATGGTGTAATTTAATACAAGAATTATAATTCATTAATAAATGATTGTCAACACCCTTCGAGGAAATATTTTTATGAAAATTTCATCAGAAACTCAAATTTGTAGGGATAGGCAAAACCAAGTGTAAAAACAGGCTTCTTCAGTTTGTAGTAAAATTGACAGTGTAGAAACTGGGTATAAAATCAGGCTTATCCAAAAGTAACAGCACATGAGAAGCAAATACCGGGTATTAGAACACACGGCAGATGTTGGTCTTCTTGCCAGAGGAGATACTCTGGCTGAAGCGTTTACAAACGCCGGCCTGGGGATGTTTGCCATTATGGTAGATTTGAGAACAGTCCGCCCAAGCTCCGTGATATATGTCGATATTGTAGAAGAAACCCATGAAAGCCTGCTTTTTGAGTGGCTTAACCGCCTACTGTATTACTTTGATACACAAAACATACTTTTTAGAAAACTGGAAATCAGAACCTTTGAAAATTACCACATAACGGCTGTTTGCTATGGTGAAGTATACAACTCCCAGCGCCATGCTATAAAAACCGGGATAAAATCTGCCACATTTCATCGTATAATGGTTGATGCTAAAACAAACCAGGTGCGAGTATTTCTGGATGTGTAGGGTGTAAGATGAAAAAAACAGAAGGTTGTCTTGAGAAAATAGATGATTTCCGGTGGCGGTTACCCTCTCAATACCAGGCGGGCATGCGAGTGCCTGGTATTATATATGCCTCCCGGGAAATGCTGCCCCATATAACCGGTGAAAATGTGCTTGGTCAGGTAGCAAATGTTGCCTGTTTGCCTGGTATAATCCGTGCTTCTATGGCAATGCCGGATGTACATTGGGGTTATGGCTTTCCAATCGGTGGAGTTGCAGCTATGGACTTTGAGAGTGGAGTAGTATCTCCTGGTGGCGTGGGGTTTGACATAAATTGTGGCGTCAGGCTGCTTGGCACTGCTATGGATTACTCCTCTATTCAAAGTAGTCTTGAAGAACTGGTGGAGGAGATGTACAAGAGCATTCCGTCAGGTCTTGGTGTTTCTGGCAGTATCAGGCTGGGGAATAAGGACATGGAAAATGTATTGTCTCAAGGGGCGAGATGGGCGGTTGAGCAGGGGTACGGCAGGGCGGAAGACCTGAGTTTTATTGAGGAAAACGGTCAGATGAGCGAAGCTGATCCTTGGGCGATTGGTATGCGTGCCAGGGAAAGAGGCGCGTGCCAGCTTGGGACCCTTGGATCGGGGAACCATTTTGTTGAAATCGGGGTGGTGGACGCTATATACGAACCGGAAGCAGCCAGAGTGATGGGTATAAATATGGAAGGCCAGGTTCTTCTCTGGATACATACTGGATCACGCGGATTAGGCCACCAGGTCGCTGATGATTACATAAAGTTAATGCTGGGGGCTATGACAGATTACAATATAAGTGTCCCTGACAGGCAACTGGCGTGTGCCCCGGTGAGATCAAAAGAAGGTCAGGGTTATCTTGGCGCAATGCGTAGCGCTGCTAATTTCGCCTGGGCAAACAGACAGGTAATTACCCACATGGCCAGGCAGGCGTTTATTTCAGTGCTTGGCATAAGCAGGGAAACGGCAGGATTGCAGATTATATATGATGTGAGTCATAACATTGCCAAGGTAGAGAATCATGTTTTGGAAGGTGTTGTTAAAAAGCTATGTGTTCACCGCAAGGGGGCAACCAGGGCTTTTCCTCCCCATCATCCAGATCTGCCGAAAAAATATGCCCACATCGGCCAGCCTGTTTTGGTACCGGGTGATATGGGGCGCTATTCCTACATAATGGCGGGTACACAAAAAGCAATGGAAATGACTTTTGGTTCTGCCTGCCATGGAGCCGGGAGGCTGAAAAGTCGCAAAGAGGCGAAGAGGGTTATCGATGGCAGAGAAGTTGTCAGGGAAATGGCCAGTCGTGGCATTATCGTTAGGGCAGGAAGCCTCTCTGCGATCGCGGAAGAAGCCTCCTTTGCCTATAAAGATGTAAGCGATGTGGCTGATGTTATCGCCCAGGCAGGACTAGCGCGGCCCATAGCAAGAACTCGGCCTGTTGGCGTTATTAAAGGTTAATGGCAGGACGCAAATGAGCAAGAAAGATATATATTCCGATGGTTTTTATAAAGTCCTGAGTTTTGCAGCATCAAACAGCAGCTTAAAAGAAAAGCTGAATTTCATGGTCAACACAACAGCTGAATTGGTTGGAGGTAGTGCTTCCCTGATTTTGTTGGATTCCTCTGGTAGCCAGTTGATACCAGCCGTAACCTGCAAGCTGCCAAAATTCTATATCCAAAAAGGATTACTGGATCGTTTCAAAAGCCTTGATGAGATCGATTCCGGGCGGGCAGTAATAATAAATAATGTAAATACGGATGAGCGGGTTCAGTTTAAGGATATTGCCAAAAAAGCCAGAATCACAGCCATCGCCGGGGCAGCAATCAATATTGGGGGAAATCCGGCAGGCAGTTTACGTATTTATTTACGTGATAACCGGGTATTTTCGGGTGAAGATGTAGATTTAATCCAGCGAATGGCTGAGCTGGCAGCATTAACTATCGCCCAGCATCACCTGTGCCAGGTTGAAAATAGCAATAGGGGTTTTGAAGAATTACCCTCGGTCATCAGGCAGATCAGGGAAACGGTATTTGCCCATCCCAGTGAGGCGGAATTTGCCAGCCTGCTCGATTTTTATAATATAGAATGGGTTTATGAACCCCGCTCCTTCGTTTTGAACCAGGATGGGAATCGGGTTACTGAAATGTTTAGCCCAGATTTTTATCTACCGGGTCTTGATCTTTACGTAGAAATCACTACTCTCAAACAAAGCCTGATAACCTATAAAAACCGCAAGCTTCGCCGTTTGAGAGAGCTGTATCCGGAGATAAAAATCATCCTGATCAACAAAAACAATTATGACCGGCTTTTGTCAAAATACGGAGCAGGGCCGCTGGGGCAAGCCAGGGCGCACGGTATCCGAAAAATACTCTATTCTGCTGAAAAGATAAAAGAAAGGGTAGATGAGCTGGCCGCACAAATATCTGCTGACTACGAAGGGAAATGCCCGGTGTTGCTTGGAGTTCAGCGTGGGTTCATTTGTTTTATGGCCGACCTCATACGCCAGATAAGCGTTCCTATGGATATGGATTTTATGGCGATAAACCGATACAGAAAAGACAGCTTAAGCAGGCTTTCGATAACCAAGGATGCAGATTTGGATATAAGCGGAAGGCATGTGTTGCTGGTTGAAGATATAGTTGATACCGGCATGACCCTAAGTTCAATTTTGGATTACCTCAAGAGCCGCAAGCCTGCCAGCCTGGAAGTATGTACGCTGCTGAACAGAAAAGCTCGCAGATTGATGGAAGTAGATATCCGTTATTGGGGATTTGAAATACCAGACGAGTTTGTTGTTGGTTATGGCCTGGACTATCGGGAAGAATACCGCAATTTGCCATTTATAGGTGTCCCAATAATACTTGATGAAAAGAAAGAGCCGGTTAGCTGAAAAAAAAGACGCTCCAAGTAACCTTTGCCTTTTAGGCTGAATCAACCAGGTGACCTTTTCAGAACCACGGTTGTGATACCTACTCAGGGTGCTCCCTGATTTGATGGCCTCAACTGCCCGGCTACTTGGAGCATCGTCAGTATCTCACAACCCATTAGCAGTGTCAAAACGGTTTGCAGCTGTTTTTGTTTTATCAGAGTCTTTAAGAGCAGATTGATGTGCCTGAAAAATCGATTTATCTCTGCAAATCTTAAAAAATCTTGGCTAGTCGGGCAGGTGAGGGCAGGACCCTGTCGCAGTAAATAAAGTTAACATAATATTAGAAAGAAAGACTCATGGGTGAATGTTTGGTGTTTACAGCAGGTCAAAACATTCTAAAGAGAGAGGGTAAAGAGTGGCGACCCCGAGGGGATTTGAACCCCTGATCTCCACCGTGACAGGGTGGCATGTTAGACCGCTACACCACGGGGCCACGCTTAACGCTATTGAAGTGTATCAAGAACCGCGAAGAATTGTCAACCAAAAAATATTAAGGCGGAACACTACTTGTAAAACAGGTTTAGGCTGCTCACCAGACTGTTATTTTTGGCAATCCAAAATCTTCTGCCGCCAAGGTGTATGTTGTCCCAGGTATTGACTACCGGTGTTTCGCTATACTGCACAACCGGGCCATGTTCTTCTTTCCAATCGTAGCGATATTCGCTCCAGCTTTCTTCCAGGTTCAGGTCGCTGTCGTCGTAACGATGGTAATCGGCACCCATCTCCTCAAAAATGCTTTCTATGTTTGAGCCGGAAACCAGGGTGCCGGTTCCGGAATAGGGTCCGTATAATTCACTTGGATATTCAGGTTCTACTATCTTGCATTCAAAAGGGTTTGAATACCGGGCAACAGCGGTTTCGAGAGCAACATATTTAGTGTGCTGAATAGTGGTGCGAAGGTCTCTTTCCCAGTTATCAAGATTGTATAAAAGGCCGAAATGCAAAATCAGGTCGAACCTCTGGCTTAATATCCAGGGTTTTTCCTGATCAAGCAATAACACCCGGGCATCCTGGTCTTTCTTTTTAACCATGTCCAGGGAATCCTGGCGCGCATCAGCGAAAGTAACATCTGCTCCCAGGCTCCTCAGATATAGCCCGATATTACCGAATCCGCAAGCCACCTCGAGAACATTTTTATTTTTAAACCACTCCCGCGAGAATATGTGCTCGAGCTTTTTAACTCTTTTTACCCGCCAGTCGTTAAAAACTCCACCAAAAAGCTCGTTTTCTTCATAAAGCAGGGATTCGTCTGCATACATTTGAATTACCTCTTAAGATGGCCTGAAAATCATCCAGGCGCCTGCATTTAGCGTTTGGCCACTGTAAACTGTTGCCTGGTTTTTCAGAGGCCTGAAAGTGATTGTAACAAAACACGAGTTAGAGTTCAAAAAGCTGATAACCGGTTATATCTTCATCTCTGTCAGTCGGACGTCGCATGGCTGATGTTTACCCAAAGCTGTAACAAAAATTGTTTGTATCAATTACGTGTGTTATAATTAGCCAAATTTTGTTTGAGTAAGAAGAGGCAAAAGCGTGGCAGTTAAAGAAAGTAGCAAGAAACCGGAAGTAACAAATACTCAAGCTGTTGAAGTCGAGAATCACGATTACGAAATGGTCGTGGTATTTAGACTGGCAGCGTCCGATCCGGAAAACGAAAAGGCTGTTGAGAATCTTAAACAGATGATCGAAGGCCTTGGCGGTAGTATTAAGCAGGTTGAACCCTGGGGCAAAAAGAAGCTGGCTTATCCTATCGCTCATTTAAACGAAGGGTATTATGTTCTAACAAAGTTTAATTTGGACCCTGGTAAAACCCTGGAGATAGAAAACAAACTGAGGATTAACGAGCAGGTGCTTCGCCACCTTCTGGTTATTGATGAGGATTAGTTCAGAGGAGAGCGCATAATGGTAAGTTTGAATAAGATTATGTTGATTGGCAATGTAGGCAGCGATCCCGAGATGCGTTTTATAGCAAATGGCAATCCGGTGACATCATTCAGAGTGGCAACCAATCGTATTTATACTACTCCGGAAGGGGAGCGCAAGCAGGAAACAGACTGGTTCAGCGTGGTAACCTGGAACAAGTTGGCTGAACAGTGCAACCAGTTTCTTGCCAAAGGCCGCCTTGTATATGTTGAGGGCAGGCTTCATAACAGGAGCTGGGAAGGCCAGGACGGCCAGAAAAGAACCCGGACCGAGGTAATTGCCAGCCGTGTTACATTTCTTGATCGCCAGGCTCAGGGCGGAAGCGAAGAAAAAGCGGATGACATTTATAACGACGAACTTACCCCTGACGATATTCCCTTCAGTTAAGGCGGGCGTGAAACAGCGCACATAATATACTTTTTCGTAAACTATTTTTATAAGGAGATATGAAATACCTGTGGCAAGAGAAACAACCACGAAACCCAAAGGTAGAACTGGTGGCAGATGGGGCGGTAACAAATTTGTTGCCAGAAGAAAAGTTTGTACCTTTTGTGCAAACAAAAGCACTCGGATAGATTATAAGGACGTAAACCTGCTGGGGCGTTACCTTACCGATAGGGCAAAGATCCTCCCCAGAAGGCGTACCGGTAATTGTGCCAGGCATCAGAGAGCTCTTGCAGCGGCAATTAAAAGGGCGCGCTATCTGGCCCTTCTGCCATACACTGCTGAGCATATTTATGAAATGGGCGCAACCTATGAAATAAGCCGGCCGCATTATCGCAAGGAATATCATAAACCGGCTGTAGAAGCGGCGGCACCAGCTGAAGATGCAACCAAAACGGCCGAAGCTGCAGTTGAAAACACAGAGGCCGAAAACACAGAGGCCGAAAAGGCTGTAGCGGAAGTAAATGCAGAGGAAGCTATCCCTGCCAAAACTGACGAAGAATAGTAAGCATCAGCATTTTTCTTAAATAATGAGGAGTTATTGTGCCTAAAAGAACATATCAACCGAAGAAAATTCCCAGAAAACGTGAGCACGGTTTTCTGGCTCGAATGAGTACCCGTGGAGGGCGTGCGGTTTTAAAAGCAAGACGCTTGAAGGGGCGGAAGCGGCTTACCGTTGTGTAAGGTAGGATCGAGTGAAGCCGGTTACCGGAACAATTCCGGCGCCGGCTTAACCTTTCTAAATCAGTGAAAGGACAGCAGTACCTAAGAGATACAAGAGAATACAGCCGAGTTCATCAGCAGGGGGCAGTTTACCGGCGACGGGGGCTGAATCTAAAGGTGGCCGGCAATGACATGGATTATTCTAGGTGGGGCCTGGTAGTGAGTAAAAAAGTCGGCTCAGCCGTGGTTAGAAACAGGGTTAAGCGAGTACTCAGGGAAATACTCAGGCAAACAGATTTAAAGCCAGGCTGGGATATCGTGATAGTAACCCGTCCCTATATAAACAGCATGAATTACGAGGAAATTAAAAGCCAGGTGAATGCTATGCTGAAAGAAGCTGGCCTGATTTAGGGAAAGTGGGAAGAAATGAAAACTTTTTCAATGGCCTTGATACGCTTCTATCAGAAACATATTTCATCTGTTTTGCCTTCTTCATGTCGTTATACGCCAACCTGTTCTCAATATACTTATGAAGCGATAAACCGCTTCGGAGTTGTCAAGGGAACTTGGATGGGGATCAAGCGAATTTGCCGCTGCCATCCCTTTAATCCGGGAGGGTATGATCCTGTTCCGGAGCGAAACCAGTAATCATACACTAAGGAAGAACGGTGCATAATAATAAACGAACCTTAAAAGTAATTCTATTAACGTCGCTGCTGGCGCTGGGGCTAATCGTGTCTGGCTGTGTTGGTATGGGAACAGCTCAGTCAGGCTGGTCTGGCGTTGTTGCTGGCAGCCAGTCTGTGTATCTGGGCTCTGGTGCCGGAAAACTTGTAGCACTGAATTCTGATAATGGTTTTTACCAGTGGCAGGAAGATTTGGAAGCGTCTGCGGCAGGGGGAGGGCTCGGTTGCGCCGGGGCTTCTGCTGCTGTAGTGTATTCCACGCCTGTGCTGTATGGTGAGACCGTTTACATCGGGGATGGCGGAGGCAGATTATATGCTTTCAATGTTAATGACCGCCAGTCAAAGAATGTAGTTTTGAATACAGGTAAGTCCGGCGCTATTATTGGAAGTCCGCTTATCGCTCATGAAAGTGTATATGTTGGATCTACTGATGGAAATCTTTATGCCTACGATGCTGCATCGCTCACTTATAGGTGGCAATACAACACCGGTGGTGAAATATGGGCTGCTCCGGCAGTGTGGGGAAATAGTATTTTTGCAGCGTCTTTTGACAAAAAACTATACTCGATTGATGCTGAAAGCGGGCAGTCCAACTGGGATGAGCCGTTCGAAACCAATGGACCGATAATCGCTTCTCCATTAGTATACGGTGATGTTGTAATCATAGCATCCCTAGATCGGCATGTTTATGCAGTTGATGCAGAAACAGGGGAGCTTGTATGGAGCTACCCGGCCGGTGATAATGATGAAAATGCTCCAAAACGGTGGCTTTGGGCTACTCCGGTAACTGGTGATGGGAAGATATATATACCCGGCATGGACGGAAAAGTATATGTTATTGAGGCCAGTGCCGGTGGGCTGGAAGGAATTATTGAAATTGGCGAATCTGTTGCTTCCACTCCAGTATTTGCCGGTAACAGACTGGTTCTTGCAACCGAAAGCGGCAAGATATATTCCGTTGACACGGATAATTATCAGAAGATAGAGCTCAGAAATATTGACACAGAGCTGTCATCTCCGCTGGGGGTTGATGGCCAAATTGTCTTCGTACATTCCGTGAAAGGTAACACTGTTTATGCCATCAACGGTGAAACCGGGGCTTTGTTGTGGTCAACATCTTTGAATTAGTAACGCAAAATTGTGAGGTAGCTGTCAGTTGGATATAGGAGCAATTTGGGACATTATCATCCTCAAACCGATGATAAACAGCATGATATCGCTTTCCCAGGTTTTGTGGGGAAGCTTTGGGCTGACTATCATTATATTGACATTAATCGTTCGGGGAGTGATGTACCCCCTGACCATCAAACAGTTAAGAGCATCGAAAGCTATGCAGTCTTTGCAGCCAAAGCTGGCTGCACTGCAAAAGAAGCACGGTGCGGATAAAGAAAAACTTGCCCAGGAACAGATGCGTCTTTACAAGGAGTCTGGCGTCAGCCCGTCCGGGTGTCTGCTGCCGATGCTCATCCAGATGCCAATCTGGATCGCTCTTTATCAGGCGATAATCAGGGTTATGGCGGTTAACCCGGAGAGCTTCCTGAACCTGTCCCACTACCTTTACTCCTGGCCGATAGTGTATGAAGCTTTACCTTTAAATAACCATTTTCTGTGGCTGAATCTGGCAACACCTGACTATTTGCTGGCAATACTGGTAGGACTCTCCATGTTCATTCAGCAAAAAATGACCCAGGCACCGGTAACAGCCGGAGCATCACCTGCACAATCACAGGCTCAAAGCATGACGGTTATGATGCCGCTCATGTTTACCTTCCTGTCAATGTCATTCCCAAGCGGGCTGGCTTTATACTGGGTTACCTCTAATATACTCAGTTTCGTTATGCAGTATTTTATTACCGGATGGGGCGGGCTGGAGCCGATGAAAAACCGTCTGATAGAACGTATTTCGGGTCTGTTATCCCGTAAAAAATTTAACGATGTAACAACCCGCGTTATACATTCTGGCGATAAGACTGCGCCTGATGTAACATCAGGGGAAGATGATGTCCTGATAGGTGATCTGAAAAACGATAATGGGAAAGATGAAGATGGGCTTGCGGCTGATCAAGCGACCATAGCAAAAAAGCCAGGTAAAGATAAAAGCAAGTCCCAGGCAAAAAAAGGTAAACGAAGCAAACGCAAATAAAGGTCTAGAAAGCAGGAGGCAGGAACTCGTGGCTGAAGAGATAACAATCAACGAACAACTAATCATAGATATCCAGAGCATTATCGAAGAACTGCTGGATAAAATGGGAATAGTGGCTGCGGCTGAATATAAAGAAGACGCGGTTGTACAGGAAGTTGAGAGAACGCCAAAACCTCTGCTTTTTGATATAGATTGTGCTAATCCCGGAATACTTATTGGCCGTGGTGGCCAAACGTTGGATAGCCTTCAATACCTTTTGCGTACCATGGTAAGTCATATACTCAAGGAAGAGATTCCGCCGATCGTTATTGACGTAAGCGGGTACAAGCAACGACGCTTTAAATATCTGAAAGAAATGGCTGCCAAAGTAGCCAACCAGGTTGCTGAAACTGGTCAACCGCTTACGCTTGAGCCAATGTCAGCATATGAAAGGCGCATCATTCACACTGCACTTAATGATGATGAACGTGTTATTACCGAAAGCACTGGCTTTGAAGAAAGCCGCAAAGTGGTGATCAAGCCCTCAAACTACTAGATTGTGGTGGGCAGTCCGGATTATGTTACTCTTAATCCCGCTCGGAAACCATCAGAGCGGGATTGATTATTAGAAAGGAAGATATATGGGTCAGGTTTTTAAACCGGTCGATACGAGGATAAGCTTTCCCGGCCAGGAAGAAGAGATTCTTGGTTTTTGGAAAAGCGAAAAAATATTCGAAAAAAGTATTTCCAGCCGGAAAGGCGGAGAACGATTTGTTTTCTATGAAGGTCCTCCGACTGCTAATGGTAATCCGGGTATTCACCACGTAATTTCAAGGGTCTTTAAAGATGTTATTACACGTTATAAATCGATGCAGGGATACTACGTACCGCGCATCGGTGGTTGGGATACTCACGGGCTTCCGGTTGAATTGGAAGTAGAGAAGGAGCTTGGATTCACTTCAAAAACGGATATCGAAAACTACGGTATTGATCGTTTTAATGCTAAGTGCCGCGAGTCCGTTTTTAAATATCTGAAAGAGTGGAATGCCTTTACAGACAGAATTGCATTCTGGGTTGATCTTGATAACGCCTATATAACCATGAAAAACAGCTACATCGAAAGCTGCTGGTGGGCAATCAAAAAGATGTGGGATGATGGCCTGGTATATAAAGGGTACAAAACGGCAGCGCACTGCCCCCGGTGCGGGACATCACTGAGCTCGCACGAAGTCGCGCAGGGCTATGAAGAAAATACTGTTGACCCTTCTGTTTACATAAAGTTTAAATTGACACCTGACAGCATATCCAGAATCGGAATAACGGAGATCGCAGAAAAGCCGGTTTATTTATTGGCGTGGACTACTACTCCGTGGACGTTACCGGGAAATACTGCCCTGGCAGTTGATGCAAGCGCCAGGTACGCCCTTGTCGAGATAGACGGGTACATCATAATTGCTGCTCAAAAACTGCTGGCTACGCTGGAGTTGTCCGATGCCAGGAAAACAGGGGAGATAAGTGGCCAATCACTGGTTGGGCTGGACTATGAACCCTTGTATAACCCTCATGAGTTTGGGGTCGACAGGATGCGCTTTAAAGCGGGTTCCAGTGAACTGGAGAAACAACCAGAAACAGACAAGCTGAACTACCATGTCATATCGGCAGATTTCGTATCCATGGATGATGGTTCAGGTATCGTTCATATTGCTCCGGCTTTCGGTGAGGCTGACTTTGAAGCCGGCAAAACTGAAGCGCTTGATTTTGTACAACATGTCGACCTGGGTGGAAAAATAATAGGTAATTATAATTTTACCGGATTTTTTGTAAAAGATGCTGACAAGATTATCACGCGTGACCTTGATGATCGGGGATTGCTGTATCGGGAGACAACTATAACCCATACCTACCCATTCTGTTGGCGCTGTTCTACGCCACTTCTCTACTACGTAAAACAGTCATGGTATATACGGACTACGGCCCGGAAAGACTGCCTGATCGATCTGAATCAGGAAATAAACTGGTATCCGGATCACATTAAAAATGGAAGATTTGGGGACTGGCTGCAAAACAATGTAGACTGGGCGTTTTCTCGCGAGCGTTACTGGGGCACACCATTGCCAGTGTGGTGTTGTGAAAAGTGCGGAAGTTTTGATTGCATAGGCGGAATAGAAGAACTTAAATCCAAACCCGGGTTTTCAGGCTTTGATGGTGAGATAGACCTTCATCGGCCTTATGTTGATAACTTGACTTACACATGTAAATGCGGCGGTTTGATGCGCCGTCAGACCGAAGTGATAGACTGCTGGTTTGATTCCGGCAATATGCCAATTGCACAGTATCATTACCCATTTGACAACAACACTCTAATTTCCGACGGTCGTTTTCCGGCTGATTTCATCTGTGAGGCGATCGACCAGACGCGCGGATGGTTTTATAGTCTGCATGCCATCAGCTCTCTTCTTTTCAATAGTGTGGCTTACAGGAATGTGATCTGTTTGGGCCACATCCTCGATGAGAAGGGTGAAAAAATGAGTAAAAGCCGTAAAAATGTAGTTCAGCCTAAAGTGATAATTGACAAATACGGCACCGACGCCATGCGATGGTATCTTTATACTGCAAGCCCTCCCGGGCAGCCGCGGCGCTTTTCTGAAGGTTTGGTAGGAGAGGTTATGAGGCAGTTTATGCTGCCGTTGTGGAACGTTTATTCCTTTTTCGTTACTTATGCCAACATTGATAATTACAACCCTGTAAAATCGGGTCACACGTCTCCTGTTGCAGAACTTGACCGCTGGATATTGTCAGAACTTAACGATCTTGTGGCCAAAGTAACTAGTGACTTTGACGGTTATGATCCCACATCAGCGGGGAGGCGCATTGAAGCTTTCGTGTCCAACCTGTCTAACTGGTATGTACGCCGTAGTCGGAGGCGTTTTTGGAAAAGTGAGAATGATGAAGACAAGATTGCAGCATATGATACCCTGCATAATTGTCTTGAGACTCTATCCCGTCTTTTGGCGCCATTTACGCCATTCCTTGCTGAGGCCATGTATCAGAATCTTGTACTGTCGGTAAATCCGCAGGCACCAGAGTCGGTCCATCTTGCCTCTTTCCCACAAGCTGATACGACGGTAATAGATAACGAACTTGCAGCCAGCGTGCAACTGGCAATCCGGATATGCAGTCTTGGTCGCTCGGCAAGAAGCCAGGCCGGTATAAAGATCCGGCAGCCTTTATCAACGCTTACGGTGTTGCTGCAAAGCCCCGGAGAAGAAGAACGCCTGAACCGGGTTAAAGACCAAATACTGGAAGAATTAAACGTCAAACAGGTGAAGGTAGCTCTTAATAGAGAAGAGCTTGAAAAAGAAGGTTTGAATCTCAGTTCAGATAACTTATACGCTGTCGGGGTTGATACCAGGATAACGCGCGAATTGGAGTCCGAAGGGCTGGCTCGTGAAATCGTGCGGCGAATACAAACACTTCGGCGGCAGGCCGACTTTGATATTGCTGACCATATAGTTACATGGTTTCAGGCAGATCAGAGAATCGAAGAAGTTATGGAAGAATACCGGGTTTATATCAGCCGGGAAACTCTTTCTGATAATATTGTAAATGCTGAGCCAGATGAGCAGGGCTATTCAGAAAACTTCAAGCTTGATGGCCATCCTGTGGTGCTGGGTGTGAAAAAGCAGGATTAATACCGAGTTAAGACAGCGTAACCAGTGTTTTATATTCATTGCCTTCGCGGTGATAGGTAATTTCTACTGACTGGCCGATTTCCCGGGAGCGGATAGCCCAGACTAGCGTTTCAACAGAAGTTGTTGGCTGGCCGTCAATAGCGGTGATTATATCGCCAGCTCGGAGGCCACCAGCTTCAGCACCGGTGTCCGGTGTAACTCCCTGAATGAGTACGCCCTGATCTGTGTCGAGTTCAAAGAAGCTGGCAACAGCGGGGTTAACCGTCACCATGCCCCATATTCCAAGCACGGGATAAGTAATGAAACCTTCTGTAACCAGACGCTCTATTACAGGAAGGGCTGAATCTGTGCTGATGGCATATCCTACGCTCTCGATAGTAATATCCACCAGTTTGGCGTTGGTGATGCCGATAACCTCTCCAGCCAGGTTGATAAGCGGCCCACCACTGTTACCCGGATTCATGGCGGCATCAGTCTCAATCAGCCCATAGAGCGCTCTGCCTTCAATAATTGTTGATACATTCAACTGGCTAACCCAGCCACCCTTCATGCTTATTCCAAGGCCGAGGGCGTTGCCTACAGCTGCCACAGGCTGGCCGACTTTTAATGAGGACGAACTTCCAATAGAAGCTGCTGGCAGCCCGGTTTCATTAACACGAATAATAGCGATATCGGTGATAGCATCAGCATAGATGCTAACCGCCTCAAGGTAGCGACCGTCGTGTAAAACAACGCCGACTTCTGAAGCTCCTTCAACAACATGTTCGTTGGTAACTATTAAGCCATCACTGTCGATAATCCAGCCTGATCCGGCGCCGGTAGAAGTTTCTACTGCCACCACGGAAGGGCGGACCTTTTCTACTGCCTCAACCCAGTTTTCAAGTTCAAAGCCCGAAGACTGGGTTGGTGGATTCCAGGTGGCATTGATAGGAGGTTGAGTTGAAGAAGGAGTAGTGGTTTGGGCAGAACCAAGATTAAAACCTGGGAAACGTTCTGCGATTATGGAGCAGCCGCTCAAGGTGAGCAATGCTATAGCGGATGCAATCATACCAATTGTAAGTTTTATTTTTTTACTTTTCATCGCCTCGCCTCTGAAAAGGCTCTTAACTTAATGATATATCAAGAGTGAGAGTCATTCAACCCGGATAAAAAAAGGGAAGCGTAAAAGCTTCCCTTTTTGTGAAACTAAGTTGGTTTTAGACCTTTGGTAGTTGGTGAAGAGCTTCCTTCACCTTATCATCAGGGTATGAATAATCAACCAATTTCCCGGAAAGATAAGCATCATAAGATGCCATATCAACATGCCCATGGCCAGAATGACCGATCAAAATGGTTTTTGCTTCTCCGGATTCGCGGCATTTTATTGCTTCATCAATGCCGGCGCGTATGGCATGATTGGTTTCAGGAGCGCTGATATAGCCCTCGGTGCGGGCAAACTGAATTCCGGCTTCAAAGGTGGCTATCTGGGGAACCGACCGGGCTTCGATGAGACCGAGTTTGAGCAGATGGGTGACCAAAGGAGACATTCCGTGATAACGCAATCCTCCAGCATGAACCGGCGGCGGCATGAAATGGGAGCCCAGGGTGAACATCTTAAGCAAGGGAGTAAGACCAGCCACATCGCCATAATCATAGGCATATAAACCTTTTGTGAGAGAGGGGCAGCTTTCCGGCTCGACCGCTATTATTTGCGTGTCCGGATGGCTGCCATTGAGCTTGTCTTTAACAAACGGTACTGCCAGTCCTCCAAAATTGGTCCCACCGCCAACACAGCCAACAACGATATCCGGATAGCAGTCTGCCATTTCAAATTGTTTTTTGGCTTCTTGTCCGATCACTGTCTGATGTAAAATAACGTGGTTTAAGACGCTGCCCAGTGAATAATGAGTGTCATCGCGGCTTACGGCGTCCTCGACGGCTTCACTGATTGCCAGGCCGAGAGATCCGGGTGAATTGGGATCAGCAGCCAGGGCATCTCTTCCGGACTTGGTGTCCGGGCTTGGGGATGGTACGCAGGTAGCTCCCCAGGTTTCCATCATGACACGGCGGTAGGGTTTCTGGTGAAAACTTACCGCAACCATGTAAACCTTAAGTTCGATGTTAAAAAACATGCAAGCCATGGATAGAGCGCTTCCCCATTGTCCGGCGCCGGTTTCTGTAGTCAGGCGCTTGATGCCCTCTTTATGGTTGTAGTATGCCTGTGCAATTGCGCTGTTTGGTTTGTGAGAACCAGCCGGGCTGACATCCTCAAACTTATAAAATATTTTGGCGGGCGTATCAAGTGCTTTTTCAAGCCGGTGGGCCCTGAAAAGAGGGGTGGGCCGCCATACGCGGTATATTTCTTGCAACTCCTCAGGAATCTCGATAAAACGCTGAGGGGCAAATTCCTGCATTATCAGTTCACGTGCAAAGAGAGGTTCCAGGTCCTGCGGGGTTACCGGTTTCCCTGTTGCAGGGTGAAGTACATCTGGCAGGGGCTCGGGAAGATCGGGCAATATATTATACCAACTGGTAGGCATATCCTTTTCGTCTAAGATAAATTTTCTTTTTTCCATCGTTTTCTCCTGGTTGAATAAATTAATTATAATACTGACAGCTAGCGTAGATAAATAATTACTTTGGCCCCCATGGGCCATAAGCGATTACGTTTGGCAAGCATTCTTCCGCCTCCTGTTTAAAATAGAAAAAGCCTCTTGCCCTTGAAGGGGCAGGAGGCTTACCCGCGGTGCCACCCTTCTTGACTGTAAAGCGCATAAACTTCACGGCCATCTCTTTAAGGTACAGGGGTCAACCCGATACCCTGAGGTTTGATTACGCTCCTCTCTGCGTCCGAACCTACTCACCCTCGCAGGCTTTTGGAAGGCAGCTCCCAGGACCATTCAAACCGAGCGCTGGAACCGGCTCCCACCTTCCCCGGTTCTCTGTGTCCCCGCTTGCGGATTTACTATTCCTGTTCACAGCTTTTGATATTCAATTATAGTGGACAATATAGCCTATAGAGTAACTGCTGTCAAGATAAAATGCAGGCCGGCTCGGAACATTCTGAAGACAAGTGTTTGATTAAATAACCATCCGGAATGTAGAATAATCCGATTGATTGTATCCATGTTAAAAACATGTGAGGAGACTTTGTAGATGGTATGGTTCAAGCTCGCTGTTTGTTGTGCGATTATTTTAATCGCTGGGACCAGGCTTGCTCGATACGGAGATGCGATTTCTGAAAGAACTGGATTAGGAGGGATGTGGATTGGTCTGGTGTTGATTGCGCTGGTCACTTCAATGCCGGAAATGGTAACCGGTATAAGCTCAGCAGTAATCGTTGGCCAGCCTGATATGGCGCTGGGCAATTTCTGGGGAAGCTGCATTTTTAATCTTACTATACTGGCTGTTTTGGATATTATGAGCCGCCAGGGGCCAGTTTTATCCCTGGCAAATAAACGCAACATATTGCCAGCTATCATGGGAATCATATTAATCTCATTTGCCGGCCTGTCCATCATCATTGGGGATGCTGTAACCGGGATATCGATAGGGTGGCTGGCAGTCACCAGCATTATTATTTTCGGGGGATATCTGTTCGGTATCAGGCAGATGTTTGTATTTGATAAAAAACACCCTGAAGTTAAAACAGAAGAGCCGGCTCAATATGAACATTTAAGCAGTTTACGGATCTATGGTGTTTTTCTATTATCGGCACTGGTCATCGTCGGTGGTGGTATATGGCTTTCTCTGATTGGAGATGAAATATCGGTGACCTATAATCTCAGCGCAAGTTTTGTAGGCAGTTTATTTTTGGCCATCGGTACCTCGCTTCCAGAACTTGTGGTTGCTTTAACCGCATTGAGAATGGGGTGTATCGATCTGGCAGTGGGGGATATTCTGGGCGCGAATATGTTAAATACCGCCAACATTTTTATAACCGATGTTTTTTATACCCGTGGTCCTCTACTGGCTGAAGTATCCCTGCGCAATCTCTTCACAGGCGGTACCGTGATTTTGATGACCCTGCTGATCATTGCCGGGTTAAAGTTTAAAATAAAACGCAAGACCTTTGGCTTTGTAAGCTGGAATACACTGCTGGTCATATTGCTTTATTTGTCAGTCTCACTTGTTTTGTTTTATTATTAGCAACCGTTTTCGGTTAAGAAAGCTCCTGATCAAACATCAAGCTGACCAAATTCACAGTCGAATCTTCCTAACTAGAAAAGCCAGTATTGCTTAAACTTTAAGCTATAGGGTAAAATTAGCGGATACGCCCCTGTAGCTCAGAGGATAGAGCACCGGCCTCCGGAGCCGGTTGCGAGAGTTCGAGTCTCTCCAGGGGCGGTGCTTATTAAAAAACAAATTGTGGGAGGCTCACTATAGTTACCAAACATGATATTATCGGAATCAGGTGGCATGGCCGAGGAGGCCAGGGGGCGGTAACTTCAGCCGAGCTGGTAGCCAGAGCGGCTATTGAAACTGGTGGATATGCACAGGCATTTCCGGCATTCGGGCCGGAAAGGCGCGGTGCACCGGTTCTTGCTTTTGACCGTATCAGTTCTGGTCCTATACACAGCCGCGCGGAAGTTAGTGACCCTAATATAGTGGTAGTTCTTGATGCCCGTTTGATGGAGGCTGTAAATGTAACCTCCGGGTTGAAAGACGGCGGGCTCTTGATCGTCAACACTCGGCTAGAGCCAGGCGAAATCAGCATTCGTTACGAAAATCGCTTCCGGGTAGCTACAGTTGATGCTAACACAATAGCGCGGGAAGAGCTTGGTGTCCCCATTGTCAATACCACAATGATGGGAGCTTTGATAAAAGCCAGCGGTTTACTCAAACCGGAAGATCTGGTTGAACCACTTAAAGACCGGTTTGGCCGCCTGGCAGAAAAGAATATTAATGCCATGAAACGCGCTTATGAAGAAACCAGGATAAAGGAGCAGTAAATTGGTTAAACCAGAAAACGAATTTACCTGGCGCGACATAGAAATAGGGGCTATTGTAACCACGCCTGGTAATGCCATCCAGTATCGTACAGGAGACTGGCGGAGCCAGAAGCCTGAGTACATATTTGATCGCTGTATCAAGTGTGGAGTATGCGCCATATACTGCCCGGAAGGGTGTATAAACCAGAATGAAGAAGGGCATTTTGTTGCTGATATGTATTATTGCAAAGGTTGTGGCATCTGCGCTACCGAGTGCCCCGTATATGTGATAAGCATGGTAGAGGAGGTGGAATAATGGCCAAAAGAGTTGGTATTGAAACCTCCCTGGCTATCAGTGAAGTGGTTGCTGCCTGTGATGTTGATGTTGTAGCCGCTTATCCGATTACCCCTCAAACCCATATCGTGGAGCATCTGGCAGATCTGGTCGCAAACGGCAAACTTGATGCTGAGTATATACCGGTTGAGTCGGAGCATTCGGCGATGAGTGCATGCCTTGGCAGTGTTGCTGCCGGCGCCAGAACTTTTACCGCTTCAGCCGGTCAGGGTCTTGAGCTTATGCACGAAGTTCTTTTTGTGGCTTCTGCAATGAGGCTGCCGGTTATTATGGCGGTTACCAATCGGGCTGTTTCTTCTCCGTTGAGTGTTTGGGGAGACCATTCCGATGTAATGGCAACCAGGGACGTAGGATGGATACAGTTGTTTGTAGAAAACGGCCAGGAAGCTGTTGATAATACGATTTGTGCTTTTAAAATGGGTGAAGCTAAAAATGTACTACTTCCGGTAATGGTAAATCTGGACGGATTCCATCTTTCTCATATGATCGAGCCGATTACTATACCGGAACGGGAAGAAATAAGCCGCTTCCTGCCTCCCTTTGATTACCCTCTGCCACTTCATCCTGATAAGCCGGTAGCAATGGGAGATTTTGCTCCACCGGTAATTTTCAGTGAGGCAAAATGGGCACAGGAAATAAACATTCGCGATTCTTATGAGACAATTATACAAACCTGGCAGGAATTCGGCCAGCAGTTTGGACGTTACTATCAACCTGTAGAAAAGTACTGCACTGAAGGGGCTGAGACTCTGCTCCTTACCATGGGCAGTTTCAGTGAAACCGCGATGACAGCCATAGACAATCTGCGTGAGCAAGGCCAAAAAGTTGGTTTGGTTCGTATACGTTTGTGGCGTCCGTTTCCGTTCGAAGAACTCAGAAAAGCCGTTGGCTCAGCAAAAACGCTGATCGTTTTCGACCGGGCTATCTCAGTTGGCGGCCCTGGAGGACCGGTTGTCAGTGAAGTTAAAGCTGCTCTTTACAACGAGCCACAAAAACCAAATGTGGTCAGTTTTGTCGGCGGGCTTGGCGGCAGAGACGTAACCCGTGAAGGCTTTGAGGAGATAATAACCCGCGGGCAGGAAATAGCCGAACAAGGCAGCCCGAACGAGTTTGAAATTTACGGTGTGAGGGAATAAATGATAGGTCAGAGCGTATATGTTCCACGCCTGCTTTCGGAAATTGAGAGCCTGGCTCCAGGACATAGAGCCTGCATCGGTTGTGGCGAAGTGCTGGCAATCAGGCAGGCATTTAAGGCAATTGGTCGGGATGCGGTTGTGGTTAATGCTACCGGCTGCATGGAAATCATAGCCAGCCAGCTGCCATATACTTCATGGCGATTGCCGTGGATACATACTCTTTTTGAGAACACTGCTGCTGTTGCATCCGGAGTTGAAGCCGGGCTTAAAGCAATGAAAAGAAAAGGGCGTTACGATCATCCTGATACCAAAGTTGTAGCCATCGCCGGGGATGGAGGAACGGTAGACATAGGATTACAGGCGCTGTCCGGTGCCCTTGAACGCGGGCACAACCTCCTCTATATTTGTTTCGACAATGAAGGTTACATGAACACCGGTGTCCAGCGTTCATCTGCAACTCCGTATGGAGCTACTACCACCACTTCACCCGCCGGAAAGCAGAGCATTGGCCAGCTCAGCTGGAAGAAGGACTTGCCGGCAATAGCAGTTGATCACCGTATACCATATGTTGCTACTGCATGCCCCAGCTTTCCTATTGACCTGGTTGAAAAAGTTAAAAAGGGAGTAGCTACAAAAGGGCCGGCATATATACATGTGTTTTCAGGATGTCCAACCGGTTGGGGGTGCGCTACCAACTTGACCATTAAACTGGGGCGTCTTGCGGTGGAGACTGGTGTTTTTCCTCTATATGAAGTAGAAAATGGTAAATATAAAATGAGTTACAAACCGGAAACACTCAGGCCTATTACTGATTACATGAAACCACAGCGGCGTTTCCGTCATTTGACTGAAGATGTCATTAAAATGATTGAAAAGCGTGTCGCCGAAGAATATTACAAACTCTTGGAGAAAGCCGAATGTCAAAAATAAGCGTTAAGAATGATACCCTGGCTAAAATTCTTGACCGGTATGATAAAGATAAAGGGCAACTTATTTCAATACTGCAGGATGTGCAGGCGGAATATAACTATCTGCCCAGAGAAGCCGTAGAATTCGTCAGCAGTCAACTTGATGTGCCGTTAAGTCAGGTATACAGTGTAGCCACATTTTTCAAGGCGTTCTCTTTAAAACCCAGAGGTCGTCATACTGTTCATGTGTGCATGGGCACTGCCTGTCACGTAAGAGGTGCCGCGCAGATACTTCAACAGATGCAAAATGAAATGAAAATAAGCTGCGGTGACACCACTGAAGACGGTAAGTTTACCCTTGAAAGCGTAGCCTGTGTTGGCGCATGCGCCCTTGGCCCCCTGGTTGTGGTTGATGGCGAGTATGCCGGACAGATGACGGTTAACAAAGTAAAACCGCTACTGGAGAAATACGATTAGCCATGAGTGATAAAATTTGTAAACTGACCTCTATAGAAGAACTCGAAAAAAAGCGCGCGCTTGTACTTGCTGAGCGTCCGGAAATATCGACTGTGACCGTCTGCTGCGGTACTGGCTGCCAGGCATTCGGTGGGCAAAAAGTTGCACAGGCTTTTCAGGAGGCAATTACCGCACATAATCTGAAGGATCAGGTTGTGGTAAAAACTACCGGTTGTCATGGTTTCTGCGAAAGAGGACTGTTGGTGGTTATAAGGCCTCAAAACATATTTTACCAGCATGTCAGGCTAGAAGACGTTGAAGAGATTATCAGCGAAACAGTTGTAAACGGTAGGGTAATCGAAAGACTGCTTTACATAACACCTGACGGAAGCAGTAAGATTACTTCCGAAGAAGACGTGCCATTTTATAAAAAGCAGATGAGGCTTGTGTTTGGAGCCAATGGATATATCGACCCGACCGAAATTGATGACTATATTGCTATTGGTGGATACTCAGCTCTGGCTAAAGTGCTTTCTTCCATGAAGCCGGAACAGGTTATTGAGGAAGTAGGGGCCGCCGGCTTGCGAGGCAGGGGAGGGGGAGGTTTTCCGGCAGCTACCAAGTGGAAAAGCACCAGGGAAGCCCATGGCGAGACCAAATATGTGATCTGCAATTGTGATGAAGGTGATCCGGGTGCTTTCATGGACAGAAGCTTGATGGAAGGCAATCCTCATAACATTCTTGAAGGCATGATCATTGGAGCCTTTGCTGCAGGTTCAAGCAAAGGGTTCGTTTACATACGGAATGAATATCCTCTAGCGGTTAAAAACACTGAGATAGCAATAAGACAGGCAGAAGAATACGGTTTGCTGGGTGAAAATATTCTTGGTTCAGGGTTCAGTTTCAGGATAGTCATTAACCGTGGAGGCGGTGCTTTTGTGTGCGGTGAATCAACTGCGCTAATGGCATCGATCGAAGGCAAGGTCGGGGAACCGAGAGCCAAATATGTACATACTTCTGAAAAAGGTTTGTTTGATTGCCCTACGGTTCTTAACAATGTAGAAACCTGGGCCAATGTACCCCTCATAATTAATCGGGGGTCTGAATGGTATGCTTCTATAGGAACTGAAAACAGTAAGGGGACCAAAATATTTTCCCTGGTAGGAAAAATAAACAACACCGGTCTGGTAGAAGTTCCTATGGGTATTTCGCTCAGAGAAATCATATATGAAATCGGCGGGGGGATACCGGACGGCAAAAAGTTTAAAGCGGTGCTTACCGGCGGTCCTTCTGGCGGTTGTATACCCGAGAGCTTGCTGGACCTGCCAGTTGACTTTGACGAGCTGACAAGGGTTGGTTCCATGATGGGTTCCGGTGCAATGATCGTCATGGACGAAAACAACTGCATGGTTGATATTGCTCGTTATTTCCTCAAGTTCCTGGAGGAGGAATCCTGCGGAAAATGTGTTCCCTGCCGGGAAGGCTTGAAGGGGATGAGAGAGATCCTGGATGATATCAGCGAAGGTAAGGGAGACGAATCCCAGTTGGATCTCCTTGAAGAGATGTCGGCAGTAATCCAGGATGGCTCTCTGTGCGGTCTGGGGCAAACTGCCCCCAATCCTGTTCTGACTACTCTCAAGTATTTCAGGGATGAGTATCTTGCCCACATCGTAGATAAAAAATGTCCGGCAGGTGTGTGCAAAGCCCTCATTAGCTATAACATCGTGGATGATAATTGTACAGCCTGCAGACTTTGCGTTAAGGCGTGCCCATCTGAGGCTATTGAGTTTATCGGAAAAAAAATACCGGTTGTTATTCACCAGGAAAAATGTACCAAGTGCGGCGCATGTATGGAAGCGTGCAAGTTTAAAGCGGTAGAAATAAGGTAGCGGAGTAGTAAATGGTAACGCTTAAAATAGACGGAAGAGAAATCACAGCAGATTCCGGGAAAACGGTTCTTGAGGCCGCCCGGGAGAATAATATCTATATTCCAACTCTTTGTGTGAATGAAGCGGTAGCCGCTTATGGAGCTTGCCGGCTTTGCATGGTTGAGGTAACCAGGGGTAATCGCAAGAGGCTGGTTGCTTCGTGTTTGTACGAAGTTGCAGAAGGACTGGTGGTGGATACGCAAACGGAAAGGGTAGTAAATATAAGGCGCATGGTAATGGAACTGCTTCTTGCCCGCTGCCCAAATTCTTCCGAGGTTATTGATATGGCAAGGAACCTCGGGGTCGACAAAAGTCGTTTTCAACCAGAAAATCAAGACAACTCATGCGTTTTATGCGCTCTTTGCACCCGGGTTTGCCGGGAGGTTGTCGGCAAGAGTGCTATCAGCCTGGTCAGCAGGGGGACCGACAGACAGGTTGCGCTTCCCTTCTGTGATGACAGCGATGCCTGTATAGCCTGCGGTTCATGTGTTTATGTTTGCCCCACCAACGCCATTAAGATGGAGGACAGGGGAGATGTACGCATCATAACCTGGCCAAGCTCTGCTCACGAATTCAAGATGAAGAAGTGTGCCTCATGTGGCAGTCATTTTGCCCCGGAAAAGCAGATAGCCTTCATGATGGCAAAAAGTGGGCTCGAGGCTGAAAAGTTCGAGCTTTGTATGAACTGCCGTCCATGACGTTAAAATTGAACCTTTAATCTTCCTTTGTTATACTCATTTGTACATGCGGGGTGTAGCGCAGTTGGCTAGCGCGCAGCGTTTGGGACGCTGAGGCCGGAGGTTCGAGTCCTCTCACCCCGATTTTTATTAGTCAGGCTTTTCAATGAAATTAGAAGAGTATAGAGCAAAAAGGGATTTCTCAAAAACCCTGGAGCCTGACGGCTCTGGAACAGGGAGCAACTCTCGACGTCCTCGGTTTGTTATTCAGGAACACCATGCCAGCCACCTCCATTATGATTTCAGGCTTGAAATAGACGGAGTGCTGAAAAGCTGGGCAGTACCAAAAGGAGTTCCGCTGGAAAACGGCATCAGAAGGCTGGCGGTTCAAACAGAAGACCATCCTTTAGATTACATAAACTTTGAGGGTGAAATCCCCGAAGGCCAGTATGGAGCCGGGAACGTGCTTATTTTTGACGCTGGCACCTTTGATCTCGCCAGCCTGGAGTCCAAAAAGCTTGAATTTGAGCTAAAAGGCAACAGATACACTGGTAAATATGTGCTTATTAATACCGGTGGGGACAACTGGCTGATTTTTAAAAAGAAGGAATCTTAGCTCCAGATGACAGAACCTCTCCCGGAAAACAAAGCCGATTTGATTGTTAACGGTCAGCGAGTTGCCAATAATACGTTTGTTGATTCATTTATTGCCGGCGTAGCAGACGGACTGGTTTCCCCACTATCAGGTCGCAGTTGTTATCGGGCTTTGAACATAGTTATAGAAGAAGAAAAATGCCTGGTAGAATTTGATGGTGCAAGTGCTTCAACCAATGATTTTGTTGATAATATGATAAAGACAACACTGATAGGTATGGCTGGTGTTCTCGGTATCAGCGGGACAGTAGAAAGGTTGACTTTAAGAGTTAACAATTGACAATATAATTATCTGAATCCATTACTTATGACGAATAGCAAGAAAAAATTAATAAACGGCGGAAAAAAGAGTTCAGGTGTGTTGGGTTTCATGCTTCAGTTTGTGCCGCTCTATATATTCTGGCTGGTACTGTCTGAGCATTATACACCGTTTTACCTGATCGCCGGAGCTTTGATAAGTGCACTGATTGTTATTTTTAACCGGGAAATGTTTTCCAGTCTTCTTCCCACCGATCGACTTGGCAAATTCACACCAGGTTCAGCTTTAAAAACAGCTTTTTACCTGATTAAATACGTTCCATGGCTTCTGCTTCAAATAGCCAGGGACAACCTGCTTGTAGCCTATCTGGTTATTCATCCCAGAATGCCGATAAATCCCAGGATTTTGAGTTTTAAAGCCAGCTACCGGCGATCGGCAAGTCAGGTTATCCTGGCAAATTCCATAACACTTTCTCCAGGTACGATGACGGTACTTCTGGAAAACAATCGTTACCTTGTCCACGCGCTAATTCCTTCTTCGTGCGATAATCTCACCAGCGGAGAAACCCAGGATAGGGTGGGGAAAATATTTGACGAAGTGCCGGAAGGCCCACCTCAATCGGCATGTGGATATACTTTTGGGGAGATTGAATGATGGAAGGCTTTATTGTGTTTGCAGCCTTCTTTATTCTTCTTCTTAACGGGATTTGTGTATATCGCCTGGTTAGGGGTCCAAGCGTTTTTGACCGTGCAGTTGCTGTAAGTGTTATTGGCAACAATGCTGTTATTCTTATCGTATTGGTTGGGTTTATATTCGGGCGAATAAACATGTTCTTTGATATAGCGGTAGCCTATGCGCTGCTAAACTTTATAATTTCTATCGCGCTTGGAAAATACTTTGAACACCGGGGTAAACAGACGCAATGAACATTCTGGCTGGGATATTAATCGCCGCCGGGCTGTTTTTTCTGGCGGTAAGCTGTATAGGCCTGGTGCGCCTGCCGGATTTCTACACACGTAATCATGCCGCAGGAAAATCAGGAACATTGGGGGCCATTTTAATTCTGGTTGGCCTGGCTATTTATAACGGATTTGATATAACAGTACTCAGGTTGTTTATAATTTTACTCTTTTTTGCAGTTACCAGTCCGACTGCTACTCATGCAGTTGCCAGAGCCGCCTACCGGTTGGGACTCGAACCATGGACGCTGAAAAACCAGAATCCTGAAATATGCAATGTTGAGACCAGGGAAGCAGATGAAGGTGCAGAACGCGAAACCAGCGAGGATACAGTGTGATGCTTGCCAATTTTGATTTCTGGCTGCTTATATTTTTGATCGGAATGGCGTTAGTAGCGCTTAATCTGCGCGATCTGATAGCTGCCGTGCTGGTGCTTTCAGCGTATAGTTTTTGCATGGCATTGCTGTTTGCTTTTCTGGGAGCGGTTGACGTGGCACTGGTTGAAGCAACGCTGGGTGGGGGTGTCACTGGTGTGATATTAATAGCAGCTATTCTCCTTATGAAAAGGAGGTCCAGGAATTGAGGGCAGCATCAGCAATAATAATAGCGGCTTTTGCGGCATTAATGATTTATGCGACTTCGGGCTTGCCTGTTCCGGGAGACCCTGATGCACCCGGATCCGGGCATGTTTCGCAATATTATATTGAACATTCAATGGAAGATACCCATACGCCAAATATAGTAACTGCTGTTCTTGCTGATTATCGTGGCTTTGATACCCTGGGTGAAACGCTGGTGATTTTTACAGCCAGCCTTGCCTGTGTACTTATTCTGGCAAGGAGGATCGACCGTGATTAAACGCTACGACAGCGTTATAGTCGATATAACCTGCCGGATAATGGTTCCTTTCATTCAGTTGTTTGCAATATACGTTATTTTTCATGGCCATTACAGCCCTGGAGGAGGATTTCAGGGAGGGGTGCTTCTGGCTTCAAGTATGATTTTGCACCGTTTGAGCCTGGGACAAAAAGAATCCTATGCAAAACTTGCTCCCCGTAACGCATCCATATTGGGGACTGGCGGGATGTTTCTTTTTATGCTGACTGCGATCCTCCCGATATTCTTTGGTGGGATGTTTTTAGATTACAGTTTTCTGCCGATACCAGGTTTGGAGTCTGCCATGCTCAGGTATTATGGGATACTCATAGTCGAAATCTGGATCGGTATAGCTGTTTTTGGCTGCCTGGTAGTTATCTTTGACAGGCTGACTGAAAGAAGATGGGGTTAACATGGGAGATTTAACGTTTCATTACAGTTATATCATGATAATCATCCTTCTGGTTATCGGGTTGTGGGGCATGCTGGGGAAACGTAACCTTATTAAAAAAATAATTGGCCTCAATATTTTCCAAACCTCTATTTTTCTGTTTTTTATCAAAGGCGCATTAAAAGAGGGGGCCACGGTTCCGGTAATTGATCCTGAATTGGGGCTTGAAGCAGCAAGCTATTTTAACCCATTGCCGCACGTAATGATTCTCACAGCCATCGTTGTATCGGTAGCCACTACCGGGGTTGCCCTGGCTTTGATGCTGACAATATACCGCAATTATTCCAGCCTGGAAGAAGGCGACATCCTGGAGAGAATGGGCAAGTGATTGAGCATCTGCCGGCACTAATACCGATAACTCTTATCCTGTTTGCATTCATAGCCGGAGTGCTTGGAGTTATGCAGTTCAAGCTTAGCCGCAATGTGGCGATGCTGGGAGCTTTAGCCGCATTTGTATTGTCGGTTACCGGCACTATCCAGGTACTGCAAACCGGGCCGATGCATTACAGTTTCGGCAGTTGGCCGCCGCCGTATGGGATCGAATTTGTGCTGGATACCCTTTCAGCATTTATGGTACTGGTGATTACGGGCATAGGATCAATTTTGCTTATGTTCCCAACCAAGCCCGGCTTTATGATTGATGAGCAAAAGGGAGCTACGGTGTACACAGTAGTGCTCATGCTCATGGCAGGGCTATGCGGAATGGTGCTGGCTGGAGACTTGTTTAATCTTTACGTGTTCCTCGAAATTTCCTCCCTTTCGACTTTTGCGCTGATTTCTCTTGGGGGCGGTAAAGCAGCTGTTGCCAGTTTCCGTTATCTGATAATGGCCAGCATCGGTGGATGTTTTTATCTGCTGGGCGTCGGGTTTATATATTTTTCGGTTGGGTCGGTCAATATGGCAGATGTTTTACAATTGCTACCGGCTGTATATGATTCGCCTTCGGTTATCGGCGGGGCCATTCTTATGGTTACAGGACTTTGCGTGAAGATGGCTTTGTTCCCCCTCCACACCTGGCTGCCGGATTCTGATACCTATGCGCCTCCGGTTGTAGCGGCATTTTCAGCAGCAGTGCAAATAGAGGTATCTGCGTATGTAATCATCAGGTTGATACTTAACGTATTTTCCCCTGAGTTTATAATCGGCTTGACGCCGATTACAGATATAATCGCCTGGATATCGGCAGCCGGTATCATAATTGCGTCAATTCTTGCAGTAGCCCAGCAGAACTTCCGGAGGATGCTTGCTTACAGCAGTGTAGCCCAGATCGCTTATGTAGGACTTGGAATCGGGCTTGCCAATCCACTCGGGATAGTGGGCGGCATTTTTCACATCATGGCTCATTCATTGATGAAAGGGAGCCTGTTTCTTATTGCCGGTGGCATTCGTCATCATACCGGGATTTGGAATATAAACGATTTTCAGGGTCTTGGACGTCGAATGCCCTGGACGATCGGCGCGTTTACTATTGCGGCAATGGGCATGATAGGTATTCCGCCAACTGCTGGATTTTTCAGCAAGTGGTATTTGCTTTTGGGCAGTATAGAGGGCGACCAATGGGTTTTTGTAGCTGTAATACTGATAAGCAGCCTTTTAAACGCAGTATATTTCTTTCGAATTATCGAAAAAGCGTTTTCACCTCCGGCAGAATCAACGGCCTCTGTTAATAAAACTGGTGAATTACCGAAGAGAATGCTTGCACCTATTTTGATTCTGGCAATCGGGACACTCATAGTAGGGGCGTTGAATGTGCTGGTTGTAAATGAGCTGATCATGCCGGTTGTGGAAGGGTTATAAAACATGAGCGGATTTTCATCATTTCTTCCCATAGCAGCAATAATAGTATCGCTGATAGCTTTTGTGCTTATAATTCTGTTTGATAAAAAACCTAATGCCCGTGAAGCTGTTACCATAATTGCCGCTATATCCAAATTTGGAATCGTGTTTTCCATGGTTGGGTATGTGTTGGATGGAAGATATCCCCAAATGAGGCTATTCAGTCTTTCACCAGGCATTGATCTTGCCTTGAGAGTGGATGAAGCGGGGATTATTTTTGCACTGCTTGCTTCTCTGCTCTGGATCGTAACCTCATTTTACTCTATTGGATATATGCGGGGGCTATCGGAAACCCGCCAGACCCGATTTTTTGCCAGTTTTGCATTGTGCCTTTCCTCTACCATCGGCCTGGCTTTTTCGGCTAACTTGCTTACCTTCTACCTGTTTTACGAAATTCTTACCATTGCAACTTATCCCCTGGTTACCCATAAAGGAACGCCGGAGTCGATAAAGGCAGGAAGAAAATATCTTGCTTATCTTCTTACCGGTGGGGTGATACTGCTGGTAGCAATCGTTTACACTTATCAGATCTCTGGCACTCTGGATTTTAAGCCCGGAGGAATTTTACCAGCCGGGGCAAGCTTCGCCGAGCTGGCAGTATTATTCAGCCTTTTCCTGGTGGGGTTTGGTTTTAAAGCGGCGATAATACCACTGCACAGCTGGTTACCTTCGGCTATGGTCGCACCAACACCGGTAAGCGCGCTTCTGCATGCGGTGGCTGTAGTTAAAGCCGGTGTGTTTGGTCTGGTGCGTGCTACCGGATTTGTCATTGGCCCTGAGGTACTGGCCGACATTGGGGCAGGTGGCGTGATGGCGATCCTGGCTTCTGTTACGATTGTTATTGCTTCGCTCCTGGCTTTCCGCCAGGATAATCTCAAGCTTAGATTGGCTTATTCAACCGTGGCTCACCTGTCATATATCGTATTAGGGCTTGCCTTATTTTCTGATTATGCCTGGAACGGAGCCTTGCTGCATATCGTCAATCATGGCGTGATGAAGATAACCCTCTTTTTTTGCGCTGGTGCTATTTACGTAAAAACCCATCTGACCAATATCAGCGATCTTGATGGAATAGGCAGAAAGATGCCTTTGACGATGTCGGCTTTTACTATAGCTACAATGGGGCTTGCTGGTATGCCTCCGGTTGCTGGATTTGTTTCTAAATTCTTGCTGGTAGAAGGGGCGTTTGCTGACGGCCGGGCGGTATTCGGAGTGGTGTTGCTTATCAGCGGTTTGCTTAATGCAGGATACTTCTTTCCGATCGTATACCGGGCTTTTTTCAAGAGCCCTTCTGATAACACTGGCAAAAATGAGGCGCCAGCCCTGATGCTGATACCCATCATGGTTACTGCCGGTTTATCCTTGCTGTTCGGTTTGTTTCCGGATGGAATCTTCCACTTCTTCAATCTGGCCCAAAACGCAGTCAGTCAATTAGCAGGGGGTATCTGGTGAAGAAAAAACTCGTCATCGTTGGCGTTCTGCTTGCCATGTTTGTTTTGGCAGACAGCCTGTTTCACCTCACCCACGGAGAAGGCTGGTGGGCGCAGATACCGGCATTTTTTGCATTTCTTGGTTTTGTTGGAGGTCTTCTGATTTTCTTTTTGGCAAAGATTGTAATCAGCGCGCTTTTGCATCGTAACGAGGATTATTATGAGTCTGATAGAAATAATCAATAGCATTCCTCCTGTATCGGTGTTTTTTATCGGGGCATTGATAATGCTCTTTGTACCTTCGCGTGCCAGGGCGATAACAGTTCTTGCCTGCTCATTGCTGGTTCTGGCAATGCTTCCATTCCTTCAGGATGGAAGCCTGGTCAAGCTTGGATTTTTAAACTTTGAACTTGTGCCGTTTGCAGTAGACCGGTTAAGCGTAGCTTTTGCTTATGTATTTTGCCTTATTGCATTTTTTGGCGGCGTGTATGCCTTTCATTTAAAAGACAGGGGACAGCAGGTTGCGGCTATGATCTATGCCGGTGGTTCGCTTGGAGCGATATTTGCCGGTGATCTATTCTCCCTGTTTATCTTTTGGGAAATTATGCTGGCTGGTTCAGCCTACCTGATCTGGGCAAGAAAAACTCCGGAAGCTGCCGGGGCAGGTATGCGGTACATAATAGTTCATCTTGCCGGTGGAAGCTTTTTACTTGCCGGGATAATCTGGCATCTGGTTGAAACAGGTTCGCTTGAGTTCGGTTTATTGGAAGGAGCTCCCTCATACCTGATTCTGATAGGTTTTCTGGTGAATGCGGCTGTACCACCATTGCACGCCTGGCTGCCTGATGCATACCCTCAATCAACCGTGACTGGCAGTGTATTCTTAAGTGCCTTTACCACCAAGGTGGCTGTTTATGCTCTGATTCGTGGTTTTGCCGGGTTAGAAATATTGGTATGGGCAGGCGCGATTATGGCAGTTTATGGCGTAACTTATGCGTTTCTGGAAAATGATATCCGTAAAATTCTTTCCCATCACATAGTCAGCCAGGTGGGGTTCATGGTGGCCGCAATCGGCATCGGATCGGCGCTATCTGTAAATGGGGCAGTTGCCCATGCTTTTACCAATATTCTCAACAAAGGGCTGCTGTTTATGGGAACGGGGGCGATTCTGTATTCAACCGGGAAGAGCAAGCTGAATGAACTTGGCGGATTATTAAAACAAACGCCATATGTTTTTGCATTTTATATGGTAGGAGCCGTTTCAATATCCGGGTTTCCTTTGTTTTGTGGCTTTGTAAGCAAGGGGATGGTTACTTACTCAGCCGAAACGGCGCATTATGTTCCAGCGTTTTTAATGCTTAACCTGGCTTCAGTTGGAACTTTTTTAAGTGTTGGCTTGAAATTGCCTTATTACACCTGGTTCGGAAAACAGCCGCAAGCAGAGGCAGTTAAGCCCGTTCCTGTGGGGATGTATGTTGGTATGGCTCTTACAGCTTTAAGCTGTGTTGTATTTGGGGTGTTCCCCGGCCTTCTTGGCAATTTATTGCCCTATGATGCGTCTTACCAACCTTATACTCTCGTGCACTTTTGGGAAACACTGTCTATCATATTGTTTTCCGGTTTGATGTTCTGGGTCTTGATCGGCTGGATTAAACCCAAGCCCGGCATCACTCTGGATTTTGACTGGTTTTACCGTCGCCCGGCAACGCTGGCGTATAAAGTATTTGTTCGGTTTCCGTCGGCTGTGTTTACCTCAGCTGGTGATATGATGGGAGCGACCGTCAGCAAGATTAGTGAAATTGCTGCTAACCCGATAGGATTTGGTATCTGGCATTTCAAAAATATCTTCAGTAAAGTTAAGAAGGAGCCATCTCCCGAGTGTGAACCGTCTGAGTTTGATCCTCACCGTTACCGCAGTTCATTGGGCATGATGGTTCTGGCAGTTATGGCTGGCTTTGTTTTTGTGGCTCTCCTAACGTGGCTGGCTTGAAATGTCCACAGCCAGGTGGTAAATTGACACGCGTTCCCGATATGTTGTAAAGTGATTGCCATACGGCAACCGTTTGCCGTACTTTTGCGGGTTAAGTGAGCTTCATTGACCCGCAATTATATTGAAAGTATATGCTTTCAACAGAGCGAATAATTTTACATAATATATCAGGAGATTACTGAAAACATGCCAAACAACTGTAACGTCAAACCAGAAAACGAGAACCCGTTTGATATCGTTCGGCAGCAAATTGATGCGTCTGCGGCTATATTAAAACTCAGTTCACAGGAAATTGCTCTTCTGAAAAACCCGGTACGAGAGCTTCACGTATCGCTTCCGGTACGCATGGATGATGGAACCACAAAAGTATTTCAGGGATATCGGGTTCAGTATAACGATGCTCGCGGGCCAGGCAAAGGCGGCATACGCTTTCATCCTCAGGAGACAATCGATACTGTGCGTGCGCTGGCGGCGTGGATGACATGGAAGACTGCTCTTCTTGATTTACCGCTTGGTGGAGCCAAGGGTGGCGTAATATGCAACCCTAAAGAATTGAGCCAGGCTGAATTGCAAAGGCTCAGCCGGGCTTATGTGAGAGCGGTTTACCAGTTTATTGGGCCTGATAAAGATGTACCTGCTCCTGATGTTTATACTAATCCACAGATAATGGCATGGATGGCCGATGAATATTCGGTTATTTCTGGAAAACCCCAGTTTGGTGTAATAACCGGAAAACCGATCAGCCTTGGCGGATCTCCCGGGCGGGGTGATGCAACTGCACGAGGCGGAATGTATGCCATACGTGAAGCGGCAAGAGTTCTTGGTATCGATCTCAGCAAGGCAACCGTAGCGATTCAGGGATACGGCAATGCCGGGTATCATGCTGCCCGGTTGTGCAAGGAATTATTCGGTGCCAGGGTTGTAGCTGCCTGCGATTCACAGGGCAGTGTTTATTGCGAAGAGGGGATAGATCCTGAAGAAGCGTATGCATGTAAATGTTCTACCACCTCAGTATGCAACATGGATGGGGTGGAAACCATATGTGGCGATGACTTGTTAAGCCTGGATGTAGATATACTGATACCGGCAGCTATGGAAAACGCGATAAACAGCCATAATGCTGGCGAAGTGAAGGCAAGGATCGTGGCCGAACTTGCAAATGGGCCAACAACACCAGAGGCGGATGAAATTCTTTATGCCAATGGAGTTCATGTAATTCCTGATTTCCTCTGTAATGCTGGTGGTGTAACTGTTTCATATTTTGAAATGGTGCAGAACTTCTACATGTATCGCTGGGATGAAAAAGAAGTTTACCAGAAACTGGATCAAAGAATCACAGATGCTTATCAGTCTGTGTGGAAAGCCAGCTGTGAGCATAATATCAATATGCGCCAGGCAGCCTATGTTGTTGCTCTGCAAAGAGTAGTTGAAGCGATGAAACTGCGCGGGTGGGTTTAACAACTTTACATAAACTTTTATAATTCAGTAACAACAACGGAGAAGCAAAAGGCTTCTCCGTTGTTTATTTTAGCCCTGCAAGCAAAAAAATCTGGCATTGAGCAGGGCTCACCAAAGGTATTTTAACCTACAATTCAATACAGAGGGGTTTAGCATAAAATAGACCGCACAGAATCGATTTACAGGCGTTTAAAATAAGTTATCAGTGTTATAGGCTTAATAGCACCTGAATTTCGTTATCTTTTATAACTACCGGATAGGTTTTCAGGGGTTTTGGTTTTTTGATGGCACCTCCGATTGCTTTAGCCAGCCCTCCAAAATCTGTCCATTGAAGTACCTTGCCGTCAGCCAGATCGAACTTGGAATTGTGCAGAGGGCAGGTTATTACACTTCCGTTTAGGGTTCCTTTGGACAGGTTGCCTCCCATATGCGGGCATTTGTTATCGGCAGCATAATAAGTATCATTTTGACGAGCTATTAAAATTTGCCGGGTTCCGATAATAAAACTTTTCATTTCACCTGATTGCAGTTGTTCGGTGGTTGTGACAGTTATAGGTTCGGTCATGTTGAAGCCTCCTTTTACTTATACCCGGTAAAGATATCCATCTTTATTGATCTGGCGTCTACACTTAATTGGGCAACCTGCAAGCCGATCGATTCAACCATTGAGGGTGGCCCCGAGAGATAAAAGAGGCGTTCTTTGTAGTCCGGAACCAGTTTTTCAATAGAGGCTTTGTTGATGTAGCCGTTATGATACTCAGGTTTCAGCTGCTGTGAAGAGCTGGAAACAAAATGATGTATTGTGATGTTGGGCTCTTTGCCCAGTTCATCGAGTTCTTCCTTGAATATAATGCTTCGTGGGTTCGTGTTTGAATATAACAGCAGGCAGTCGAGAGGACGTTGCTTTCGTTTAACATAATTGAGCATGCTTTTAACAGGGGTTACACCGATTCCCCCGCATATAAAAGCAAGTTTTCGCTTGCTGTTGGGAAGAGTAAATTTACCTTCAGGTCCTTCGATTAAAGCCCAGGTACCGGGTTTAATGTTATCCAGAGTCCGGGAATAATCACTCTCGGTTATTCTTTTAGTAAACTCAATATAATTCTTCTCAGCAGGGGAGCTTGAAAAGGAGAAATGGTGTACCAGTGGCTTGGAATTTACAACTATTGTAACGTAGAAATATTGGCCCGCTCTGTAGCGCAAATTCAGCCCTTTTCGGGGGAAGCGAAAGGACTTTACCCCGGGAACTCTTTCAATGACCTCGGAAAATTGTGTTTCTATCTGCCACATTTCAACTCGTAACAATATATAATTTAAGGGAGCACAAGTCAATAAATATTCTACAATATTTGACGAAAATTATGTAAAGTATATGGTGCTTCACGTATAAACTAGTGACATAACATATATAGTGCGAACATAATTCGGCACTAAATACATTACATAAAGTATGTTATAAATTTGGTAAAAAGGTAATAAATTACCGCTGGGCTCTTTGATAATAAAGTTGATGAGCCCAGCGGTATAAAAACTGGTTTCTATATTTTAATTAAATCTATCTTCTGTTAGATGAAACGTACTGAGGTGTGCGACGGTTGTTTAAAAAACCTCCCAGACGCTGAAAACTGGGAACTTCAAGTTCTGCTTCTGTTCGAATATTTTTAAGCACCCGGTTTATTTCAATGTCCCGGCTCTGGGCAGATGTTGTTCTGTTGGAGGCAAAACCAGTGGCGATAAGAGTAAGACGAACTTCACTATCCTGGCGTGGATCATTGGTGACACCAAAAATCACATTAGCATTGGGGTCCACCTGCTGGCGTATTATCTCGGCAGCTTCGTTGACTTCATAAAGAGTCAGGTTATCGCTTCCGGATATGTTGAATATCACACCCATGGCTCCATTGACCGATACGTCGAGCAAGGGGCTGCTCAGAGCATTCTCTGCCGCCATCACAGCACGGTTTTTACCTGAACCCTTTCCGATACTCATCCAGGCCGGGCCGGCACCCTTCATCACTGCTTTTACATCCGCAAAATCAAGGTTGATGGTACCGGGCACGGTGATAACTTCAGCAATGGCCTGAACGCCATGGCATAGTGTTTCGTCTACCAGTTTAAAGGCTCCATCCATACCGCATTTGGCATCGCATATGGAGAACAGGCGTTCATTGGGTACAATTATCATGGTATCCACATTATCCACCAGGCTTTCGATGCCTTCTTCAGCTACCTGGGCTCTGCGAGCGCCTTCAAAACCGAATGGTTTGGTAACTACGCCTATGGTTAATGCGCCAGTTTCCTTGCTGGCTCTGGCAACTACCGGAGCCGAGCCGGTACCGGTGCCCCCGCCCATACCAGCGGTGATGAAGACCATGTCAGCGCCTTCGACGACCTGCTTTATCTGGCTCAGGCTTTCTTCAGCGGCTTCTTCGCCCTTTTTGTTGTTTCCGCCGGCGCCAAGGCCGCGTGTGCAACGTTCACCCAGTTGAATGCGGGTTGGCGCCTCTGTAATTGCCAGGTGCTGAGCATCGGTATTCATGGCGATAAATTCAACACCGCGAATCTGCTCTCTTACCATTCTTGTTATAGCGTTACATCCGGCTCCACCGAGACCTATTACCTTGATTTTTGCCCCATTGGGAACATAACTTACTTTTCCCACTGATCGATATTCTCCTTTAACTTATAATTATTAATTTTTACCAAATAGTCGTATTAAACGGGATAATACCCCGCTATTTTTAAATACCCTGTTATTCATTTTTTGACGGTAGAAAACCTCTGGCGTTTCCAGTTTCCAAAGTAAAAGTCCAAAGCTGGCAGCATATTGAGGGCCGCTGATACTGTCAGCAATACCGGAAACCCTGGGAGGATATCCGATTCTGCATGGCATATGAGTGACCTGCTGAGCCATTTCTGCCAGCCCGGGAAGGTTTCCAGTACCGCCGGTAATCACTATTCCTGCTGGAAGAGAACCTGCCGGGTCGAGCTCTCCGCCGGTGTCGTTATTTACCTGCAGCAGCACCAGTCTGAGCAGTTCTTCTGTGCGTATATTTATTATGTCAAATAGATCTTCGTAGGGAATTTCCTCCCCCTCGACGATCAAAGGCTTGGGCTTTTCAGTTTGCGGTAAAGGTACCAGGGATCCATACCGTACTTTTATCTCTTCGGAGAGCTCCGGTGCCAGGCCCAGGCCGAGAGAAATATCCCTGGTAATCTGATTTCCGGCTACCGAAATCACGGAAGAATAATAAACACTATCATTTTTATAAACAGTGATATTGGTGGAGCCGCCGCCGATATCTGCCAGTAGCACTCCATCCCTTTTTTCGTCTTCAGTCAGAACGGCAGCGGCGCTGGCCAGTGGTTCGAAAACAACGTTATCGATCTTTACCCCTGCTCCGATTACGCATTTTACCAGGTTTTCCAGTGAGGTGACAGAGGCTGTTATGGTATGGGTTTCAACATCCAGACGGTAACCGAACATCCCAACCGGGTCTTTTACTCCATCCTGACCATCTACTCTGTAATACCTGGGAATCTGGTGGAGAACGGTTTCTTCAGGAGGAATGTTTTCACTGCGAGTAATTTCCAATAATCTTTCTACATCTTTTTGTTCGACTGTTTGCTTGCGGTTGCCGGTAATACTTATGACTCCACGTTTATTACCGGAACTTACATGTCTGCCGGCCATGGTGACCAAGGCTGATTCCATACGGAATCCGGCAGTTTTTTCGGCAGCTCTGATCGAGGCTCGGACTGATTCTCTGGCCTCGGCAATATTTACGACCTGTCCTTTTTGTAGACCGTGTGAGGGAACAGATCCGATACCAAGAACCCGCAGCCCTGTACCATCGGTTTCTGCGATCAGTGAACATACCTTGCTAGTACCAATATCAATGGCACCGATTTTACTTGTTTTCAAGAATGCCTCCTGCTATTACTTGTTGTTTGTATTACGGAAATGTACGTTCCATTTGGAAGACAGGGAGCTGATAAAGTTTTTTACCTCTGGGCTGGGAGCCCGATACAGCTCTGCCAGGAATCCATGTAATAGTTCTCCCCCACTCATGCCAGCTACTGGCTCCTGGGGGCCGGGCAGGTTTATGTGGACGATTTCAGTCATTAGTTTTTGATATTCTATTGCTGATCCCATTTTTCCATGCTCCTTTTTGCTTAAAGATGTTGGACACAATTTTAGGCATGCATTTTCTACCCGTCAAATATTGTCCTGATTCGTCCAAATAAGTGCCGCTTGAAAAAAGAGCTTGCAATTGTTTGTCCTTATATATAAAATTACCTAGAGTTTCTGGGAGGAAAAATGTCCGATAATAACCGTAGACAATTGCCACCTTATGTATCCTACCGTTCATTCTGGAATTTTCTTGACCGTTTGCAAGGAGCCATCCCTGCACGTATAGATCGTAGCTATTGGGGGGACAAATTTTCAGGAAGTACCGGTACTCAACTCATGAGGGCTTTAAGATACCTTGGTTTGATTGATGACCGAGGTATACCTACTCCCCTGCTCAGGAACTTGGTAGAAGCCAGGGATTTACAGAGAGATGAATTGATGGCTCAAATAGCACGTACCAGTTATAGTTTTTTTATAAACGGGCCAGTTGATTATAAAACAGCAACTTATGCCCAGTTTGAAGATATCCTGCATGCCAACTTTCAGGTTAACTCTGAAGTAGCTCGCAAATGCATCAAGTTTTTTGTGGATCTTGCTACCGATGCCAGGATACCCATGTCACCGTTTGTGATAAAGAAAAATCGCAAGGCACGAGCTGCTGTTTCAACCCGGAGGACAAAAAATAAACCGCAGAATATAATGGAAACATCCAGTGCCATAACAGAGACGGAATTAGTTCCAAATGGAACTGGTTTGGACAAATTATTGGTAAACAAGTTTCCGAACTTTGATACTGCCTGGCCGGATGAAATCAAGATGAAATGGTTTACTGCGTTTGACGAACTTATCAAGCGCATTCCGACAGAAAAAAATTATTAAGTAAAAGCGTCACATCACAGTTTTATATGGGTAATGTTAACTGTTATCGGTTGGTCTGCGTAAATCAGTAACAGCCGACGAAATGGTTTCTTTAAGTTTTTCCATTCCCCATCCTCGTGCGGCCGAAACAATCACCGTATTGGGCCTGGTATCTCCAATGGTTTCCTCTATAAACTCTATAGCATCTTTCTCGGTCCAGGTTTTTGATGGGTCGAGCGCGCGGTCTATCTTGTTTAATACGGTTATTCTGGGTTTAATGGAAATCTCCATATCTTCCAGGATATTTTCAACAGTATCACACTGCTCTGCAGCTCTTGGGTTTGAGAAATCCACCACATGAAGAAGGATGTCAGCCTGGTTCAACTCTTCCAGGGTGGCTCTAAAAGCTGAAACCAAACCGGGGGGGAGCTTTCGGATAAAGCCAACTGTATCACTGATGAGCGCGAACATGTTATCTGGCAGATGGACCCTGCGAGTGGTTGGGTCAAGAGTGGCAAAAAGCTTGTCTTCTGCTAGTATGCTGGCATGGCTCAAAGCGTTTAGGAGGGTGCTTTTACCGGTGTTGGTATAGCCGACAAGCGCGAGAGTGGGAATTTCGCTTTGTTGCCTGGATTTCTGATGCAATTTTCTTTGTTTCTTGATGTCTTCTATCTGTTGTTTAAGTCGGCTGATTTTTTTCTGTGCCAGCCTTCGATCGGTTTCGATCTGGGTTTCTCCGGGGCCTCGGGTTCCTATTCCTCCGCCCAGCCTTTCAAGGTGGCTCCATTGCCCTGCTAAACGCGGCAGCAGGTATTCGCTTTGTGCCAGGGAGACTTGCAGCATGCCTTCGCGTGAACGAGCGTGCCTGGCGAATATATCTATAATCAGTGCCACCCGATCTATAATTTTAACACCAAGCTCATCTTCCAGGTTGCGTTGTTGTAACGCAGAAAGTTCGTCGTCAAATATCAGAAGGTTGTACTCCAAGTCTTCCTTGAGCTCTTTGAGTTCTTCCAGCTTTCCTTTACCAAGGTAGTAGTTTTTTGAAGGGTTTTGAGTCTGCTGGCTGAGCCTGCCCACTATAGTAGCTCCAGCGGTCAAGGCGAGCTGTTCAAGCTCGTCAAGTGATTCATTAACTGGCCACGCCCCTTTTTTAGGGCCGCTGTCTACTGCCACCAGCATGGCTTTTTCCTTCTCCGGAGCGGTCGAAATTGTATTTTTTATGGTTTTTGCCAATTTACTTACGTTACCTTAATTTTGTTTTAAACGGATGCTTATCATCCTTCCAGGAACCCAATCTGGACAAACCCTTGATAAGAAGAGCGTCATGTATAGTCAGTGAGAACCGTACGTAGCCTTCGCCGTATTTGCCATACCCGGTGCCGGGTGTTACTGCTACCGAACACTGATCAAGCAGGCTGCTGGTAAATTCCACCGATGTATAGCCCTGTGGGACCTTCGCCCAGATATACAGCCCTCCTTCGGGGGGAGTTACTTCCAGGCCGATATCCGAAAGTACTTCGCAAATCAGATCGCGCCGTTTTTTATAGACTTCCATAGTGGTTTTGATCGTTTCTGGTGAGCTTTGAAGAGCAGTAATGGCTGCCTTTTGAATTGCCTGGGGAATCCCGGAATCAAGATTGGATTTCAGCGTAGTAAGAGCTTTAACCAATTCACTGTTGCCAACTGCCATACCGATCCGCCAGCCAGTCATGTTGTAGGTTTTTGAAAGTGAGTGAAACTCGATAGATATCTCTTTAGCCCTGTTGGCTTCAAGGAGGCTGTGCGGACGGTTATTAGAGAAATAAACTTCGGAATACGGGTTGTCATGGCAAATAATGATGTCGTTTTGTATAGCGAAGTCTACTGCACGGTTAAAAAAATCGAGCCCGGCGGTTGCGCCAGTGGGATTGTTGGGATAATTGAGCCACATTACCCTCGCTTTTTTTACTATATCATCAGGGATAGAATCGAAGTCTGGAAGAAACTGGTTTTTTTCCAGCAGTGGCATATAATACGGTTTGCCTCCGGCCAGAGTTGTGCCTATAGCGTAAACCGGATAAGCCGGATCCGGCACCAGAGCAACATCTTCTGCATCGATCAGGCAGAAAGCGATGTGGCCAATACCCTCTTTGGAACCGATTAGAGGCACAACCTCGTTTTCGCTATCCAGTTTCACGCCGAAGCGCTCGCTGTACCAGCGGGTAATCGCCTGGCGTAACTCCGGCAAACCGGAAGTTTCCGGATAGCGGTGGTTTTGAGTCTCCTGAGAGGCCTGACAAAGGCTTTCTATTACAGGAGATGGAGTTGGCATATCCGGATCGCCAATAGCAAAACTGATTACTTCTTCACCGGCAGCCCTTTTTTGGGCTATTTTCCGGTTAATTTCTACAAATAAATACGGAGGAAGGCTGGAAAGACGTTTGGATAATTTCATTAAATATAACCTCTAAAAATTCAATTAAAAAGTAGTATTTGGCAATTCCCCGTGAAAAACAGTTACGGCTTTGCCTTTAAGTTGTACCTCTCCCGGCTGGTTCCAGTTGACTTCAAGCTTGCCTCCGGGAAGGCTTACGGTTACCGGATTGTCGACAAGGCCAAGAAGCTGGGCGGAGACACCGATAGCACATGCCCCGGACCCGCAAGCCAGTGTTTCCCCGGCTCCCCTTTCCCATACACGTGCTTCTACAATGTTGCGGTTAATAATACGAACAACTTCAAAATTTGTTTTACGTGGGAACACAGCCGAGTGTTCAACCCGGGGTCCGATGCGGTGTAGCGGAAATCCGCTGACCGGCTGGGTGATAAAACAGACTGCATGAGGATTTCCCATTGATACCAGAGCAAGGCTGAGTTTGTACTCATCTATTATAAGATTAAAATTAAGGTATGCTTTTATGCCAACTACTTCTTCAGTTCTGCTTTCGCCCGGATCAAAGGGAATGGAGTCAGCATCAAAGGAGGGTTTGCCCATACCGGCTTCTATGGTTGTGCCAATGATATCGCTTTCAATGATGCGAGCCTGGCGTGTTCCTGCTATGGTGGCAATACTTATGGTTTTACCTCTGGCAATGCCTTTATCAAAACAGTATTTCACCAGGCATCGCAGTCCGTTGCCGCAGGCTTCAGCTTCTGAGCCGTCCGGGTTGTACATCCTCATACCTGCATCCGCATCGGTGGCGGAGGTAATAACCATCACTCCGTCAGAGCCTATGCCAAAGTGGCGGTCGCAAGCGAAACGGGCGAACGCCGGATAATCTTTTATGATACCGTTGTCTTCTACCACAACGAAATCATTGCCGGCGCTTTGCATTTTGGTAAAAGATATGCTCATGAGTTACAAATGAATCCTTTCACCGTAGCTGTTATTGTATCCTGGTATTCAGGTTCTGTTATATCAAACCATTTTATTCTTGTGTCTTGCAAGCTGAACCAGTTGTATTGCATCCTCACCAGGCGGTGACTTTCGTTTTTAATACTGCTTACAGCATCTGCAAGGCTTAAATTATCTTGCAGGTAGCTGATGATTTGCCGATACCCAATCCCGCTCATGGAGGGCAAATCTGGAGCATACCCCATTTCTAAAAGGGATTTCACTTCTTCTATCAAACCATTTTCAATCATTTGTTCTACCCTGGTATCAATCAATCCATATAAAAAACTTCTGGGAGCGGTAAGCCCTATTATTAAAGAGTTGTACCTGGGCTGTTTTTTTGGTTTGGTAAAAACCGTTCCTGTTAATGCGATTTCAAGCGCTCGTATAACCCTTCGAGTGTTACGGTAATCGATCCGGGCAGCTGCTTTCGGGTTTAATTCTTCCAGTTCATTATACAAGGCCTGTCCTTCGCCGCTGGCAGCTCTAGCTTCCAGCTTTTTACGCAGCTGGATATCTGGTTCTACTCTGGGTATCTCCCATCCTTCCAGTATCGCCCATGCGTACTGGCCTGTTCCACCTGCCAGAAGCGGTATTTTGCCCTTCAAGCTGATTTCTTCAATCTTTTCGTGGGCAATATCGATGAAATCTGCCAGACTGAAGACTTCATCTGGGTCGGCAGCATCTATCGCGTAGTGGGGCACTGTTTCTTGTTCATGTGGGGTGGGTTTGGCAGTCCCGATATCCATAAAACGATAAACCTGCCTGGAATCGGCACTTATTATCTCGCCGCCAAACTGTTCGGCAATCCGGAGGGCTGTGCCACTTTTACCAACTCCGGTCGGCCCGATTATGGCAACCAGCTTTTCCATAGATTAAGGACTAGCCGCCAGCCCGTTCGGCCTGTTTAACTATGCTTATAAATTGTTCAGCTTTAAGGCTGGCCCCTCCCACAAGTGCGCCATCGATCGTTTCGCTGGCAAGGTAATCACTGGCGTTTTGGCTGTTTACACTCCCGCCGTAAAGAAGCCTGATATTAGCAGCCGTGGCTTGGCCGTATATGTCAGACACAATAGTCCGGATGGCATCCATCATCAAGCAGACATCACTGACTTCGGCGTTTATACCAGAGCCGATAGCCCAGATAGGCTCATAGGCTATCACCAGCGAGCCGATATCACGTATATCCCCAAGTGAAGATTTCAGCTGGGAAGTTATGGTCTCCCTGGCAACCCCGGCTTGACGGTGTTTAAGTGTCTCGCCAAGGCATAGTATTGGAATTATACCGGCCTGTAAAGCCTGTTTTAGCTTCTGGTTGATTATTTCATTGCTTTCTGCGAAAAGTTGACGCCGCTCGGAGTGGCCGATAATAACATATTTGCATAACGGTTTTAGCATTGTGGCCGAAACCTCGCCGGTGAAAGCGCCTTTTTCTTCGAAGTACATATTTTGAGCGCCAAGATACACGCAGCTTGAGGCAAGGAGGTCATAAACCGGCGCCAGAGAAACAAACGGCGGGCAGATAGCCACTTCAACAGAAGTTATTTTTTCAAGCTCAGGAAGCATTTCTTTAACCAGAGCAATGGCCTGGCTGGTGGTAGTGTTCATTTTCCAGTTTCCGGCTATTAAAGGTTTTCTTTTCATTGTTAGCAACCTATGCTCCATATTTTCCCAGTTTTTGTGCGTTTGCCATTGCCAGCGGCATTATGCTGGTGGCTGGGATTGTTCCCAGCCCGCCTGACAGGCACGAAGTTTCTGAAAAAGACAATGTGTTGTCAGGACGGCAGTATGACGAATGAAGTAAAAGGGGTACCGGGTGCCAGCTATGCCCTCCGATAACAGCGGGAGTTGAATGGTCACCGGCGATTACGAGTACATCCGGCTTAAGCGCCAATATACGGGGTATGAAGCGATCAACTTCTTCGATAACGCTGACCTTGCGCTCAAAATCTGCGTCTTCTCCGGCAGAATCAGCCCCCTTTACGTGCAGGAAGAAAAAGTCATGTCCACCGAAGGCATTTTCAAGCGTTGTGATTTCTTCTCCCAGGCTTAATCCGGTTGGCAGTACTTCCATACCCACCAGGCGGGCGAGCCCGCGGTACATCGGGTATGCAGCTATGGCTACCGGATTTAACTGGTATATCGATTGCATCGAAGGAATACTTGGTATAGATGAAAACCCTCTCAGTAGAATCATGTTAGCGGGGGTTTTATCAGCAAGCACCCCAGATGCTTTTTCAATGAATCGGTTTATCGCCACGGATGTTTTTTCAGCCTGTGGGCAGTCAGCAACAGCGCTTAGTGGGGCAACTCCTGTCTGCTGGGGATCTGTATCTTTGACCTGATCACTTAAAGAGATGCTGGAACGCATGAGCACCACCAGTCGGTGTTCCCGGACCGGGCGTACGACAAACTCTACCCCCTCAAATGTCTGTCCGTCCAGCAATCGGCATAAATCGGCAGCTTGCTGGCTATCGATGCGGCCGGCTCGCCGGTCGGTTATCAGACCATGCTTGTCGACGGTGCAAAAATTGCCTCTGGCAGCTACATCACCATGGCAGACTTCCATATCTATCCCGACAGCCTCAAGTACTCCCCTGCCAATAAGGTATGACAGTGGATCATAGCCAAATAAACTCAGGTGCCCTGGGGCGCTTCCAGGGGTAATTCCGGGTAAAACTGGCACTGAAAATCCGCAAATGCTTTTCCTGGCGAGTGCGTCCATGTTAGGAGTATCAGCAGTTTCCAGTTCGGTTCGGCCTGAATCGGAATGTGGAACGCCTCCCAGACCATCAATAACCAGCATGACTATTTTCTTATCATTTCTGAATGAAAGGGAGCTTATTAATTCTATCTGGTTATAGTTATGTAAAATGTTGCACCTCTTTAGTCTCGAATATATTCTGCGGTTTCTCTTTCCTTCTCTTTATCCATCAATATTGCAACTCCAGGCAGCGGTTCCCCGCTTAAAAATTCAAGCGAAGCACCTCCACCGGTGGAGACGAAGGTCATTTTTTCAGCAAGTTTCATTTCAGTCATGATTTCAGCGGTAGATCCTCCGCCAACAATGGTGGTAGCCAACAGGTTTGACATGACTCTGGCGATAGTACGAGTCCCTTCAGAGTAAAGCGAAATTTCATAAATACCCATCGGCCCATTCCAGAAAACGGTGCGGCATTTTTCGAGGACGCCAGTGAACTTGGTAATCGTGAGTGTTCCGATGTCCACAATCATCTTATCCTGTGGTATTTGGGAGATTGCCACGTTTTGAGCTGGTGCCGGGGGGCTAATGGATTCTGCAACCATTACGTCGTCAGGAAGAACGAGTTTAACTCCATTGCCGGCAACCTTATCGATCAACATTCGCGCAGTTTCCAGAGAGCCATCTATAAGCGATTTCCCAACTTCGTAACCCTGAGCTTTCAGGAATGTTGCCGCCATTCCACCGCCGACGATTATGAAATTCACTTTATCCATGACGTTTTCCAGCAGTTTAACCTTATCGGTCACCTTGGCTCCACCAAGAATTACTCCAAAAGGCCGATTGGGCTTCTCCAGGACCAGCCCCAGGGAGTTGATTTCCTTTTCAAGTAACAATCCGGCTACCGATGGCAAATATTCGGTGATTCCTACAATTGAAGCATGTTTGCGGTGGGATGTACCGAAAGCGTCATTTACGTAAATATCTCCGAGTTGAGATAGCTGAAAAGCAAATTGAGGGTTATTTTCTTCTTCATCGGGATAAAACCGTAAGTTTTCAAGCAGCAGAATTTCTGAATTATTAAGGTTATCAGCCATTTCTTCTACTTCCTGGCCAATACAATCCGGAGCGAATTTAATTTCTTCTCTAAGGATCTGACTCAACCTTTTTGCAACCGGCTCCAGACTGTATTTTGGATTGCGTTTGCCTTTGGGTCGTCCAAGGTGAGAGCACAGGATTACCCTGGCATTATTGCTGGTCAGATACTCGATTGTCGGCAAGCTTGCCCTGATACGGCTGTCATCAGTAATTTCTCCCGTCTCTTCATTGATGGGAACATTGAAGTCAACCCTCACCAGTACGCGACGGTTGCAGACGGAAACGTCCCTGACTGTTTTCTTATCCACTTTTCACCTTTCTATAAATATTTCAAAGGAATCATTAAAAACTTTATTATCCCCTGCTGAGTTGAGACTTGTGTCCACCGCACGAGCCGTTCTCAGTAGTGTGTTCAAGCATCAACCTGGCATTTTTAAAAATACCCTGGCTATCGAGGTCGTAGTTTTTCCTTAAAATATCCTGTGGGCCATGCACTGTAAATTCATCTCTAACCCCGATGCTTTTCAGGTTGATGTCAGATAAACCATATTTATGTAAAGTTTGTGCTACCCTGCTGCCAAGTCCGCCGGAGAGAACATTTTCCTCAACGGTCAGTATATTTCGGGTACTAAAAGCTATGCGTTGAAGCATCTCCTCGTCAAGTGGTTTGACAAAGAGCATGTTTACTACAGCAGCTTCCTTTCCTTCTTTCAAAAGGGCTTCGGCGGCGGCAATCGCAGGGTACACTGTAAAACCACTGGCTATAATGGCGATGTCGCTGCCTTCTCTCATCATCTCCGCTTGCCCGATCGGCAAATTATGCAAAGGCTCTTCTATGTCAGCCCCATATCCGCAACCTCTTGGATACCTCACCGCCATCGGGGAACCGGCATTGATAGCTGTAAAAAGAAGATGCCTGAGTTCATTTTCATCCTTGGGGGAAGCAACAGCCATGTTGGGTATCAGGCTCAGGTAGGAAACATCAAGTGTTCCCTGATGAGTTTTACCGTCTTCCCCTACCAGGCCTGCACGGTCAACGGCGAAAGTAACCGGTAGTTTTTGAATGCAAATATCATGAACCAGCTGATCAAAAGCTCTCTGGAGAAAGGTAGAGTAAATAGCGACCACTGGCCTGTATCCCTGTGTTGCCATACCGGCAGCAAAAGTTACCGCATGCTGCTCACAAATACCGACATCTATCACCCTCTCAGGGAACACTGCCTGGATTTCAGTGAGGCTGTTTCCTTCCGGCATCGCGGCTGTAATAACTACCACTCGTGGGTCTTTGGTCATGATTTCAAGGCAGGTGTTTGCAAATACCTTACTGTAGCTTGGAGCGGGAGTTTTTTTCCCGTTGGAAGGAGGTATTCCATGGAAACAGACTGCGTCGTCCTCAGCAGGTCCGTATCCCTTGCCCTTGGTGCTTATGACGTGCATTAAAACCGGTTTCCTTGAGTACGAGCGTGCATATTTAAGGGCTTTTTCTATCTCGCCTATGTTGTGTCCGTTAATCGGCCCAAGATAGGTAAAGCCGAATTCTTCCCATAAACGGGTAGGCATAAGAAGCCCCTTAAGACCATTTTTAAAACGGCGGGCAACCTTCCACCAAAAATTAGAGAATGGAACAGAGTTTATCAAACGCTGGCCACGCTCCATAGCGCGGTCATAGTTATGAGTAAAACGAACCCGGTCCAGCATTCGGGCTATAGCGCCGACAGAAGGAGAAATAGACATGCCATTGTCGTTTAATATTACGATTATCTTTGACCCTAATTGGGTGGTATTATTGATAGCTTCAAGCGCCATGCCACCACCAATTGAGCCGTCACCAATCACAGCGATTACATGATATTTGTCACCGTTTAAATCTCTGGCCTTGGCCATGCCAAGGGCTGCCGAGATTGAGGTTGATGCATGACCGGTACCAAAATGATCATGCGGGCTTTCATCACGGTTGGGGAAACCGGATAGTCCTCCGTATGTTCTTATTGTTTTGAACGCATCTCTACGGCCGGTGATTATTTTATGGGCATACGATTGGTGGCCTACATCCCAGATGATTTTGTCTGCAGGGCTTTC
>JAQUQL010000003.1 GCA_028716145.1 Dehalococcoidales bacterium
CATCGGCCAGTTTGGCCACTGCATCGTCAACTGATGTTGCATCTACATGTGTGATTTTATACATTATCGCTCCTCCCTAGGCCTTGCCCAGTGCTTTTAGAACTTTATCGGGGGTGCAGGGGCCTTTATCGGGCTCAACCCATGCGCCGATTGCATTGAAGATGGCGCAGATGATGCATGAGTAGTTGGTAACACAGGGCTCGCCGATACCATGGGCACCGTAAGGGCCTGCAGCATCGTAGGACTCAAAGTCTTGCTGGTGCAGGTTTTCGCCCTTGAAATCCATGGCAGTGGGCATCATGGCCTCGGTGTACTGGCTGCTAAGACAGGCACCGCTGGCCTTGTCCCAGATGGAACCGGCATAAAGAGCTTCCCAGATCTGGAGCTCGGAGCCGGACCTCATCTCTTTGATGGTACCCTGCTTGAAGATGGTGCGGCCGGTGTCAACTGCGTTCCAGTGACCGAGTACTTCAACCTCACCGGTATCGGGGTCAACGGCTACTTCTGCGGCAGCGCAGGAGTTACCATTTGAGTTACAAACCTCACCCAGTTCCAGATCACCAACGGTTCGGTTCTTGAGGTGAGATGCCCAGCCAAAGCCGGAACCAGCCAGTGGCGGCGTGCCGCTCATAACCTGACGGAAGGTGATGCGCTTGGTGGGGTCAGCCTTATAGTAGACTTCGCTGTTTTCGGCAGCAACATCATCTACGGTGATACCTTCGATTTCGCGAAGGCCGGCCTTCCCGATGGCATAGGAGAAGAGTTTGTTGCGAAGATCAAGCGCGGCATTCATAAAGCCTGAGCCAGCACCGCCGGTAAAGCCGGAACCAGCCTGGATACCGGCATCAAGACTGACATCGGTGTTACCCCATTCGCCCAGGCCAACATCTTCATATTTCATGCCGAGAGTCTCAGCAACGATGTGGACACAGATCATCGGGCCGCCTGACGGGCCGCGGGCGCCGCCGACGTTTACCAGACAGGTGCCATCCGGGCACATGGTGACGAGACCTGCGCGGCTGGCGCCGTTTACCGAGCCATGGGAATCCCGATGGCCAACAATAGCGATGCCATGCAGTCTGCCATCATCCATGACGTTATTTTCACCCGGTTTGTGCCATTTGCCGGCATAACCGGTTTCCTGATGCAGCCATTCAAACATTTCCTTAACGGCGATGCCGCCCCAGACGCGGTTCGGCGCATCAAGATCGGGAGCGTCGTTTTCGGCTAAGTTCTTCATTATGAGCTGGTAGGGATCCATATCAAGGTGGGCTGCCAGTTTGTAGAGAGCGGTATCATAGTTGCAGGCACCCGGCGGATCGTTAACGCAGCGCCAGTAACCTCGGGCTGGAGAGTTGGTGCTTATGGTAGTCACCTGGAAGCGGGCATCGGGGATGTTGTAGGTGGTTCTAAGGCCGAAGTGAACATTGGCTATCGGAGCAAAGCCACTGCTGCCGCCGTCTCCCCAGAACTTGGCATCTACACCGAGGATCTTGCCATCCTGGGTTGCTCCCCATTTGATGGTGGATTTAACCGCAAACTGCCAGCTGTGAGTAAGCATACTCTTCTGGCGGGTCTTGATCAGGTTGACCGGAGCGCCGTTTACTTTCCTTGACATGGCGGCAGAGACGATAGCGGTGTTTTCACCGGTCTTGTCTCCATGTCCACAGCCGGTGAAGTGGGTAAAGAGGTGAACCTTGTTGGCCGGCATGCCGAAAGCATTGACAACGGCATTCTTTGCGCCGTGGATGTGCTGGCTGGGAATCCAGACATAAAGGTCTTCCCCGACCCACCATGCAACCGACTGGTGCGGTTCAAGGGTGGCATGCTGGTAGGTGGTGGAGTAGCCCTGGATGGTTTCCAGCTGGACCGGAGCGCTGGCGATGGCCCCATCGGGGTCGCCGCGGGTCAGGTCGGTAGCTGTATAGTAGTTGGTATCCGGGCGGATACCGCTAAGCGGTGCGCCGGCCTGCATGGCCTCGTCTGTGTCGAAAACGCCCGGGCGCTCTTCATATTCAACCTCGATGAGGTCACAGGCGCGCTCGGCGATGTAGGGGTCATCAGCGATAACACCGGCTACTTCCTGTCCCCATTTAAAGATGCCTTCTGTCCAGTTGGGAACATCTTCGTAGGTAACAACTGCTCTTACACCGGGTTCGGCAAGAGCGGCATCAGCGTTGATATTGGTGATGACGCCTTTCATGATGGTGGAACATTTGATGGCGCCGTAAAGCTTACGGCCGGCAAGGCGGTCGCTGGCAAAATCGGCATTACCGGTGACGATCTTGGCGCCGAGTTTGTCGGGGTTGGCCAGTTGGCCAATTACTTTCAGTTCTGGTTTTTCTACAAGAGCCATATTATACTCCTCCTGCTATGGTTGCGATGGTGGCCTTGAAGTTGTGGCAGGTGCAGATGTGACCGGCAACAGCTTCGCGCACTTCGTCAACAGTAGGATTGGGATTTTCTGCCAGCAGAGCCTTGGCGGCCATGATGAAGCCGGGGGTGCAGAAACCGCACTGGAAGGCTTCGTTATCCAGCATTTTCTGCTGCAGCGGGCTGAGGTTGGTGCCGTTGGAAAGACCTTCGATGGTCTCGATGTTCTTGCCGCCACATTCGATGCCCAGGGTAAGGCAGGCGAAGGTGGGTACGCCGTCTACCAGAACGGTGCAGGCACCGCACTGACCAACGCCGCAGCCGACCTTGGTTCCGTAAAGGGCCAGCCTGTCGCGAAGGACAAAGTCGAGGGTCCAGTAGTCTTCAACCTTGAGGGTAACCGGATTGCCATTGACTACGAAGGATACGACACCGGGTATGCCAGCGGTCATGAAGTTAGCGTCGAGATGGGCCTTAAGGGCCTCCAGTGAGTCAAATTCAGCTCCGTCGTAGGGGCTTACAAACTTGGTGAAGGTGATAGGATCGCCTTCCTTGTGGGCAGCCTCTACATGGGCTTGCAGTTCGGCATAAGTGTCAAACTCCTGGCCATCGTAGGGGCATTTGAACTTGGCAGTAGCGGTAGTAACCGTAACCGTCTTGGTTACTTCTTCTGCGTCTCCCTTGCAGGCTGCCAGAATGAACGAGGAACCGACGGCGGTACCGCCGACAACGATTCCGGCGTTCTTCAAAAACTGCCTTCTGGAGATTTGTTTGGTCTCCTCTTGTTCGGACATAATTGTCTTAATCGACCTCCTAATAAATTAACCTTTTGGTCTGGAAAAACAAGTTTTAGGAAATTATGTTTTGTTTCTTTTTAGTACCACCTCCTTTACTAGTCTGTGTAAAAACTCCGTGTTAAGTCATATTACAGTAGTGCGGGGTTTTTTGTGGTATCATATGTTACCGTTGTCTGTGTGAACTCCCGGTTTGTTGAAGCGACTGCCATTAACCTCTTCCCAGAGTTCAATCATCTGGCAGATAAAGCCGTCATAACACTGGCCGGGAGCGCGGTTTTTATCCAGCTTGTTTTTAGTGCTTAGTTTGATACCCAGGGTAGCCCTGTTGGGCGCGCGTTTAGCATTCTGGCTTTGTTCTTTATTCATACAGAGCTATTCCATTCGTTGTAACGTTGTATAACAAGGTTTCATTAACTATATAATATTTATGCTTGTGTATGCAAGCTTAATATTCCGGCGGCAAATCAGTAGCACCACCCGGAGGATAGATTACTCTGAGCCAGCAATCTTCTATAATAAGGTATGTCCACTGCATTCCCCATAAGGTTCCAGTAGCCTCGACTATGTAACCCTCACCTTCCCGGATATTGTTAAGCTGGGAATGATAACGCACTCTAAACTTCACGTTGCCCATCTGTACAAATTTCTCAGGGTCAGGAGGTTCGCCCAGGAAGCTCATTTTTTCGACCTCTACGTGAGGGAAAAACAGTTTTTTGCCCTGGTATTTTTCCTTGGTGCTTTCGGGGTCTGCCAAATATTCTTCGTAGAGCTCTAAAGGGTCAACTTCTATGGGAGTCTCTGTTATGGTGGTGGCGGGAGGGGGTGTAAGTGTATTCTGGCTGCAACTGGAGGCTGGCATAATAACCAAAACAAGTATTACGATAACAACTGCAGCAACCGAGGAAGTTGCTCTTTGCCCTTTCTTTGCTTTGGGCGATAATATTATTTTCATTTTTGCCCTCCTGTTGTTTTGCGCGAAAACAGAATTGGAGGATTTGTGTGATGGCTAAGATTAATAGCAGATATAATTAGTCCACAATATCCACTGTTATCTAAATTATAATATTACTGCATAATATCGTCAACATCTCAAAGCTGGAATAAATAAAAAACATGGGTTAAAATAAAGCATGTCCTTACATGAAAGCCTTACCTGGCTTGCAGATTTTAAAGAACGCTTTGATGATGACGTCAAGCGTTTATATGCCAAAGAGCCTTTGTGGTCTAAATGCCAGAACTGCCCTGATGGCCACTGTTGCGGCCATGGCATTTATCCGGTCACTATGAGCCGCCTGAATCCATTTCGTCTTGAAGAGTGGTGGCTTCAGCTGGAATATGTTAAGGATAACTTTTCGGAAGACGAGAAAAAGCAGCTGGTGCGTAACGTTCTTTCAAAGCGTCCGCACTGCATTTTTCTTTTTGATAACCGTTGCAGTGTCCATCCTGCCCGCGCCTGGGCGTGTCGTGTGCACCCCTATACCATATCTTTCCATACCAATCCGGATTATTTCCCGGTTGGTCAGTTGGCCATTCCTTCCTGCCCGGCGTTTGCTCATACTTTTAGTGTAAAGAAAAATGAAATCGTAGTTCAAAGCCCGGCAGTCTTAGCAAAAGAACCTGGCTCGCGGCTCATACAGGTAAAGCTTAAAAAAAGAAAACCGGTTTGGTTGCTTGATGCAACTGATTACGTTAACGAATTTGAAAACCGGGCAGGCGGGGAAGAGAGATCTGCCGAGGATTGGGAAGCATTACTTTCGCTTGCTGGAGAAGCCGGGAGCAAAGGAGGCATTGCTTTGCAGATGTACCTGGAGAAGATGCAAGGGTTGACGCGTATGCCGGATGGCAGTATCCGGTTTTAATTATGATATTCTTTTTTTAATGTACTTGCGCTTCAAAAACAGGCATATTTTTATGCGCAAGGTCTGCCTTGTTGGTATAGCTCAGCGGCTTTATAGGAGCTTCTTACCAGCGGTGCAGAGGCAATACCGGAAAAACCCATTTCCAGAGCAGGCTGGATATAACCGGAGAATTCTTTCGGTGTTACATAATTTATAACCGGATGATGCTGGCTTGATGGGGCAAGGTACTGCCCCAGCGTGATAAGATTGCATCCCGCCTTGCGCAATTCCTTCATAACTTCAATAACCTCTTCACGCTTTTCTCCCAGGCCTAGCATCAGGCCTGATTTTGTAACCATTCCCGGGTCAATTTTCTTAATTGAGCTTAGCAAATCGAGTGAACGCCGGTAACCGGCAAGCGGTCTTACCTGGCTGTAAAGCCTGGGCACAGTCTCAATATTGTGGTTAATAACAGAAGGTTTGGCGTTTATAACTGTTTCAATGGCAGCGTCAAGCCCCTGAAAATCTGGAATTAGCACTTCAACTTTTGTACCCGGACAGACCAAGCGAACAGTTTCAATGGTTCTGGCAAAATGGGATGCTCCTCCATCATCAAGATCATCTCGCGTTACAGAAGTTATAACAACGTATTCGAGGCCGAGCCTTTTTACTGCTGTTGCGATCCGCTCTGGTTCGCCATTGTCCAGCGGGGATGGTTTGCCTTTTGTTATGGCGCAAAATGTGCAGTTGCGGGTGCAAACATCTCCCATTATCATAAAGGTGGCGGTTTTTTTGGCAAAACACTGGCACATGTTGGGGCAAAGTGCGCTCTGGCATACAGTGTTGAGTTTCAAGTCTCTCAGCACGTAAGAAACGTCGGCTATTTCATCTACCCTGGGGATTCTCTGTTTAAACCAGTCTGGAAGCCTTTTACCCAAAAATCTCTCCTTTCATGTGAGTGTCGTTCAGCGGTTCTGTCTGGATATCAAGAATGCGAGACAGAGTGTCGAGGAAAACCGGCTTGACCTCGTCGACTGTAACCTTTTTTTCGCTGAGACTTGTAATTGAGGCAGGCTCTTTGCCTGGAATCCCGCACAGATTGATGATCTTGAAATCGTCAAGCTCAGGGTTGATGTTAAGCGAAATTCCGTGCATGCTGATACCTCTTGTAAAATGGAGACCGATAGCCGCAAGCTGTTTTCCTTCTGCCCATACTCCCGGGTGCTCCTGCCATCTTTCGGCGTATATACCGAAGTGTCTGGCAGTGTCAATAACTGTCTGTTCGAGGTCATGCATAAACCGGCGAAGTTCTCCTCTCCGCGCTCGCATGTCCATAATCGGGTAAACTACAAGCTGCCCCGGGCAATGAAAGCTTGTATCGCCGCCCCGATTGGTGCGGCAAACTTCCACTCCTCTGCGGCTCAGTTCCTCTTCATCTGCAAGCACATTCTCGGCCTTGCCGAATTTTCCCAGAGTTACAGTAGGTGGATGTTCCATGACCAGTAAAACGTCTTCAATTTCTTTCCTGTACCTTAATTCGGCAAGTTTGAACTGTGCGGCGTAAGCTGCCTGATATTCAATTAAACCGAGGTCCCACACCCAACATTTATTCATCCTGTCTATAATAGCATGCCCGCCTTACATATCCGGATTTGTGTTGTAAATGGCATATTCGATACCGGTCAGCAGACTATCCAACTCCTCCGGTTTAGAGAGTTTTACGACGTATATCCAACCCCTCAAATATGGTTCGGCTTGCATGATGAGAGCATTGACGTAGAGATCTTCGTTTACCTGTACGATTGTGCCACTCACGGGGCTGTACATGTCAACGTTCATTTTCTGGCCTTCAAAATTCCCCAGCCAGCCGTCATAAGCCAGGTCGCTGCCTTTCGACAGCAAGGTAACCTCCCCCCTTTCAACAGCTCCCAACAGTAGATGCATTTTATCGCTAAGCCCTATTACTGCCAGATCGTCGTGCAGTGGTTTTACCCATACGTGTTCATAGGAATAGAGTCTATCGGTGGCAACCTTGCTGGTGCAGCCGACGGTATCTTCCAATGGCGGGTTTGTTTTAGGAGGCACATAAACAAAATCACCGTTGCCAGCTGTAGTTGTCGGCGGGGTAGTTGAGGTTGGTGTAGTGGTAGGTGGCGCAGTAGTGGTAGGTGTTGTCGAAGTGGGAGCAGTGGTTGTCGGGTCCTCTGAATTACAGCCGGTTGCAGCCGCAATCGATGTCAGTGCCAGGCTTCCGGTTATAAGCCCGGTGCTTTTCAAAAAGCTGCGCCTGGATATTCCGCTCGGTGCAGATCCGGTGTTTTTACTCTTTTCGTCATTTGATTTTTTCATCTTCTTCCTCCGTCAGGTTTCGATAATCCTATATCTGTGTAAGGTAATAGATGCCAACTCCAATAAATATTATTGCCATCACGATTCGAAGTATTTTTTCGGTTTTGCCCAGATTGTTGACCCATCTTGATACGGCTGTCACTCCGGCTGCGATTAACATTCCGAAGAAAATAACCGGTAACCCTGTTCCAATGGCAAACAGTGGAGGCAGGAAAACTCCCCCGGTTGAAGTAAGAGCCATAGGTATAAGCACAGCAAAGAAAAGTACAGCACTGTATGGGCAAAAAGCGAGGGCGAATATAACTCCCATTAGAAAAGAACCAACTAAACCCCAATCGGAAACCTTGTTTCCCAGCGCGGTGATTCTGCCGCCTCCACCGAAGGAGAAACGATCGATAACAAGCATCAGGATCCCGGCCAGAATAAGCAGGGGGCCGAGTACATATGTTCCCACGTCTTCCAGGAAGTTGCGTATGGCCGGTGTTTCCATTCCTATGGCGATTATCAGCAGGCCAATAAGAGTGTAGGTTATCATGCGTCCGAGCGAATAGAGCAGACTGGCCATGATGGCATATTTGCGGTCGGTGATACGGCGGCTTATATAAGCGATAGAAGCTACGTTGGTTGCCAGCGTACAGGGGCCGACGGAGGCCATCAATCCGAGCAATACAGCTGCAATCAGAGTTATTTCGGTATTAAGAAACAGGTTATGAAAAAAATCAGACAGCCATGCCATTATTCTTCTCCGTAGAGAGCTTTATCCATGTTTTTCTTGAGCTCGCCGATAAATTTGTTCTTGAGTTCCTGGTTGGTTCCGGTTGTATCGGTATATAGCCAAATTCTGCTCACTTGCCAGGTGCTGGTTGCTTCCCCATCACTTATCGTGGTTATGAAAAATGCAAATTTGGATGCTTTGAACTCATCCATGAGCGGTTTGGTAGCGGGGTCCCTGGTATCGTGGCTTTTATAGACAAGAGTCCCGTCTTCGACTTCCTGTCCGTAATCTTCATCCATGACGGTATTTACCCACTCAACTGCCAGATCAAGGCAAAAGCAGTTATCTGACTCGTAAAAAAAGTTTACCTCTACCATGTCTGCATCGCCGGTGTGTGGAGGGGGAGTCGTTTGGCCGGAGTTGCCATTGCACCCTGTTACCCCAAAAACGGCAACAAGAAAGGTCATAATTAGTACTGGTACTAGTTTATTTTTGTTCATAATATGCCTCCTTTCAGGCATAAAGACTTTTTATAATACGCTTAACCGGCTTGCGCTTTGGAAAGCATTTCTGCAATTTCCTGCCTGGCTGGTACTTTGCCGGCGCAAACAACTTCTTCATTTATTACCAGGCCCGGTGTGGTGAGAATGGGGTAATCCATTATTTTTCCCATGTCCTGGATGTATTCTATTTTGGCTGATATTCCCATTTCGTCCACTACTTCCCGTACTAATTTGTCCAGCTTGTGGCATTTGGCACAGCCCGGTCCTAAAATTTTAATGTCCATGTTTTTCTCCTTTAATGATTATTAAGCAACAGCACCAAAGATAAGTCCTGAAATGGTGGCAAATAACACCACCAGCCCAACATAGGTAAGGGTTTTTTTGGTTCCCATAATAGAACGTATAACCAGCATATTGGGCAGAGAAAGAGCTGGACCCGCCAGCAGCAAAGCCAGAGACGGGCCTTTGCCCATACCAAGATCCATCAGAGCCTTGATTATGGGTACTTCTGTAAGGGTGGCGAAATACATCAATGAACCGAATATCGAGGCAAAGAAATTGGCACCGATGCTGTTACCACCAACAAACCGCCCGACTGCAGCTTCAGGAAGAAGTACAGTTATGATGCCGGCAGCAAAAACACCTACCAGCAGCCAGGGGGTGATAAGGCGGACGAACCGCCAGGTTTCCTTCATCCATATACCAAATTCATCACGCGTAAACCATTTCCATACGATTATCACCAAAGCCGCCAGACTGACCCCCAGCATTATCCAGTTGGAGGAAGCCGCAAAAAGAAGCACTCCAACCAGAACTACAAATAATACTATTTGCTGCCACCACTTCTTGGCGTCCGGATCATCGCAAAGATTGGCAAAGGCCGCGTCATTTTTCTTGTTTCGATCTTCGTTGCGGTATATGAATGCCATTATGAGCCCGATAGCTACTGAAAACAGTATCGCACCGATCGCTCTTGCTATCCCAAGATCAAGCCCCAGCAGGCGGGCAGAATAGGTGATCGCCAGAACGTTGATGGCAGGTCCGGAATAGAGAAATGCGACAGCCGGACCGATACCGGCTCCCCTTTTATATATGCCTCCAAAAAGTGGAAGAACTGTACAGGAGCAAACTGCCAGAATCGTGCCGGAAACAGAAGCGACGCCATATGAGAGAAATCGATTGGCGTTAGGGCCAAAATACTTAAGCACGGCATTCTGGGAAATAAAAACCGATATTGCACCGGCGATAAAAAAAGCCGGAACCAGGCATGTTATTACATGCGCTGAAAGGTATTCCAGCAGGGCATTCCATCCTCCTTGGGCAAGTTCGGCAAGAAGTTCCATTTACTTTTAACTCTTCCTTCCCGGCTTAACCATTTCGTTTAATATCCAAACGAACTGGTCTTCAGCCGCTTGCTCTTTTTTTGCGCAACAGGAATTACCGGTTATGACCCGCTGGATATTTTGAAGGTTGTATCTGTCATAACTCGCCTGCTCATCGTTCTTCAACATGCTTTCTATGTTATGGAGCAGGCAGGTAACAAGAGGGGAGGCTTTGCTTTTATTTGCAGAATATAATGACCATTGGCCTTCCCTGGTCATGGTTAGCAACCCTGCATCGTATAACTGGTTTAAATTGCGAGATGCGCGGGTTTGAGAGATATCAAGTGCCGACATTACTTCACAGACACAGCATTCACGCATCAGTAGAATGTTAAGAATACGTAGCCTGGTCTCGTCGCTGAGAGCTTTAAACATTTTCGCTGTGATTTTCATCTCGGATTAATTTCTTTAATGCGCATATGCGCTTATAAGAATTGTAAACCCAGTAATATAATAATGTCAATACCGGAGGCGCGAGGTGGTTTTGGTTTATGGGATGCGGAGCTTTATCTGTTATAATCAACTGGAATATGGCTGCAAATATTTCTCTTTATATACATATCCCTTTTTGCATCAGAAAATGCTCTTACTGCTCTTTCGTGTCTTACTCTGGCAGACAGGATGCCATGGAGCAATATTCGCAAGCGCTTACCAGGGAAATAATCCAGCGCGTTGATAACCGGATGTTGAAAAGTGTTTATTTCGGGGGTGGTACCCCAAGCCTTCTTCCGGCTGATCATATAAGCAGGCTGCTTGAGTGTATCGGCACTCATCTCCCGCAAAACAGGGAAATAGAAATAAGCCTTGAGGCCAATCCGGGAACAATCAACCATAAACACCTGTACGCAATGCTCTCTTCGGGGGTAAACCGTCTTAGTATCGGGTTGCAAAGCCTTGATGACGGAGAGCTAGGCGTCTTGGGTCGTCTGCATAGCTCGGCTGAAGGATTGAATGCAGTGGCATACGCTCGCGGAGTCGGTTTTAAAAATATCAACCTGGATCTGATTTACGGTATTCCCGGCCAAACCTTGCCATCCTGGCAGTACACCCTGGAAGGAGTTTTGAGCCTGGAACCGGAGCACCTTTCCCTTTACGGCCTGAGCCTGGAGAGTGGCACTGCAATGATGGAAAAGATTGAAGCTGGTGAGTTGCCCACTATTGATCCGGATGTCAGCGCCGAACAATACGAACTGGCTGAAAAGATACTGGCGGCGAAAGGTTACCGGCATTATGAGATTTCAAACTGGGCAAAGCCAGGTTTTGAATGCCGGCACAATATGGTTTACTGGAAAAACGAAGAATATATTGGGGTGGGTGCTGGAGCCTGCTCACATATTGGAGGGCATCGTTTTTTGAATACCTCTTCTCTGGAAAAATACATCGATGCGTTTACGGGTAATGGGGCAGCCGTCGAAAGTGATGAAACCATCAGCCCGGAGATGGCTGCGGCTGAAGCAGCGATACTTGCCTTGAGGCTGGAAGAAGGAGTAGAGATAAGCAGCTACAATAATGATTACAAAACAGACATTCTGTCTGTTAACAGCAAGGAGATAAAGGAGCTTGAATCCTACGGACTTATTGAAAATAATGGAGTTAACATAAAGTTAACTCCAAGAGGGAGATTGCTGGGTAATGAGGTGTTTTGGAGGTTTCTCCCAGCGTCTTCAGCTCAGAACGACACAAACCAGGTAGCAATGGAGAGAGAATGAACCAGAACTTGATTAGAAACTTTTGCATAATCGCTCATATCGATCATGGTAAATCGACTTTGGCTGACCGGCTGATCGATATAGCCGGTACCATGAAGAGAAGCAAAGTGACCGAGCAGGTTATGGATAGCATGGAGCTTGAACGCGAAAGGGGAATCACGATCAAAGCCAAGGCGGTCAGGCTGGATTATAAAAACCGTGCTGGAGAGCACTTCAGGCTTAACCTTATCGATACGCCAGGCCATGTTGATTTTTCTTACGAAGTTTCGCGTACACTGGTTGCCTGTGAAGGCGCCGTGCTGGTTATCGATGCCACTCAGGGAATCCAGGCGCAAACCCTGGCCAACATCTATATAGCCATGGAACACAACCTGGTGGTGATCCCTGTCATCAACAAGATAGATCTTCCCGGAAGTGAGCCCGAAAGGGTCATGGAAGAGATAAAAAGCGTACTGGGCTACAACCTCAGCGAAACCTTTTTTATCAGTGCAAAAACAGGACAGGGAGTTGGCGAACTCGTCGAGGCGATTGTCGATCGGATCCCTCCTCCGGGTGGCGATTTGAATCTCCCTACCAGGGCTCTTATTTTTGACTCCCATTACGATGATTACAAGGGAGTCATCGCTTACGTTCGGGTGGTTGACGGAAGGCTGGAAAAAGGCAGCAAGGTGAGGTTGATGGGAGAGGGCACCCAGATGGAAGTGCTGGAGCTGGGATATTTCGCTCCTGACCCCACTCCGGCTGAATCACTGCAAGCTGGTGAGGTCGGCTACATAGCAACCGGTTTAAAGAGTGTAGCTGAATGCAGGGTTGGAGATACGGTAACTGTTGTCTCGGGCGGTGCAACTGAACCGCTTATCGGGTACGACCTGCCCAAACCGATGGTTTATGCTGGCATTTACCCTACCCAGGCCGATGATTACGCTGACCTCAGGGAGGCGATAGAAAAACTGAACTTAAACGATGCTTCACTGACTTTCGAGCCGGAAGCAAGCCCAATTCTGGGGCAGGGTTTTCGCTGTGGATTTCTGGGGTTGCTACACCTTGATATTGTTGTAGAGAGGCTGGAGAGGGAATTTGGGCTTTCGCTGGTTGTAACTATCCCGGGGGTAAAGTTCATGGTAACCAAAACCAGCGGCGAAATAAGCGATGTTACCAGCCCGGTGGATTTTCCTGATCCCTCCGAAATTGCAAAAATCGAAGAACCGTGGGTCAGGATTTCGGTGGTGACCCCTTCCAACTTTATTGGCGCACTGATGGAAGTCATGCAGGAATTTGAAGGGGTGTACAAGCATACCGAGTATCTTGGGCAGTTTACCGCTTTGGGCGAAACTGGCCAGCGGGTTCAGCTTGAATACGAAATGCCATTGCGCAGCATGCTGACAACTTTTTATGACTATTTAAAAAGCCGCAGTCGGGGGTATGCTTCCCTTGACCATGAGCTGCTGGGTTACCGGGAGGCTAAGCTGGTGAAGCTGGACGTACTGGTTAATGATGTGAAAGTGGATGCTTTCAGCCGCATTATACCTCCGGAAAAAGCTCATGATATCGGCAAAGCGGTGGTAAGCAAATTGAAGGATTCAATCCCTCGCCAGCTTTTCAAAGTGCCTTTGCAGGCGGCTATAGGTGGCCGGATCGTTGCCAGGGAAGATATTTCTGCCCGTCGTAAGGATGTGCTTTCCAAATGCTATGGTGGCGACATAACCCGCAAGAGGAAGCTTCTGGAAAAGCAAAAAGAAGGCAAAAAGAAGATGAAGATGATCGGCAAGGTGGAAGTACCCAAAGAAGCCTTCCTGAGCATTATGAAGCTGGGGTAACTAACACAGGGCAGTCACTGTTACTATCTCATCTGACAGGAAGATTACTTTTCTGATCTCATAACAGCATAAACGGAATTCCTGCTGTTGCCAGTTTATCCAGATGCTAGGAATCAGAGGTTGTTAACCTGGTTCCGCATTCCGGGCAGTATTTCATGCCTTTATTTGTTTTTGTTCCGCAGTTTGTACAATAACCTTCTGTTTCAATATGAGCATGAGTAGAGCCTCTAACTGGCAAAGCCTGGTCTTTTTTACTGCTCTTGGTCAACGCCAAAACCAGTGCAACTACCCAGCCAATAAAAGTCCATCCCAACAGAGAGTTCAGCAGGAATACTGTAAGTTTGTTATCGGTGTTTCGGGCAAGTGAAATTATAGTGGGTACAAAATATAAGGGAAATAGAATTATAGCTACTTCTATCGGGCCGGGAGGATTAATTGCCAATGGTAACGATTGTATTAATTCAATTGCATATGAAGCCAGCATAATCGAACCCCTTCTACTTATTTACCTGTACTGCTTCGCTCAATTGTACAACTTGATTTCCTGTTGTCAATGATTTTTACTATTTTTTACAGCCAGCCAGCACTGTTGGTTGGGCAGGGCAGACAATGCGGTTTCATATGGTTATAACCTTAATACATGGGTGGGGCGGGTTAAAGGATAACTGGAATTCAGGAAAAGCAGGTATTGAACAAGGCCTGAGGTTGAGTTACTATCAATATATCAATCTGAGTAAAAAGGTATTGCAGAGTTGCAAGCAGGTCTAGCTAAGTTGCAGGAGTAAACAGTGAATCGGGAGAGGTGCAAAAATGGATAATTTCTTTGTAATACCTATTTTATACACTGTCTTTATTGGAGGCGTATTCGTTTTTGGTTACTGGGCTTATGCAAAAGGAGTATCAGTAAAATGGTATGAATTGCTTTCGGTTGTTACAGGCTCGCTGTTGGGCTTGATGACATGTGTATACGTATTAAATTACTTATCTGCCGTCTGGCTGATCCTGCTCATGCCCGCTCTAGCTTTAATTTTATTTGGTTGGTGGTGTGTTACAGGCCGCTATAAAACAAGCAATCGTACATAGTGTATTCAAGCATATCAATCATGGAAATAAAAACGATTTGCGCGCTGTAATCCCCGCCTTTTGCCAGCCTAACGGATGCTTACTTCAAAAGTTTTCTCATCCCGGACAGACGACCCAAGGATAGTATGTGAATATAAAAACTCGACCTGGGTTGTGCCGCTGTCAATCGCTTTGAAAATAAAGTACTGGTTGCCCCTGTCGTCCATAAAATCTATCCCGAACCAAACATAGCTGCTTTCTATTAATTCCAGGCAGCTGTTGTCATGTGTGACCGTCCAAACCAGCCCCAATCTGGGGTTTCTGGGTAGTGCTATAGCAAACACCTCGCCGGTTTCAGTTTCAACCTTTTCACTCATCTGATAATAGGTTGGAATATCCAGCCAGGAAATAACAGGGGTTTCTGCAACTGTAGTTACCGTTATGGTTTTGGTTTGAACTGGACTATTGCAGCCGCTGGCGAACGCAGATGCTGTAAAAGTGAGTAGAAGAACAGCCAAAAGAAGTCTTCCTGATTTATTTTTTTGTAAATTATTTTGTGTTGGCATGGCTGATTCCAGGGTATATGCTTTTGCCCCTGAGTATGAGGATTATTCCCGATGCTGCCAGGGCTATAAATGTCAGGAACAGGAACACCACCAAAACTCCGGGTTCATTGAACAGGGGTAATGTAGTCAAATCACTCATCAGGATTGATGCCAGGAGGTAAATACCACTAATCATAAAAATCAATCCCCCGGCAACAACATGCAGCCTCCTGGCAACTTCAAGCGTAATGGCAATAAACCCTATACTGCCCAGAAAAGTAATGATAGCGTAAAGTAAAATACCCAGAAGACTATGAGAGGCTTCGATGCTTTGGGCAATATTGATGATTACGGCAAATATAACGGCCGACGTTAACAGGGCATAAAATACAAGCTGAGCGGTTATGGTGAGCGATATTCTTTTTGATAGCTGTATTTTCTTTTGGAAAAATTGCACCCATTGAACGATTGCCCATATCACAAATATCGGCAAGCCGATCGCCATTAAAACCAGGGCTATCCAGCCTAAAACTTCGCTGTATTCCATCTGCTCTTCCCAATGCCCATTGTACCCCGATATTATCCGGTGTCAATAGTGGTTCAGCAAGAGATAATAAGTTCATTTTGATTGCCGGCAAGTGAACTGCCCGGTATAATTTAACACTGTCTTCGATTAATAATGGAGTGTTTTTATGTGGATAGCTAACCTGGCTTCGGGTGCTTTGCTGTTGTTCCTGGGGTTTATAACTCGAGTTTTTAAGTTGAGCATGCTTGTTGCAGGATATAACACTGCCTCTGAAGAAGAAAAAAAGAAAATCGATGAAAAAAAGATGACCCGGTATGTGGGTAATCTGCTGATGATAGCGGCCGGAATTTTACTTGTGTTCGGTCTGGTTTCTTTGTGGTTCGAATTTGCAGACTATTTGTTTTGGATTTCGTGGGGATTGTTTTTGGCAGTCATAATTGGTGGACTGGTATATTTAAACACCGGCAAACGGCTGGAAAAAGAATAATGAGTCCATTTTCAGTCTTAACAGACGGCGTAAATTAACAGAGTGTCTGGCAATAGAACACTGTTTGATCTCAGTGAACCTGGCACAGCAACGCACTTGCTGTGCCGCTTTTTATTTTTTAAGCAGGGAAGTATTCAGGCTATTTAATTCCTACCAGCGTCAAATCAAAAGTGAGATCTTTCCCGGCCAGAGGATGGTTGCCATCTACGGTAATAGTGTTTTCTTCCACTTTGGTGATGGTGACTATGGCTCCGGTTCCATCAGGGCGGCTTGCGCTTAATTGCTGGCCGATACTCGGCTCCAGACCCTCGGGCAGTTGAGACCTGTCAATAGTTGCGATAGCATTATCGTTGCGTTCTCCATAAGCTTCGGCACAGGGGATGGTGATGGTTTTATTCTCTCCAACCTTCATGCCGACTATTGCTGAGTCAAAGCCCGGGATCACTGAACCTTCACCAATAGTGAACTCAAGCGGCTCGCGGTTGATGGATGAATCAAAAACCTGTCCATCGCTGAACATGCCCGTGTAGTGTACTTTTACAGTTTCTCCGTTCTGTGCAGTGACCATTTCTTCTCCTTAATCATATAATGCCCTGGCTTTAAGCCTTTATGACGGGCGGATATTTTTAAATGCTTCTCTTGATTCCTCGATAATCTTGATGGCGGCGTCCTGGTCCTGCCATCCGTAAATACCGGTTTTCTTGGCCTCAAGTTCTTTGTAAACAGTAAAAAAGTGCTCAATCTCCTTAAGCATGTGCGGTGGAACATCTTCCAGTTTTTTGATGTGGTTCCACATGGGGTCATTCACCGGAACGCAGAGGATCTTTTCGTCCGGGCCTTTTTCATCCCTCATGCTAAAAAGGCCAACCGGATAGGCGTCAATCACGCATCCCGGGAAAGTAGGCTCCCACACCATTACCAGTGCATCCAGGGCATCTCCATCACCGGCCAAGGTATCCAGGATAAACCCATAATCACTGGGGTAGTGTACTGCTGAAAAAAGCATACGATTTAATTTTATGGCTTTGGTCTCGGGGTCGTATTCATATTTGTTCCGACTCCCTTTGGGGATTTCGATCATTACGGTTACCAGCATTGAGTTTATACTTCCTTTTTTGTTTATAATACAGGTCTGTTATATAAGCCTGGCACTCGTGCGACAGGGAAATAAACTGTGAAATAAATATAAGTTACGTTATGAACCTTTGAAGAGGTAGTTGCCGTTGGTCGGCCTCTTTTTCAGCGAATATATGCTGACATTATATTACTTGTGAACCCATCACACAAATCCGGGCAGTACCAACCTCAGGCGGCAAGTCCTGGAAACAGCCTGGCGGTAATGGGTTGTCAAAACAAGATATGTTTCCTAAAATATATTAAGCAGTAAACGGGAGGTTATATTATGGCTGAAGAACTTGGGCGGATCACCAAACCTGATGCAGAACAGTTTAAAAACGGCAGGCGTCTGTTTCTGGTGCCCCTGATTTTTACACCGCCTTCTCCCCCCAAAGAGTTGCAGGAAATCGTAGAGCACTATTGGCAGGAGGCATTAAGCCAGATACACGGTCTTGAGTCACGCATCGGTCGCGTAAAGCGGTTTTACCATGAGATGATAGCCCTGGACGGAGAAAGCGGTCTTTCAATGCTGGCTTCACTCAATTCAGGCAGTTATAACCTGGCCAGGAAAATGATTGAACAGGGTGGCGAATTCACATCCATTGAAGATAGTGATCTTCTGAATGAATTCATGGATTGGGGGCGCTGCCTGTCTACCGGGCTATACAGTCACAAGGTTCTTACTACCGTTCTGCAATCTTATCAGAATACGCAGGAACAGAGAAATAAAGAAATGGCAACCAGGCTGGATAAAAGCCTGGGCAGTGATGAAATTGGTTTACTTGTTGTAACCGAGAACCACCGTATTCAGTTTCCTGCCGATATCGAAGTATTTTTCGTAGCTCCGCCGTCACTTGATGAGTATAAACGCTGGCTCAGGCGCCAGGAGGAACCGCCTAAACAGGAAAAGCCGCAAAAGGAAGAATCCAAAGAACGGGAGCCGGCTGAAGCTGAAAAGAAAGAAAAACCAGAACCGAAAGCCGGGGAATCTGAGGGCGAAAAGCCGCAACCCCCCAGGAAAGCCCGCAAGAAAAAATCCTCTTAAACTCAGTAGTCTTAAAGATGTGTGTTAATCGGTTGCCTTCCCGAAGGAGGCCTTTATAACCTGCGCCACTTTTGAGTTGGGCGCCCCATTAACCGTGTAATCCTGGAGTCGGGCATTAGCCCGACGAAGAATCTTATACGGATAGCGCTCGTTGTAACATGGGCTGTTTTCGTATGGGCGAGCTCTAATCTTAAAAGACCCTTCGCTGGCGCTCGAGGGTGACACGTGTTTTTGAAGGCTTTTCATTTAATGATCTTCCCCGCAATAGTGCCCGCCGTAACATGGGCTGTTTTCGTATGGGCGAGCTCTAATCTTATAAGATTCTTCGTTTACACTCAGAATGACACCCCTATTGTGTCTTTTTGGAGGAGAGCAGCCCATTGTCTACGCCACTTTTGAGTTGGGCGCCCCATTACCCGTGTCATCCTTGAGTCGGGCGCCAGCCCGACGAAGGATCTTCCACGGATAGTACTCCTGGTAACATACGCACTGTTTCCGCATTTAAGCGTTACGCGTTTTACCAGATACTAATGAATGAGAGGCGTGTTTTTACCTCAGGAGTGCAAAAAGGGAACTCACCCGGAGGTTATTACTTCCGCAATAAGATCGGGTAGTCCAAGCAGGGAAGAGATGCGATAACCTTCCTGCAGATTGTCATCAAAAAGATCATCACGGTCTACCAGCACGCCGGTCATACCTGCCTTTTCAGCACCAACAACGTCTATCTGGTATTGGTCGCCCACGTAAAGCGCCTGCTTTAGGTCAACACCAGTTTCTTCACAGGCCAGCTGAAAGATTTCGGGAGCGGGTTTATACAAGCCGGTTTGATGGGAGGTTAGAATGATATCAAGAAACGGAGAGAATCCCATTTCCTCGCACATTGGATTGATATCCCGGTCTATATTGGAAATGATCCCCAGTTTGTAATTATTGTGGTTTAGTTTTTCAAGGACTGGCAATACATCGTTAAAAGGTGCCATTTTGTATTTTACCTGGCCTAATTCTCTCAGCACATCGTTGACAAGCTCAGGATCAGGCTCAACTCCGGCCTGGCGCAATATCCTCTCTTGATATTCGTACCAGAATACTTTTTGCTCTTCTGACGGGCGGTTTTTTATAAGAGATTTGGAATTTTCGCTATAAAAATACTCGTCTCCGGCTTTTATGGCGGGCGAAATCGCTTTTTTTGTTATACTTATACCGTGTTTCTTTAACAAGTTGATCTGAGTCTCCTCTCGCGGTGGGTCGTAGGTGATGAGGGTGTTAAACAGATCAAAAAAAATACCTTTTATCAAAACGCAATACCTCCATAACCGGTTTCGTGGTTGGGGTAATCGCACCGGTCGTGGCTGATTGTATATTAAAAAAGGCAGTATGTAAAGCTGAAAACAGAATAAAAAACTTGAGTCAGGAGGGAATGCTGCTGGCAGTTGCCTGGGCAAGCCTCGAAATATACGGGGGTGTTTAAATTGACTATATCAACTGCCTGCCTTATCATCTTATCATTATGAGTACAGATATGTTGTCACTGTTTACACTGAGTTCTTCAGTCAGCCCTGATGGGCATCTTGTTATCGGGGGGTGTGATGCTGTTTCGCTGGCCTCACTATATGGCACTCCTCTTTATGTGTTTGATGAGGGGCACATTCGGGAAAAGTGCCGCGAGTTTAAAAAAGAATTTGGCAAATACTATCAAAATACCAATGTTGCCTATGCTTCTAAAGCTTGCCTTAACCGGTCGATAGCTAAAATCATGGACCAGGAGGGAATGGAACTGGATGTGGTCAGTGGAGGAGAACTGGCGATAGCTTTATCGGCTGGTTTTCCGGCCGAACGCATTTACTTTCATGGCAACAACAAATCAGAAGCAGAAATCATGTTTGCTCTTGAGAGCGGAATCGGTCACATCGTGGCTGATAATATAACCGAACTTGAAATGCTGGACAGGCTTTCCTGCCGGGCTGATTACCGTCCGGATGTTTTTATCAGGATAACACCCGGAGTGGATGCGCATACTCATCACCATATCACAACCGGGCATTCCGGGAGCAAGTTTGGTGTCTATCTGGAAGAAGCTCCTGAGGCAATACGAATAGCTCAGAAACTGGAAGGAGTGAATCTGGTTGGTTTGCATTGCCACCTTGGTTCCCAGCTCCACGAAACCAGCCCGTATACTGACGCGCTCGAGATATTGCTGAAATTCAGTAAAAAAATGCACGACGAAGAAGGTTTTATTCTAAGAGAAATAAGCCTGGGTGGTGGGTTCGGCGTTAATTATACCCTTGAAGATAGCGCGTTACCGGTAGAAAATTACGCAACTGCCATTTCCGGTTTGATGATTTTGCTATGCGAACGGTTGAATCTGCCGCATCCGAAGCTGATAATTGAGCCAGGACGGGCTATAGTGGGGCCTGCCGGTGTAGCCCTGTACCGGGCGGGTATGATAAAACAGGCCAAAAGATATGAAAAGTTTGTGGCTATCGATGGGGGTATGGCAGACAATATTCGCCCCGCTCTTTATGATGCAAGATATGCAGTGGCAACTGCCGGTAAAATGCTTGATGAACCAGACCAAAAGGTAACCATTGCCGGCAAGTTCTGTGAATCTGGTGATATACTCTCAAGAGATGTTTGGCTGCCCTCTGTAGAAACCGGAGACATCTTGGCCGTACCGGTGGCCGGCGCATACTGCCTTCCCATGGCCAGTAACTACAATGGAGCTCTAAAGCCGGCTGTAGTAATGGTTGGTGGAGGTAAAAGCCGTCTTGTGCGCCGTCGGGAAACCTATTCAGACCTGACCAGCCTTGATATTGAGGATGGAGCCTAGCCCTGTGTGGAAAGTCTTTGGGCAGGATAGCCTGCGGGACCATCTTGCCAGCACTCATAAAAAAGGAAGCCTCCACCACGCCTATTTGTTTACCGGTCCTGAAAAAACCGGGAAAAAATTGATGGCGATGGATCTGGCAAAAGCTCTTAATTGTGAATCGCAGGACGCTCCTTGCGATTGTTGCGATTCATGCAGACGGATTGACGCCTTTCTGCATACAGATGTCTGGTTGGTTGATCTGTCCGGTCAGCCAGACGGAGCAGCTAGCCGGAAAGAAATAAGCACTGGGGAAATACAGGAAATCCAGCATTCTGCCAGTCTTCCTCCCTTTGAGGGCAGGACGAGGGTTTTTATTATTGATGGAGCAGAAAATCTTTCTTCTTTTGCAGCCAATCGTTTGCTAAAAACTCTGGAAGAGCCGCCTCCACGGGTTGTGTTTATTTTATTGGCTGAGTCTAGCGACAACGTGTTAACCACAATCGTTTCCAGGTGCCAGCACATGGTATTTAAAAATGTTAACCACAGCCATCTGGCGCTGTATATTTCCCAACAGTTTAAAGTGGACGATGCAAAAGCGAAGCTGGTTGCTCAATTGAGTGGAGGGCACCCTGGATGGGCTATAACTGCAGTGAAAAATCAAAAAATCCTGACGGATTTCATAGAAAAAAGAGATCGCTTGCTCGGTCTTTATCAGGCAAACCGGGAAGAAAAATTTTCCTACGCTGAAGATACATCTGCCCGGTTTGGATCCGATCGGCAGTCAGTGATAGAAGAACTGAAGATCTGGCAAACCCTGACAAGGGATATATTGTATGCGCAGTTTGGGTTAGAAGAAAACATCATAAACTGTGATGTATTTGAGCCTCTCAGGGAGCTGGCAGGATTGTACAGTACCCAAGATATCCGTAATATTCTTTTCACAATCGGCAGAGCAATTGACCAGTTGGGGCATAATGTAACCCCAAGGCTGGTGATGGAAACGATGATGCTTGCCCTGGAATGTCCAGAGGCAGTCGCGGTAAAATTATAATAATCCTGGAGTAAAAATATGCCTTTAGTTGTAGGAGTACGTTTTCGGCCGGTCGGTAAAATTTATCATTTCGATCCGGCTGGCATCGATCTTAAAGATGGTGACCGGGTGGTCGTAGAGACTGCCAGGGGGCAGGAATTGGGGAGAGTTGTTGGCGGCCCCTGTGAAATAGCAGAAGAAGAAGTCCCGGATGGGTTAAAACCAGTTGTACGACTGGCTGATGAATCCGATATCAGACAATGCCAGGAAATGGAAACCAGGGAATCGGAGGCGATGGACGAATGCGAAAAGCTGGTAAGGCAGCTGAACCTCCCTATGAAGCTGCTACGCGCTGAATTCAGCCTTGATGGTAGCCTGGTGACCATATTTTTTGGAGCCGAGAGCAGGGTGGACTTCAGGGAGCTTGTCCGTGAGCTGAGCCGCAAATTGAGAGCCCGTGTAGAGTTGAGGCAGGTTGGCCCGAGGGATGAGGCTCGTCTGCTGGGTGGATTTGGGCGCTGTGGGCGGTCGTTATGCTGTTCCACTTTTTTATCCGATTTTTCTCCTGTATCCATCAAGATGGCCAAGGAGCAGGATCTTCCTCTAAATCCGATGAAGATATCGGGTTTATGCGGAAGGCTTTTATGCTGCCTTGGATACGAGTTTGAGCAATACCGGGAAATGAAAAAGGAAATGCCCAGGGAAGGCGAGAAAGTTATGCTGCCTGGCGGAGAAGCAACGGTTATCTCAAGCCGTCCGCTGGAAAGCATAGTTGTTGTAGAATTCGAAGGGGGAGTTCGCAACGAGTTCAATATATCTGACATAACCAGAAACCAGGAAGGTCCGACAAAGCGCGGTTAGCATGGTTGTTTAATCTGTGACTTGCCTAGTTGTGGCTGGGTATATATTTTTGCCAGGCTGGGATGCCGGTTGTAAAGCGGTGAGGAAGATAAAAGCCGGCATAAACGCTGGGCTGGCATGGTTTGCGATTCAGTTTCATATTGGCTTCTTCAGGGGTGCGCCCGGCTTTGCGATGATTGCATTTGGGGCAGGCGCTGGTGACGTTTTCCCAGGTATGCTCTCCTCCCCGGTGACGGGGGATGATGTGATCTATGGTTAATACCATGCTTTGTTTACCGCAATACTGGCAGGTGTAGTTATCACGGCGAAAAACGCCTACCCGGGTAAGCTTGTTGTTGTGGCGGGGAGGGTGAACCATGTAATCCAGGCGTATCACAGTTGGCAGCGGGAAGTCCGTTGAAATGGCATGGATAAAACCCATGCCATTCTCTATCATTTCAGCCTTTCCTTCGTGTATAAGTACTATGGCGCGCCTTACCTGGCAGATGCTTAACGGTTGGAAAGAGCTATTAAGCACCAGTACCGGTAACCTTTCCTTCATACTCTGATTAGTCATTTGCTTAAATATTAATCCCGTTGAGCGGTGATTTCAACTTCGCAAATTATAACGCTTGCTTTGCGAGCGCTGCTGCGATTTGGCAGTGGTCGAGCGGGATGCCCTGTCTGCGCGATAATCGGGTACCGTAAGGGCGAATGGAGCGCTTATTTTAGGGTCCAGGAATCTAGAGCGTATCCGGCTGTCCAGCTCTTCAAGTGAACGGGTGGTGGTAATCACAGTAGCCAGCCGTGCATTGTAGCGATAGTTTATAACCTGGTAAAGTTTTTCCTGTGCCCATGGGGTAGCGGTTTGTTCCCCGAAATCGTCAAGAACAAGAAAGGGCGCAGTTTTAACCCTTTCAAACAAACGGTCATAAGAGACCCTGGAATCCGGGCTGAATGTAGACCGGAGATGATCGATAAATTCTGGCACTACTATGAACATAGCCTGCTTGCCGGACTGAAACAGGTAATTGACGATAGCTGAAGCCAGGTGGGTTTTTCCGCTGCCGGTTACCCCCTGCCAAACCAGCCATCCATCCGGAGAGTGGGCATAGTCAACCGCCAGTCGGTATGCTTTTTCCAGATTGTCACGCTGGGCAGGCGGCAGATTGACCCTTTTCCAATCAAAGGTTTCAAAGGTCATCTGCTTTTGGAGCTCAAGACCGGGTTCCCAGCTGTAACCAGTGGTTACCTCCTGGTCTGTTTCAAGGTAAATAATCCGGCTGATTATCGGATCGTTGATTCGGGTTTGAAGACGCTGGTCAATCTCGTTCTCTGGCAGAAGCGTTATCAGGGTTGGCAATTCGCGGTTAAAGCGGTGGCTTAGAAGCTGGTCCAGTTTTTCTTTTGCCCAGGGGCTTTCGGCGTGTACGCCGAGGTCGTCCAGTATCAGTAGGGGGGCGTTGCGGACTTCTTGAAGAAGGCTGTCAAAATCGGTTTCGCTTGAAGGGTTATAGCTGGAGCGTAAATGTTCCAGAAGATCCGGAACTGTGATGTATAGAACCGGCTTTTGTTGTTGCAGCTGCTCCACGGCAACCGCAGCAGCCAGATGAGTTTTTCCAGACCCGCTTGGTCCTATAAGGACCAGCCATCCGCAGGGGTTTTTGCCAAATTCTTTGGCTGCCTGGTAAGCTGCCCTAAACAGAGCCTGGCTGGTTTTATACCCGCTGCGGCCTTCCGGCAACAGGTTATCAAATGTCATCCGGGCGAGTGGGCCAAGATTGCTATATTCAAACAGCTTTGCCTTTTTTTGCTCTCCAGTAATAAGGTCGTGGCAGCCACAGCTGGACACTCTTGCATAATCAACCCTTCCGTCTGCCAGTTTGGGATGGAAGAAACCGGCGCCGCCACATCGAGGGCAAGTTGGTTGGTTGGCCGGTTCGGGTTTAATGCTGGACAAATCGCTGATACTCGCCGGTGGTGTATTTTGACGGGTCGTCTGTTGGATTATTTTGCCGATATGTTCCATTGGCCTTCCCTTCGGTTAACCATCTTTCCAGTATTCGTGATATATATCGCCAGCTGCGCTTATTATTCAAAGCAGCTTCGCTGATAGCTTCAATTATCCATTTTTCGGGATAGCTTTGCTCTGCAAGACGAAGTTCATCTGCGATCAATGGCGTAAGTAGCCCGATATTTTCTTCATAATGAGTAAAGATGTCCGGCATTTGCTCTGCCGGTACAGCTACATGATAATCTGTTTTTTTGCTGGCGATTTTTATTTCGCCGGATTCTGCAGCCTCTCTGTTTAACGGTGTATTCAACAGGTATATTTCTTCATTTTCGGATTCGTTGCCGAGCTTGAGAATTATCAGGATTCCTCTTTTAACTGCCCTGGATACAGCATCGTCAAAGCTTCTCTCCAATGACTGCGGGCAATTTTTTAGACCTTCGGTTATTGCCGGGTCGGCAAGTAGTTCGCTCCGGCTGGCGTATTGCAAGGACCCTTTTTTACGATTGATCACCCTGAATATGTGCAGGCTGAGTTTCAATTCTTCCAGGTTGTCAACCATCGGCATAACCAGGTTAAGGTAAAAATTTGGTATAGCACTGTATTCCATTCTGGCAGGAAGCCCGGTTGAGTTTTTCATTACAGCGCTTCGCTTCCTTTCAACTGCATGCTGTCAGCGGCCAGGTTTTCGAAGGAAGTAAGTCTGCTGTTAAAGCGAAGCTTGACCTGCCCGATCGGGCCGTTTCTATGCTTGGCAACGATTATATCGGCAAGTCCGCGGGGGTACTCCTGGTTTTCGTGGGTGCGGTACCACTCTTCTTCGGTAAAGTAAACTTCTTCCCGGTATACGAATGCCACAACATCAGCATCCTGTTCGATCGAACCGCTTTCACGCAGGTCGGACAGTTGTGGCACGTGTGACTGTCTCCATTCAACCGCCCTGCTAAGCTGGGAAACAGCGATGACAGGCACGTTCAGTTCGCGGGCAAGCCCTTTAAGAGCTCTTGATATGTAACCGATTTCCTGAACCCGGTTATCAGTGCGGGTATCACCCTGGAGAAGCTGGAGATAGTCAACAATAATAAGGTCCAAGCCATGTTCGTAATGCAGGCGCCGCGCCTTGCTTCTCATTTCTACCATGCGCAGCTGTGGTGAATCATCGAGATATATCGGAGTTTCGCTCAGAGTACCGATGGCATCCATGATTCGTCCTTCGTGCTCATCGTGGATATCCTGATATAATCCGAGCCGAATACGTTTGGCGCTAACGCCGCTTTCTGCAGAGAGCAGACGGCTGACCAGAGATTCCTGGCTCATTTCCAGGCTAAAAATAGCAGTGCATGCTCTTTCCAGAACAGCTGCGTTGCGAGCAATATTTAAGGCAAAACTGGTTTTGCCCATGCTGGGGCGGCCAGCCACTATCACCAGGTCAGAACGCTGAAATCCGCCAAGTAGCTCATCCAGCCCGGTGTAACCGGAATGAATGCTTGTTTTGGGTTGGGTAGCTCCAGGTTCAAGTTCAGGAGGTGCTTCAAAGTATTGCTCGAGCAAATCTCTGATGTGGACAAAATCAGCATCACCCCGCTTGTTACGCAGGCGGAAAAGAACGTCTTCGGCCTTGTTTATAGCTGTTACGGGGTCTGATTCTCCCGCGTAGCCTATATCGGCGATTTTATCTGAAGCCAGTATCAATTGCCGCATAACAGATAACCGCTGTACGATTCTTGCGTACTGAAGGATATCCAGAGAAGTCGGAACTATCGATGCCAGGTGGCTGAGATAGGCAAGATTGCCGCTCTTTTCAAGATTTCCCAGTCGGCTCAGTTCCTGCGAAACCGTAATCTTGTTTATGGTTTCGTCCCTCTGGTACAGGTTAAGACACGCCTGGAAAATCGACCTGTTGGCAGGGCTGTAAAAATCTTCCGGCTTCAGAAAGGTGGCGATTTCATAAATGGCTTTTCCATCTATTAAAAGGGAGCCATTAACCGCTTCCTCTGCGTCAAGGTCATGAGGCGGCAGCCGGGTTTCAGCCACGGTTAACCTTCCTCCCGGGGCACTACATTAACGATCAGTTTAGGCATATGGTTCTTCGCCAGTTTGACGATTACCTCGAATGTGCCCAGTTCATGAAGTGGTTCTGATAGCTCAATTTTACGTTTATCCAGTTCCAAACCGTGGGTGTTTTTAAGCTCGGCTGCGATATCGGCACTGGTTATGGAGCCATACAGCTTGCCCTTTGAGCCCACTTTGGCCGGTAGCGTAACCGTTTTGCCATTGATGGCTTTGGTCTGGCTGGCCAGTTCGGCTTCCAGTTGAGCTTTTTTCTTTTCTTCGGTTTTTTTCTGGGCTTTCAGCCGGGCGATCGCCTGGTCAGTAGCCGGCATCGCCAGGTTTTGGCGAACAAGGTAATTCATGGCAAAACCATCAGCTACTTCTTTTATTTCGCCCTCTGAACCGGAGCCTGGTACATCTTTTAAAAATATCACTTTCATATTCTCTCTCCGCTAAATATTATACCTTACCATTTACAATGCTGAAACTAGGATTCAAGGTACTCCCTGATATGAAAAGCCGCATGAGCGCCATCACCAGCTGCAGTTACCACCTGCCGAATCGAGTTAACTCTTACATCCCCGGCAGCAAATATTCCCGGCACTGAAGTTTCCAGCTTTTCGTTTACCTTGATGCTGCCTCGTGTATCCATTTCTACCAGACCTTTGAGGAATTCCGTGTTTGGGGAAAGACCCACCGCAATAAATATGCCATCAACCTCCAGCACGGAAATCGAGTTGTCTTTTACATTTTTTATCTCGATACTTCCAACTCGTGAGTCACCATTTATGCTGTTGACAACGCTGCTCAATACCGGCTCGATTTTGGGGTTTTTCTCTATTTTTTCAACTACAGCCATGGTCGCACGGTAGGCATCCCGGCGGTGTATCAGATATACTTTTACTGCAAACTTGGCAAGGTGTATCGCCTCGTAAAGCGCGGCGTTGCCGCCTCCAACCACTGCAACAGTTTTATTTTTGAAAAAAGGACCATCACAGGTAGCACAGTATGATACTCCGCGCCCGGAGAGTTCCTTCTCACCCGGCACATTCAGCTTGACTCTTTCAGTTCCGGTGGCGATTATAAGAGCCCTGGCAGAAAAATCGCCTTCAGAGGTCCGAATGATTTTTTGAGAACCGGCTATCTCTATAGCGTTGACGTTTGCGTTAACTGTTTCAGCGCCGTGTTTGGTAGCCTGGTCGTGCATTTTGGCGGTCAGGTCAAAGCCGGTGATTCCTTCCGGAAAACCCGGATAGTTCTCTACATCATCAGTGGTGGTGATGTTTCCACCGATCATAGCTCTTTCGATTATAAGGGTACTGAACCGGTCTCTGGCTGAATAAATCCCCGCAGTCAGTCCAGCCGGGCCTCCTCCGATTATTGCAACATCGTATTCTTTTTTCATCTTATCGATCTCCCTGGTAATTATTATTTGACTGAAATACAGCTAAATCCCTTAAAACAACTTTTGCCGGGGGGTTTTTCTGCCATGCCAAGCAGTGCCGCACCGATAGCCCCGGTGAGCTCCGGGCGCTCTGGTACAATCAGGTTGATGCCGAGTTCTTCTTGAAATGCCCGTCTTATTCCCATGTTGAAGGCGACACCGCCCTGGAATACCGCCGGGCTGACGATTGGACGGGATTGTACTACCGAGCGGCGGAAATTTGCGACAAGAGCTTTACATAAACCATAGACTACATCTTCGACACCTGAACCTGTTTGCTGATGAGTAATCATATCTGATTCGGCAAAAACCGTACAGGTTGCGTTTATGGTTACCGGGTTTTGGCTTTTTTCGGCCAGAGCGCTCATTTCATCGAGTGATAATCCAAGCCTTAAAGCCTGATGGTCCAGAAAGCTGCCGGTACCGGCAGCGCAAACCGTGTTCATTCCAAAATCCACTACCAGCCTATTGCGAATCACGATCAATTTTGAATCCTGCCCGCCTATTTCAATAATCGTTTGCACTTTTGGTTCCAGGCTTATGGCGCTGACCGCCTGGCAGGTTATCTCGTTTTTTACGATATCTGCCCCTAACAATTCTCCGGCTAGTTTGCGCCCGCTGCCGGTTACACAAACTGCCCCGATTTCTCTTGACGACTCAATGTCGGACTGGATTTTTAAGAGTCCGGTTTCCAGTGCTCTGGAAGGGTTACCGGCAGTTGGCAGGCAGAGTCCGGATACTATGCTTTTACTCTCATTGAGGACAACAAGTTTGGTACTGACAGAGCCGATATCGACCCCTATATAATAAACTGGGCATTTTTCAATCATTGTCTGCTTTGGAATTCTTTCTTAATCTCGTTGATTATGCCCTGGTTGCTCAGGACATCTGTTATTGTGCAAGCCATTGCTGATGCCCCATCCAGCATGCCCCTGATTCCGGCTTCAGAAGCAGCAGCTTTTAGAAAATCAACTGAATGGAGAGAAGTGCCAATCGGGGCTATGGCTACTATCGGGTGGATGGAAGGTATTGCCTGGCTGATATTGCCCATATCAGTGGAAGCGAAATCCACAGTCCGGGTTTCCATTTCCCTGCCGGCCAACACCATGTTCTGGTTAAACAGACTTGCCAGCTTTCGGTTGGTTTTCATGGGCTTGCAGCACACTTTAGCCCAGCGGCACCGCAGTTTGGCGCCGGTAGACAGAGACGCTCCTTTAAAACAGTCCTCCACACTTTGCTGTAGACTTTCAAGGTATTCCATGGTATTTGCTCTAACCATAAACATGGCAGAGGCGTGAGCAGGAACTATATTGGCAGCCTGCCCGCCGTCCGTGATTATGCCGTGTATTCGAGCTGATTCAGGGATATGTTGACGAAGAGAGTTGATGGCGTTAAAACTGAGGATGATTGCCTCAAGTGCGTTAACTCCTTCCTCCGGGTTGGCAGACGCATGAGCTTCCAGGCCAGTGAACTCCGCTTCGAGGTTTATACAAGCCAGGGTGGAAATAATGCTTGCATTGACGCAACCCGGGTGTATCATCATGGCAAGGTCTATATCTTCAAAAACCCCTTCGCGGATCAGCAGTTCCTTACCGCAGTGGAATTCCTCTGAAGGGGAGCCGACAACCGTTATTTTTCCGCCAAAACTGTCTACGGCTACCCTGGAAGCAATAGCTGAACCGGCTGCTGCGGATGCAATAATGTTGTGCCCACAGGCATGGCCAAGCTCGGGGAGGGCGTCATATTCTGCCAGCAGCGCGATATGAGGTTTCCCTTCGCCGTAACTGGCAATAAAAGCTGTGGGGAGGCTGCCGATTCCTCTCTGTACAATAAAGCCATTTCGTTCCAAGTAGGCGGTTATCCACTCCGCCGCTTTGAATTCATTCAGTCCTGTTTCTGGACAGGAGTGAATCTTCAGGCATAGAGACTGCAACTCATCTTTATGCTGCTCGATAAGTTGGGGAATGCGCATTTTTAACTGCTTGGCGTCATCCATATTCATGTTGCATTATAGCCTAAGATGGTGCTGCTGGCCATAGTAAAACCCGCCAGCTTGTATTCATGGCGGTTTGTTAAAGGTAGTTGGCTGGGGTAAAATAAAAGTTTGGAAGGAGACTCTTCTTTGCCACAGCAGTTTATCACAGTTAAAGGTGCCCGTGAGCACAATTTAAAAAATGTTGATGTAACTATCCCGCGGGATAAGCTGGTTGTTATAACCGGAGTATCAGGTTCGGGTAAAAGCTCGCTTGCTTTCGATACTATTTATGCAGAGGGGCAACGGCGCTATATGGAATCCCTTTCAGCCTATGCCCGGCAATTCCTCGGGCGGATGGAAAAGCCCGATGTAGATTATATTGAAGGGCTTAGCCCGGCGATATCTATCGATCAGAAAGGCGTAAGCCACAACCCCAGATCTACAGTGGGGACAGTTACAGAAATCTATGACTATCTGCGCTTGCTGTTTGCCAGGACTGGACATCCATATTGTCCACAGTGCGGGAGGGAAATAACCGCCCAGACGGTGGAGCAGATTGTAGATTCTCTTTCACGTTTACCTGAAGGTGCGAAGATAGCTTTGATGGCGCCACTGGTGAAAGGCCGCAAGGGTGAATATGTACAACTGCTGGCCGATTTGCGCCTCTCTGGTTATTCCCGGGTAAGGGTGGACGGAAAAACACTGGATCTGTCTGAAGACATCCCCCTGGACAAGAATAAAAAACATACCATCGAAGTAGTTGTTGACCGCCTTGCTATCGGCAGGGAGAGGATCTCCTCCCGCATGGCAGGCTCGGTTGAAACCGCACTCAAACTTGGTGGCGGGGTAATACTGGTATCTGTAGTGGGTGGAGAAGAACTGCTTTTTTCTGAGCATTACAGCTGTGCCCAGTGTGGGACCAGCCTTGGTGAAATAGAACCGAGAACCTTCAGTTTTAACAGCCCTCATGGAGCGTGTCCAGCTTGTACCGGGTTGGGATTTAAACAGGAGATCGATCCTGATATGGTAATGCCGGACAAGGCGCTATCTCTGGCAGAAGGCGCCATTCATCCCTATCAGACCCAAAACTGGTATCTTCACCAGTTAAACGATGTTGTTGCGCGTTACGGTTTTACCACACACGACCCGGTAAAAGATCTTACCAGTGAACAGATAGACCTGATTCTTTATGGGGAAGGTGAAGAGCCAAAGCGTTATCGGAATCAATTTGGAAAAATGAGGGAGTATTATAACGGATTTGAAGGCGTTATTCCCCGCATGCAGCGCCTTTATCGTGATACTGAATCGGAGCAGTCACGCCAGTTTATGGAGCGTTACATGGTAAACCTGCCATGCCCGGATTGTGAAGGTAAAAGGCTTAAACCGGAAGCACTTGCGGTCAGAGTTGCAGGAATTAATATTGCCCAGGCTACTTCTATACAGGTAAGTGCGCTCATGAACTGGGTGCAGGAGTTGAGGGGTGAACAGGGTGCGTTGAGCTCAAGGGAAAAAACTATTGCCAGAGAAATCCTCAAGGAGATAGAATCCAGGCTGAATTTTCTGGTAAATGTTGGTCTGGATTACCTGACTCTTGACCGGGTTTCGTCTACCCTCTCCGGAGGGGAAGGCCAGCGAATACGTCTGGCAACCCAGGTCGGCAGCGGTCTGATGGGCGTGCTGTATGTTTGCGATGAGCCGACTGTCGGGCTTCACCCTGCTGATGATGAAAGGCTGATATCAACGCTTACACGCCTGCGCGACCTGGGCAATACTGTGCTGGTAGTTGAGCATGATGAAGCCATGATGCGCACTGCTGATTATATAATCGATATGGGTCCGGGAGCCGGGGAGCATGGAGGGAAGCTGGTTGCCTGTGGCGATCTGGAGGAGATCAAGCGCTCACCCCATTCCCTGACCGGTAAGTATCTGAGTGGGGAAAAGGTCATCCCGATGCCAGATGTACGCCGCATGGGTAATGGCCATTTTATTACTATTCGCGGAGCGCGTGAGAATAACCTGAAAGATATTGATGTAAAGATTCCACTTGGCTGTTTTGTGAGTGTAACCGGAGTATCGGGCTCGGGGAAGAGTACATTAATGCACGAAGTGCTTTACAAAAAGCTTGCTCAAAAACTGTATCGCTCCCGCGAGAAACCCGGGTTGTGCAGAGATGTCGAAGGTATTGAATATGTTGATAAGCTGATACATATTGATCAGACTCCGATCGGCAGAACGCCGAGAAGCAACCCTGCCACTTATACCGGTACATTTACCATAATTCGCGAGCTTTTTGCTACTTCTCCCGAGGCCAAGGTGAGGGGATACGGGCCGGGTCGTTTTTCCTTTAATGTAAAAGGGGGCCGCTGTGAAGCCTGTACCGGGGACGGTTACACAAAAATCGAAATGCAGTTTTTGCCCGATGTAACTGTGCCCTGTGATGTTTGTCGTGGAAAACGCTACACCCGTGAAGTACTGGGTGTGAAGTTCAAGGGTAAAAACATTGCCGAAGTTCTCAACATGACAGTCACCGAGGCGCTGGAGTTTTTCGAAAACTTCCCCCGTATACGGCGTAAGCTCGAGACACTGCAGGATGTTGGCCTGGGTTACATTCGCCTGGGTCAGCCGGCAACTACGCTTTCCGGAGGCGAAGCCCAACGGGTTAAGCTGGCTACAGAACTTGCCAGAAGACCGCTGGGGCACACCCTGTATATGCTGGACGAGCCTACGACCGGGCTGGCATTTGAGGACGTATCTCTTCTGTTGGGGGTGCTCCAGCGGCTCACTGATGCTGGCAATACAGTGCTGATTATTGAACATCATCTGGATGTGATAAAAAACTCGGACTGGATAATAGACCTGGGGCCTGGTGCCGGGGACAAGGGTGGTCAGCTTGTGTCTGAGGGAACACCTGAAGATGTAGCAGCCAATCCCGCTTCAGTCACCGGCAGTTTCCTTCGAAAGACATTGGGAATTGAGAAAACTGTGGCTGAAACGGTTTGAGAATAGATAGGCTAAGGGGGTTTTAATTGGACAGACTGGAAGCTTTAAAGATTGTGCAGGAAAAGGTTGGTAATCAAAATCTCGTAAAACACATGCTTGCCACTGAAGCGATTATGAAGGCACTGGCGGTTCGACTGGGAGAAGACGAAGCTTTGTGGGGTATGACCGGCCTGCTCCATGACATTGATATGGAAATCTGTAATGGTGATATGGAGAATCATTCGAAAATAGGTGCCCGGATGATACAGGAGATGGGTGTTTGCGAAGAGGCGGTAAACGCGGTATTGCGTCACAACGAAGCTCATGGCCTGGAAACTGAAACAAATCTGGACAAAGCGCTGTTCTGTTCAGATGCGCTGACTGGTTTGATTACCACCACAGCACTGGTGCGGCCGGATAAAAAGCTCTCCAGTGTGGAACTTAAATCCGTCAAAAAGAAGTACAAGGAAAAAGGCTTTGCCTCCGGGGTAAACCGTGAACAAATCGAAACCTGTTCAACTCTTGGGCTTGAACTGGATGAGTTTATTGAGCTAGGGTTAAAGTCCATGCAGGCCATTTCGGATGACCTCGGCCTTTAACCGGGAAGTTTTCTTGCTTTAAATAATGCTTACCATAGAACCTTCTGGTGTTTTGGTTACTTCAATGCGGTTGTTGAAGGCGTTTTTAAGTTCATCGATATGGGTAATTACCAGTATGATTTCAAAGTCGTCCTGTATAGCATTGATTGCTTCCTTAACTTTCTCAAGCCCGATACTGTCCTGAGTACCAAAGCCTTCATCGATAATCAGGGTTGGTAAAGGAGCGCCGCTACGGTTGGCCAGCAGTTTGGAGAGAGCGATTCTCAAGGCGAAATCAATACGGAAAGCTTCTCCCCCGCTGTACATCTCATAGTCCCTGGTGCCGACTTCGTCTGATATGTTGATATCGAGCGTTTCGGCTGTTCCGCCGGTTTTTTTCAGTTTTTGCGATTCCAGCTTCAAGGCCATTCGGTTATCTGTCATTCTGCCAAGGATGCGGTTGGCTTCGGTCTCTATTTCAGGTATAGCCATCTCAATCAGCATTCCCTGGATGCCTTTTTTCCCAAAAGCCTGAGCAAGGTTTTTAAGCGTGCTTTCTTCACTGGCGACTGTTTTTAGCCTTGATTCTTCATCAGCCAGCTTGTTTTCAAGTTCTGCCAGAGCCTCCAGCCTGGCTTTTAATCTGTATACCAGGTCGCGCCTGTTTTTAAGTGTTTCCTCAACCTGTTTTTGTTCGGCTTCTGCCTTCTGCAGTTGTAATTTGACCTCCGGCAGATTTTTTACCTCTTCTTCCAGCTTGTGTATTTCTGCCGAATCCGCTTTCAGCCTGTTCTGAAGAACCAGGATAGTGTCCTCCGCGCTGGCCAGATTTTCCTTTTCCTTGTTTATCTGGCTTTCAGCTTCTGCCAGTTTAATTTGTTGCTCTCTGTAAGACCCGGTTTCATCGATGGTTTTTCTGGAGGCAATGTAGGCTTCTTCATTATAATCAATGCTGGCAATCTGCCGGTTGATCTCTGACAGTTGCGCTTGCTCGTTTTTTGCGTATTCGCTTGAATTGAGCGATGCCTCGAGTGTCTGCAGGGTTTTTCTTTCAACTTCCAGTTCTTCCGATGCCTTGCGGCATTCATTGATCTGGTGGCTCAAGACGCTTATATTGCTCTGGTTTTGTATGATTTTTTTCTGCAGTGCGGTTTGCCTGCTTTTCAGGCCTGCCATCTCGTAATTCAGCGTTTTGATTATTTCGGCTTGCTTCTTGGAAGCGTTTTCGATTTGAACGGCAAGGTGTTTCTTTTCGTGCGTATATTTTTCTATGATAAAACCCCGCTCTTCATCATTGAGAGGTTTTTCGCACAATGGGCAGTGCGGTTCGGTGTTTTGGCTGACCAGTTTAATCCTTTCTTCAATCTCGCCTATTCGCTCCGTTGCTCCGGCAGCCTGGAAACGCATCTCTTTGAGTTGTTCCTCCAGTGACTTTACGCGGTTTTCAACATCCGAGAGTTCATCCTGCTGCCTTTTTAAAGCCGTCATTTCATCCCCGGCTTTAGCCAAGGTAGATTCCAGCTTGCTCATCTGGCCAGCCCTGTTCTCCAGCTCGGTTACATTTCTTTTTGATACTTCAATCTGACTGTTAAGCCTGGCTCTCTCCGACTGCACAGACTTTTCCAGACGGCTTTTCGTGTCTGCGAGTTGATTCAGATGGTTTAACTGCAGGCTCATTCTTTCAAATTCTTGCGAGGCTGCTGTATAACGTTTAAACCCTTCCCTGATTTCCTGTGCTTGTTGTAACAGTTTTTCGTATCTATCGATCAATTCACGGGTTGTATCTGCGCTCTTCTGCCACCCTTTTAGCTGTTTTTCCCGTTCACCGGAATCAGCCTTGAAGCGGTTGAGTTGTTCACTCTGGTTTTGAAGTGAATGCAGCTGCTCACGCAGTTTGCTGCAGTCGGCTTGTTTTTGCTGGTAGGCATCCTCAGCAGTTTTAAAATTTTCTTTCGCGTCTTCATGCTGAGTTAGCAATTCCCCGCGTGAAGAAAGTGCGGTTTTTATCTCGGTCGTTGTCCGCTCAAGGGTCTCTTTTTCGGCTTGCCGTTCACGGGCCTTTTGTTTGGCGGTTTCGGCCAGCTCTTCATAAATATCCAGCTTTAAAATACTTCCCAGGACTTCTTTTCTCTTCGCTGGAGTCTGCCGGCTGAATTCATCAGCATGCCCCTGGCGCAGATAGGCGCTGTTGATGAAAGTGTCGTAGTCCATGCGCAGCAGGCTTTTTACCGCTTCCTGGGTTTTTGTTATGGTGTCCCCGGTTATTGACTGAAACTCCTCACCGGAAAAAATCTGGAAGTCGAGCCCGGAGAGCCCCGCCGAGCCGGCTTTTTTGGCTTTGGAGCGTTTGCGTATAATACGATAAAGATTACCTGAGGCGCTGAAATCAAACTCAACCTCAACCTCGTCAGCCCCGGTGGATATCAGATCATCATCGCTGTCAGCCCGGGTTTTTCCCCACAACGCCCAGGTTATAGCATCAATCAGAGAAGACTTTCCGGCTCCATTGTCACCTGATATGCAGGCGGTATGAATGCCTGAGAAAGAAAACGCCGGCAGGTCCCCCCGGTAGGACATAAAATTGCGCAGTTTGAGCCGTACCGGAATCATTTTCTATTCCAGGTAGTCCTTCAGTTTGCGGCTTCGGCTGGGATGACGCAGTTTGCGAAGGGCTTTGGCCTCGATTTGTCGTATGCGTTCGCGAGTGACGTTAAATTCTTTGCCGACCTCCTCCAGTGTTCGAGATCGGCCGTCTTCCAGTCCGAACCTCAGTTGTAGAACCCGGCGTTCCCGATGGGTAAGGCTGGAAAGCACTTCTCCAATCTGTTCTTTAAGCAGCTGCCGGGATGCAGCATCCGGAGGCGGGACTATATTCTGGTCTTCTATAAAATCTCCGAGGTGGCTATCTTCTTCTTCCCCGATAGGTGCTTCCAGGGAAACCGGAAGTTGGCTGACCTTGATTATTTCTCTGACCTTGTCCGGTGGAAGTTCCATCTCGGCACCTATTTCCTTGGGTGTCGGTTCTCGTCCGTACTCCTGTGAAAGTTGTCGGCTGACTGATAAAAGCTTATGAATCGTTTCTACCATATGAACAGGGATCCGGATGGTACGAGCCTGGTCGGCAATAGCGCGAGTAATTGCCTGGCGTATCCACCAGGTAGCATAGGTAGAAAACTTGAATCCGCGGTGGTAGTCGAATTTCTCTACTGCTCTGATTAGACCGATATTTCCTTCCTGAAGAAGGTCAAGCAGTGGCATGCCCCGCCCGATATGCTTCTTGGCAACGCTAACTACCAGCCTGAGGTTGGCTTCTGTAAGGTGTTTTTCAGCCTTTTCAGCTTCAACCTCAAGGGTTCTCAGGTAATGCTTGAGTTTGGCATCCTTTACTTCAACCGAATCAATAAAAACCTGGTTGTTGGTCAACTCTCCTATTTCCTCAAGTGTGGTGCCATCCGGGATCGCTGCCATAACCTCTTCCGGGAGCAGTCTGATGTTAAGGGAGATGTTGATTAGTTCCTGTTCCACCTCAGCCGGGCTTTTTCCGGTATTAGTGGCTATATTCTGGGTGAACTGCTGGTCAATCTCATCTATGAGGTTTTTCTGAATTACCGGCTCGGTAACAGCTTTCTTAAAGTCGGCATTCTTCTCAAGGCCCAGTTCCGCCTGAAGCAGGTAAACAGTCTCGCGAGCTTTTCCAAGGTCAACCAACATGTTTAATACCAGTTGAATAGGAGTAGGCGCGACCCCGTATTTATCTATGTATCCTTCGCGGATTTCACGGATGCGTTTGCCGGCTTCCATTTTTTTGGCCAGTACTTTCTCATCATCAGCGCTTAGCAAAGGAACTCTGCCGATTTCGTGCAGGTACATACGTACCGGGTCATCAACAACTCCGTGTTCTTCGATCTGATCAAGCGGCAGTATCATCTCCGCTTCTTCCCCCTCGACGTCTTCTTCGAGATCGGAATCCGGATTCAGTTCGTCTTCAATAAGACTTTCATCGGAGGGTGCGTCTTCGTCTGAAGGCTCTTCATCAGTTTCTTCAGTAACTGCCTGGATAACGATGTTTTCTTCCTTGATATCAAAACCCTTCTTCTTCTTTTTATCTGATGCCATCAGTGCCATTCTCCCTTTTCATTCTTTCCAGGGTGCTGGATTTTTCGTAAAATAGTTCCTTTAATTCCTGGCTGACCTGATTGCCCTGTTTGAGCAGAGAATCCCTTTCCTCTGCGGTAAGATCAGCCGAGCCAAGTATCGCCTCCTGGTTTTTCAGAAGGTGCCTCAGGTAGCTTTCTTTAAGGAGCAGGGCGCATTCCCTGAGCTTGTTGTCAAGACCGCTTGGTTCGATATGCCGGCTTGCCAGGCGTTCGTAGTGTTCAAGAGAGGCGCTGTCAAGTTTTTCCCTTACCGTTTCCAGGTCATCACCTTCGGTTATTACTGAGAAAATCTCTGCATTCTCAGAATTGGCGAAATATTCTTTTTTTAAACCGGTTGCTTTCTGACCCAGCCGGGGATATTGTATCAGCATTGCAAGACAGAATTCCTCGCGAGGGCTGGAGAACAGGTTCTTCCCCTGTTTTATTTCTCTGGCAGGCGGTTTATGAGCCCCGTATACCTTACTGGAGCCGACCTCTTTTAGGGAAGACTCAAGCCTTTGGAGATCCACATTAATCATACTTGCGAGTTTTTGTAAATAATGTGCCTGGCGCACGGGATTTTGAATTTGGGCTATGGTTGGCATAAGCTTTTCAGCCAGCTGTGATTTGCCGGCAGCGCTGGTAATATTAACATCTCTGGCTGCGGTTGAAAAAGCAAAATCAAGCAGTGGATCGGCGGTTTCAAGCAGTTGCTTCCAGGTTTCGGGTGAGTTATTGATAACCTCGTCCGGATCCTGGCCGGCTGGTATGCTCACAACCCTGATTTCATTATTCAGAGTATTTTCATGCTCGATTATCCTTAGCATCGCTTTTTCGCCAGCTTCATCCGCATCCATGGCCAGGACAAGGTTCCTGGTTACCTTTTTTATGGTATCTATCTGGCGCTCGCCGATGGATGTACCCATTGCGGCAACGGTATGTGTAAATCCGTACTGGTGAGAAATTATGGCATCCATATAACCTTCTACCATTACTATCATATCCCGTTTTCTTGCTTCTTCACGGGCAATGTCAAATCCGTAAAGCAGTCCACTTTTGTCAAATACAGGTGTTTCTGGGGAATTCAAATACTTGGGCTGAGAGCCGTCCATTTCACGCCCGCCAAAACCAGCAGTTTGTCCTTTATGGTTGGTTATAGGAAACATCAGGCGGTTGTGGAAACGGTCAATCGTGCCAGATTCAACCTCGATCAACAGTCCTGCCTCAAGCAATTCCTGTACTGTAAACCCGCGTTCGATAAGGTGGTTTTTAAGGCTTTCCCGGCCAGTAGGGCTGTAGCCAAGTTTGAAATCCGCCAGCGACTTGGCATTTATACCGCGCTGTTTTACATAATTGCGTGCCTTTTCTGCCCCGGGGGCATTTTTTAATTGCTCGTAGTAATAATCCCTGGCAGCATCATTGGCTTCGTAGAGGCGGCTGTATTTGTTTCTGTCTTCCTGTTGCCTGCCCGTTGTTGGCAAGGTAACGCCAGCCCTGGATGCCAGCATTTTGAGGGCATCACCAAAATCCAGACCTTCCTTCTTCATCACCAGGGAAAACAGATCGCCGCCGGTAGAGCAAGCCCCAAAACAGTGCCAGCTTTGCCGATCGGGAAAAACAAAAAAAGAGCCGTGCTTTTCCTGGTGGAATGGGCATACACCCTTAAAATTTTTCCCCGATTTGACGAGCTGGGTGTACTGTCCGGCTATTTCGACGATATCCAGTTTTTGTTTGATTTCTTCAATAGCGCTCATAAACAGGCCTATTATACTATATTAGGGAGTTTACATAAAATGGAATACAGGGTTAAAAGCCCAAACTTGCAGCCAGGCGGGTAGCGTATTGATCTGTCATGCCGGCGATGTAGTCAACTACCGCCCTGGTGGTATCAGCGCAGCTTGCCGCAAGGTAGTCTGCAGGAAGAAGTTCAGTATGGGAGCAAAGGTGATCAAACAGGTTCATTACAGTTTGCCTGGCTGGTTCGGTTTCAACAATTACTGATCCGGTTTTATAAACTCGGTAAAAGAGGAAGTTTTTGAGGTCGCTGGCGGCCTCTTTCATTTCAGGGCTCATGCTGATCTGGTTTTCCGACCCTTCTGTTTCACCGGTAACCGACCAGGAGGTAAATATTATATCGCCTACCATATTGTTGATTCTTTCACGGTGGGTATGCCCCATTATCTTTTTGGAAGAGGCTGGCAGATCGGAAGGGGCTATCATTTTAGCCCGTATCGCATCTTCTACATCGTGGTTAATATAGGCAACCAGGTCGGACAGCTTAACAACATCTGCTTCAAGAGAGCCGGTTTCGCCCCATCCTTCTCCCAGGATTTCCTCCATCGATTTAGAGTGGTTTAATATGCCATCTCTTACTTCCCAGGTAAGATTGAGCCCTTTACCCTCATTTTCAAGAACGTCAACTACCCTGAGACTTTGTTGATTATGCCTGAAACCAGGTTTGTACAGCTGGTTTAACACTTCTTCTCCGGCATGGCCAAAAGGAGTGTGCCCCAGATCATGCCCCAGTCCGATCGCCTCCACCAGGTCCTCGTTAAGATTCAGTGCACGAGCAATAGTACGGGCTATTTGAGTTACTTCCAGCGTGTGGGTAAGCCGGGTAACGTAATGGTCCCCTGTTGGGGCGATAAAAACCTGAGTTTTATGCTTCAGCCTGCGGAAGGCTTTGCAGTGGATTATGCGATCACGATCACGCTGGAATTCAGTGCGTATATCGCAGGGCTTCTCGGGTTTTTCCCTCCCGCGACTCAACCGGCTTTTACATGCATGTGGTGACAGGAGCGCCAGTTCTCTCTCTTCGGTTCGAAGTCGGACTTGGCACCTGTTTGGCATTATTTTTTCAGCTTTGCTTCAGCCCTGGCAATTATCTCCCGAGTGGTGCCTATCATGTCTGGGCTTACTGAAACAGAAGTAATTCCCCAGCTAACCAGTTTTTCAGTGAGTTCGGGATAGACTGACGGAGCCTGTCCGCAGATAGAAGAAGTTACCCCCATTTCTTTGGAGATGGTTATGGCTCTTTCCAGTGCCATGAGAACCGCTTCGTTGCGTTCGTCAAAGGTTTTTGCCAGCCGGTCAGAGTCACGATCGATGCCGAGAATGAGCTGGGTAAGGTCGTTTGACCCGATGGAGATACCATCTATGCCGACGCTTAAGAATTTATCAATCAGGAATATGTTGGAGGGGACTTCCACCATCATCCATAAACGGAAGTCCTTGGAACGTTTGAGCCCTTCAGATTCGAGCAGGTCTTTGGTTGCCTGGAGTTCGCCAATCGTTCTTACAAAGGGTATCATCACCCATAGATTGGGATAATCTTTGCGAACCCTTCTTATGGCTTCAATTTCCAGTTTGAAAGACTCAACATCTGTAATGTAGCGTGATGCCCCCCTGTACCCAAGCATTGGGTTTTCTTCTACTTCTTCAAACTCGCGTCCACCGATAAGGTCGCGGTATTCATTGGTTTTAAAATCAGTAGTGCGGTATACGACCGGCCTGGGATAAAAAGCTTTGGCAAACATTAAAATGTTGTTGTAGAGCTTTTCAACAAATTCATATCCGCGTTTGTGTTTTAGCATATATTTGGGATGTTCACCGATCTGGGCGATCATAAATTCTGCCCTGAGCAGACCAACACCATCTACGTTTCTTGAGGCCACCATTTCTGCCAGTTCTGACTGAGCCAGGTTAACATATACCCTGGTTTTTGTTTCTATGGCTTCCCTCAACACATTGGCCGCAAACGAAGATGCTGTATCTGTGCCAACCTTGCCTTCATAAACTTTTCCGTGGCTGCCATCAACAGTTATTACCATGTCATTGGCCAGTTTGCCGGTTGCCTGACTGGCACCTACGACGCAGGGGATTCCCAGCTCGCGGCTGACGATGGCAGCATGGGCAGTGCGGCCTCCGCGGTCAGTGACAATAGCAGCTGCTCTTTTCATGGCCGGTACAAAATCAGGGGTAGTCATTTCAGCAACCAGAATGTCGCCTTCTCCCACCTGGTCGATCTGGGTGGGGTCAAGAATTATGCGAACCGGCCCGGAAGCCAGCCCGGGTGAGGCAGCATCTCCGGTGAGAAGGACTGGAGCATCTATCTCGGCTTCTTCCTCCATGCTTTCCTTTAGTGCGGTTACCGGTCGGGACTGGACGATATAAAATGTATTATTCTCTCTTGCCCATTCGATGTCCTGTGGTTGGCCATAGTGGGCTTCTATATGCCTGCCCATTTCAGCCAGCTGGAGAATTTCAGCATCAGTAAGCTTTTGCTGCTTCTGAATTCTTGCTGGCAACTGCAGCCAGATATTGGGTTCCTTTTCTCCAGGTGCAGGATTTCGGGTAAGCTGTTGTTCCTGCCGGCTGATCTTTTTGGAGATGGTTTTCATTTGCTGTTTGTCTATTATATAAAGGTCTGGGCTTACCTCCCCGGATACCAGGCCTTCACCAAGGCCGTAGATAGCTTCAATCACCATCTTTTGAGTATCGCTGGTAACTGGCTCAACAGTGAACATTACCCCTGAAGTGCGGGAGTTGACCATTCTTTGTACCGGAACAGCAATCCCGACTTTTAGGTGCTCATATCCCTGTTGTTCCCGGTAATAGATCGCGCGTGATTCAAAAAGGGATGCCCAGCAGTTTTGAACTGCCTGGATGACATTTTCCTCCCCCTCGATGTTTAAATAAGTGCTCTGTTGGCCTGCGAAAGAGGCTTCCGGCAGATCTTCCGCGGTTGCGGATGACCTTACTGCTACCAGGCCCTGGCCAAGCTCACTGTAGGCCTTCTTGATAGAGGTCTTTATTTCTTCGGGCATAATTGCAGAAGAAATAAGCTGTTTTATCTTTTTACTGGTTTCCTGTAACTGGCGGGAATTATCAGCGTCCAGGTTTTTTAACAGGGCTTGTATCTTGGAGGTTAGCCTGGACTCTTCCATAAAAGAATAATAGGCCTGTGAGGTGACTATAAAACCCGGTGGCACCGGGATACTAGCCTGAGTCATCTCTCCAAGGTTGGCACCTTTACCGCCAACCACGGCGATGTCGCCCTTGCCGACTTCTTTGAACCACACAACGGCCTTTTCCATATCAAACTCACTCCTTAGGGGTTTTAAAGTTCTATCATTATAACAATAGTGAGCCTCTTGAATAAAGTGGGTAGTTTTCAAGGCTGTTCCACCCCTTATTTCTTTCGAGTGTCACCTGTAAGGTTGGGCATGTCCGGCGACTGCTGGCCGAACAACCGTTGATTATGGCAGGGTTTTTTCCTGTGGGGATAATCACGAGCTTCTGCTTTTTTACGCCACCAGGATTTAGGGGCAATATATTCTCCATCATAGAAATGGTGTAATCCGAACCGCCGGGCAGACATTCGGCAGTTATTTGACAGTGCAATTAGGCCAGAGTAAAATTTCTTTGCTTAAGCGAGCAGCGGCTAAGATGCCGAGGAGGTACCAAAATGGTTGAGGTTACTATTGATAGTGTTCGAATAGGGCTGATGAACCGCAAGCCGGAATATCAGTATGTTGTATTGCTCAGGGAGAAGATGAGTAAAAGGTATCTGCCTATATTTATTGGTCAGGCTGAAGCCAGGGCGATACTGGTAAAACTCAAAAACGAAGCAGTGCCTCGTCCCATGACTCACGATCTTTTACAAAAGGTGATCGATGCAATGGAAGCTTCCGTTGATTCCATAGTTGTCAATTCGCTTGAAAATGATATCTTTTTTGCAAAAATAACCATGAATCTTAAAGGCCACCAGTATGAGATAGATTCTCGCCCGAGCGATGCGCTGGCTCTTGCGATAAGAGTTGACGCTCCCATTTTTGTTGACGAAAGTGTTCTTGAAAAGGCCGGGATATCTCTTGATCGGGACAAGGAAACCGATGATTTGATCCTTGATGGTACTGAAAGTCTCGAAGGGGAAGGCAAAGGCGGCAAGGTAAGCGAGGAAGAGATGAAGAGGCTGGGAGCTTTCCGCGATTTTATCGATACTCTTGACCTGGATGATTTTGATAAAAATAAATCCTGATTGTTTCGGCAAGATAAACAATCAGGATTAACGATTTTTGACTTGCTTTGAAGTGTTTTGTTATGCTATCCTCTTGGAAGCAAAAAATTGCGAGTCCTACGTGTTAAAACGCAATGTTTATATTTACCAGAAGCCTGGTTGGCGATTAAAAGTTGGTACCTGTTGATTTTTGTACAGTAAAAGCTTGGTTTTAATCAATTTCTGCATTTTGCAACCAGGCTTTTTTTATGGTTTTTTACGATCGGTTTTTATCTATGCAGAACTTAGAACATTTTTGCGAAAATAATTCAGGTAAGGGGGATAGCTAGTGGCTAAGAAGAAGGGCTGCCTTGGCTGTTC
>JAQUQL010000004.1 GCA_028716145.1 Dehalococcoidales bacterium
GGCAGGTTACTTACGTGTTACTCACCCGTCTGCCACTATTCTTCCCTTGCGGGAAGAACCGTTCGACTTGCATGCATAATGCACACCGCCAGCGTTTATCCTGAGCCAGGATCAAACTCTCCGAAAATATAAAGGGTTTTTTTAACTTTCTTCCGCTATCCAGTTGTTAAAGTACTGCTCATTGGGCAAAAGATATCCTATCACATCTCTTGGTGGGCTGTCAATTTCACAATTTCCGAGGTAGAAACTCCAAAAATCAGTGACGACGAGAAAGTATTCTAACAGAATTGACAACGCATTGCAAGGCCGTTAAACTAACCATTATATCCTGCTTATTTTACGTATAAGGAAACGATCCCTTGCCACATATTGAAGAAACTGCCCACGAAATAAAAGCGCTCATCGGCAACCAGAACGCAGACTATATTGAGGCCCGCCTGGAAAGCACAACATCCTGCCGCCTTAGTTATAGAGGACGCGAGCTTGAGACGGTTAGCCAATCCTCGTCTATCGGTGGCAATATCAGAGTGCTTTACCACGGAGGATGGGGGTTTGCTTCCTTTAACCGTTTTGACGAGATAAAAAATGCAATGGCTCGCGCGATTGAGAGCGCCCGTCTTGCCGGTAGCGGGCAAAGCCGCCTGGCAAAGATAGAACCGGTAGTCATCAAGACTACCCCTCCCCTTCATGATCCCCGCAATGTTACCCTTACCAATAAGAAGGAGCTTCTTGACTTCTATAATGAAACAATGTGGCAGGAAGCACCCCTGAGCACTTCCTTTATCGGTTACGGAGACGGATATAAAACCAGCATTTTTCTTAACAGCGAAGGAAGTTATATAGAGCAATCAAGAGCAGATATTAACCTCAGGGTAAGCGCAGTTGCCGGCAAAGACGGGGACGTACAACAATCCGGAATCAGCCTTGGTTCAACCGGAGATTTCAATGAAGTGACCGGGCTTGAGGAACAGGTACGCGATATTTCCCGCAAAGCAGTAGCCCTGCTTGACGCTCCGCGAGCCAGGGGCGGTGAATATACCGTTATACTCGACCCCGTTCTGGCAGGAGTATTTACACATGAAGCCTTCGGCCATCTGTCAGAGGCAGATTTTGTTTACGAAAATGACCGCATGCGCGAGATTATGACCCTCGGTAAAGCATTCGGGTCAGACCAGCTCAATATCATAGATGATGGCACAATGCCGGGGTTGAGAGGCTCTTACCGTTTTGACGAAGAAGGAGTGCCTTCACAAAAAACCTACCTTATAAGGGAAGGGAAACTGGTAGGAAGGCTGCACTCAAGGGAAACTGCCGCCATCATGGGAGAGGCTCCATCAGGCAACGCGCGGGCAATCAGCTACCGTCATCAGCCAATAGTGCGCATGAGTAATACATACATCGAACCAGGAGAGACTACATTTGAAGAGATGCTTGCCGATATCAAAGAGGGTATTTATGTAAAAAACTGGTACGGGGGAACAACCTCCATGGAAATGTTCACCTTTTCCGGCGGTGAAGCTTACATGATAAGAAATGGTCAGGTTGAAGAACTCCTAAAACCGGTAGTCCTCAGCGGAAACGTGTTTACAACTCTTCATAATATAGATGCTATCGGCAACGACCTTGATATGAACCAGGGCGGAGGATGCGGAAAGGGAGGCCAATCACCACTACCGGTATCCAACGGCAGTCCCCATATTCGCCTGCGCAAATGCCTCGTAGGAGGCCAGTAGATGGAACAAATTCTCAATCTTGCCCTGAAAAAGTGCGAAGCCGCCGAGGTTTTTAGCTACACAGACGAAGAGATTCCGGTTGTATTTGAATCCAACCGCCTTAAAAATATAGAAAGCAGCCAGAGTACGGTTATCGCCCTCAGGGTTATAAAAAATGGCGGTATCGGGTACGGTGTTACAACCAGCGTAGAAGAAGCAGAAAAGCTGGTTTCCATGGCGGTTGACACTGCCAAATTTGGCATGAAAGCACGCTTCGAACTGCCATCTCCCCAACAATATCTGCCAGTTAAAACCTACGATTCTGCCGTAGAAAAGGTGACCATTGAAGAGATGGTCAAACTGGGGCAGGAAATGGTCGAGGCTGTCACCAGGGCTTCCTCCGAACTTATATGCGATGCAGGGATAAGCCGGCACTGCGGCTCCATTAGCATAATCAACTCCAGCGGATTGAGCGCCAGCTGCCGTTCGAGCCTGTTTAGCCTGGGAATCGGAGGCACACTCGTGCGTGGCACCGACATGCTCTTCGTTGGAGATGGTTTGTCCTCCTGTCGTCCGATAACATCAGGCAAAGAGGTGATAGACAACGTTTTACGCCAGCTTGACTGGGCAAAACACCCGGCCTCTCTAACCTCCAGGACAATGCCGGTAATTTTTACCCCCCATGGAGTGGAAAACGCCCTGATTGCACCTCTGGCAAGTGCGTTTAATGGCAGAATGGTGCTTGAAGGAGCTTCTCCATTAAAAGGCAAACTCGGAGAAACGCTTTTCAGCTCCAGCCTCAGTATAATTGATGATGCAACCACAGATTACGAAGCTGCCAGTGCGCCTTTTGATGACGAGGGGATACCAACAAAAGCAATGCCGCTCATCAACCGGGGCACAATAGAAAACTTCTACTACGACCTCCACACCGCAGCCCTTGCCGGGACCGCAAGCACCGGAAACGGTAATCGCGGCGGAGGAAGCCTGCCCTCACCGGGGATCAATGCACTTACCATTAAGAGCGGTGATACATCCTTCGAGGAAATGGTAGCAGATATTAAAGAAGGGCTGATAATTGAGCAGTTGATGGGTGGAGAACAAGGAAATATCCTGGGTGGAGATTTCTCCGGCAATGTTTTGCTCGGTTTTAAAATTGAAAACGGCAAGATTGCAGGGCGTGTCAAGAACACCATGATTCACGGGAACGTATATCAACTGCTCAAAGATGTTGCAGCCATCGGGAACGACTCCCGCTGGGTGGGGACATCTCTCAAAACACCGTCGATCTACTGCCCCGAAATCTCTGTAGCAACTAAATAGCTTTCGTATATAAAGGAACTATATAAAGAAATGGACACAAGAGAGCTTATCAAAATAATTGCCCGTCCCAAACTTAAAGAGCCCAACCTTATTGCAGCCTGGCCTGGAGTCTCTTCGGTTGCGTTGATTCTTGCAACCTATCTCCTGGATAAACTGCCTTTTAAGGACCTGGCTGAAATAAAACCAATGTATTTTTTCGAGCCCATCGGAGTACTGGCGCGCAATAATATCGTAGAAGCGCCAAGCTTTCCACAGAGCCGGTTTTACTATCTAAAAAACCCATCCGGCCCGAGAGACGTGATTCTTTTCATCGGTGATGCACAGCCTTCATCAAAAGCATACGATATGGCCAATGCGATACTAGACGTTGGAAACCGGTTCCACATGAACCGTGTTTATACCTGCGCTGCCGCCATGACTAAAATGCACCATACTGAACAGCCATCAGTGCGCGGGGTAGCCACCAACCAGGCAATGGCGGAAGAGCTTACCGGGCTGGGGTTAAACCGTGGCGGAAATTTGCAGATCAGCGGCCTTAACGGCCTCCTTCTCGGTGTAGCCAAGGAGCGTGACATAGATGGAATCTGCCTGATGGGAGACGTACCTTCATACTCACACCGCATCCAGAATCCAATGGCAGCGCTGGCAGTGCTGGATAAACTCAAACCGATGCTGGGGATCGAGATAGACACATCAGATCTAGCTGAAGTAGCCCGGGAAACCCAGCAGAGAATCAAGGAGTTTGCCGCTGAGGCCATGGAGGACTACATTGACTACTTCACCGAACCTATCTGGGAACAGGGCGAAGAATATTATGACGATGAGGAAGACGAGGAAGATTAACCGCTCATACTTTAGCATTCCCATTACCCTGGATGAAGTATTAAGCGCTCTGGCAAACACAGACGATCTTCCATCTTCAAGCCATCTTGCAGAGCTTTCCGATCTTCCTCCAGAATCTTTACTTTTGTTTGCGGGCATATGGCGCACCTTACATGCTGGCCGACGGCGTGAAATCTTATCCAGGTTGCATACCCTCGCTGAAGAAAATGTCGAGCTTAACTTCGATGCAATTTTTAATCTGGGCATCGATGATGAAGATTTTCAGGTACGCCTTGCTTCGATCAATGGCCTGTGGGAAAACCGCCAGGCATGGCTGCAGCGCAAGCTTATCGACCTTGCCGGTCAAGACTCTTCCAGTGAAGTGAGAATTTCTGCAGTCCAGGCGCTGGAACGGTTCTGCCTGGACGCAGAGCTAAGCAGTGACGAAGAAGCCAGAAAACACCTCTCAGACCTGCTTCTTTCCATATATGACAATCAAAATGAATCCATCCAACTACGACGCCGCTCACTGGAAGCGGCATCTCCCCTGGACGTTGCCAAAGTGCGCCATACCATTGAAAAAGCTTTCGTCTGCGGCAACCGTGAAATCAAAGTCAGTGCGATTTACGCAATGGGAGCAAGCTCAAACCCCTGCTGGCTGCCCAGGCTCATCTCAGAACTTCAAAGTGATGATGCTGAGATGCGCTACGAGGCCGTTCGTGCCTGTGGAGAGATTGGCCAGGAAGACGCGGTAAACTGGCTTATCCCCCTGCTTGAAGACGAAGACAGAGATGTTCAAATAGCCTCTATCCAGGCTCTGGGAAAAATCGGTGGCAGCCAGGCTAGAGAGGCACTGCTTGCCCAGATGGAATCAGCAAACGAGCTCCTCAGAGACTCCGCAGAGCAATCTCTTTATGAGCTCGATTTGTATGATGACCCTCTGTCACCGGAGAATATCAACATCGGGCAAGGAGAAGGATAACTAAAAATATGTCCCGCTTGTTTGATAACCTGGATGATAAGAAAACCGCCGATATCAAAACCCTGATAGAGTTTATAAATATTTACTGTCGCGAAAAGCACGTAGATGCAGAAAAAAAGGCTATAAAGGTTATGGACGAAAGGCTTGAAAGCGCCATTGACCATGCAGATGTAACCCTGTGCGGAGACTGCGAACGGCTGCTCAACCATGCGATCGCCAAACTCATGCAATGCCCGTTTGACCCCAAACCTTCCTGCCGCAAGTGTCCCGATCATTGTTACGCTCCGTACTACCGTGAGCAAATTAAAAAGGTTATGCGCTTCTCCGGAACCTATCTGGTTAGCCGGGGTAAAGTAAATCTTCTTTTCCACCTGTTAAAGTAAACTCCGTTCTTTATCAGTCAGAATATTTTTTCAAGATGGTTTTTCTATACCAAGGGCTGTTTTTTTGTGTTAAGATATTCCCCAGCCAATAGTAACGGAGGATTGAACTGGACCAGGAAGAACTGAACCGGCCAGTAGATGACACCTTTGCCATCCAGACCTTCGAACTCAGCCGTTCCTTCGGAGCGGTAAGAGCTGTAGACAACCTGAATCTGGATATTCGCAGGGGTGAGCTGTTTGCCCTGCTTGGACCGAATGGCAGTGGTAAAACTACTACTATTAACATGCTATGCTGTCTGCTAAAACCAACCCGGGGCACTGCTAGCGTTATGGGTTTTGATATCAACCGGGAACCAAGATCAGTCAAAACCGTAATCGGTGTTTCTCCCCAGGAAACCACACTGTCTGAACACCTGTCCCCACTCGAAAACCTGGAACTTATTGCTGGTTTGAGAGGAATATCTCCCGATAGAGCAAGAAAATGGTCAAAAGCCATGGTTGAGATCATGGGCCTGGAAGAAAGATCCAAAGACCAGGTAAGAAAATTCTCCGGCGGCATGAAACGGCGCCTGAGCATAGCTATGGCCCTCATCGCTGATCCGGCAGTCGTATTTCTGGATGAACCCACTCTCGGCCTCGATCCCCAGGCCAGGAGAGCTTTATGGGAGTATATCGCCAGTCTCAAGGGGGAGAAAACCATCCTGCTGACCACACACTACATGGAAGAAGCTGACTTCCTGTCCGACAATATAGCTATTATTGATTCGGGCAAGATAGCCGCGCTTGGAACCAGCATGGATCTAAAAACCCTTTCGATGGAAAAACGCACTATTGTTATCAACGCCTGGAATATCACCATCAAGGCGATTGACCTGATACGGGACAAATACAAAGAGGTTAAAATAAACGGTAACAGCCTTTCAATCTCGGGAAAATACCTGGATTTTAAGGAAACGACCGATTTTATTCACTCGACCGGTGCCATAATACGTTCTGCCTATTTCAAGGAACCAAGCCTGGAGGAGGCCTACCTCAAAATCACCGGGAAGGAGCTGGCGGGTTGAGGTTTACAAAGCTTGCCATAAGAAATGCCAGGGAAACGTACCGTGACCCGCTGGCTCTGGGGTTCCTGATAGCGTTCCCTCTCCTTTTTATGCTTCTGTTCGGCGCAGCACTCGGGGGCAATTCTGACTTTTCTTACACGATAGGCGTGGTTGATAAAGATAAAACCGGCGTTTCTGAACAGTTTGTTACACAGGCACTAGATAGCGTCCCGATACTCTCGATTGCCACGTTCGAAACAGACACACTCGCTGGTGACAGTCTTAAAAATGGCGATATCAAAGCTTTTATCGTGCTCCCCTCCGGCTTTGGTGAAGAAATAACCAAAAGCTGGCAACAAGAGAACCCGGATATAGTCCTTGACCTGGTTTATGACGAAAGCGATTTAACCGTATCCAGCCAGATAATATCCGCAATAAACATATCTGTGAGGGAATTTGCCAATATTAAAATACCGATCACGATACGTACCAGCCATATCAATGTGGAAACCGAAGTAAGCCAGATGGACTTTATCGCCCCCGGCATCATCATTTTTGGCCTTTTGATAATGGTGCCTACCTCGGCCCGGATAATGGTTCGGGATAAAGAAACCGGGTTTATGGCACGTCTCCTGGCCACGCCCACCTATCCATGGGAATTTATTGCGGGTTATTCAGCCAGCATGCTGGTTGTGGCGATTGTGCAGATCATAATTTTTATATTGCTGGCTGTGGCATTCGGAATGAATGTTGTTGGCAGCCTGTCTCTGGCGTTTCTGATATTTTTCCTGACGGCTGTATGCTCCATCAGTATAGGCATGATTGTAGCCGCTTTATCAAAAAGCGAAAACCAGGCCGAGCCGCTTTGCTGGATTATTGCCATGCCGCTGGCAGTTCTTTCCGGGGTGTGGTTCTCACGGGAGATTATGCCAGAATATATCCAGTTTATGGGAGACCTTTTCCCGTACTCTCATGCAGTTTCTGCCGCCCGCATGGTTATTATCCGTGGAGCAGAGTTTTCCGCTGTTTCCGAAAGCATTATCATAATTGCAATCTGGGCAATAATTGCTTTCATTACAGGTATCGTCCTTTTCAGGTATAAAATGAGAGCGTAATCCATGCAGCCTCTAATATTTGAAAACAATGTGTTAAACATTCTGGATCAGACGAAGCTTCCGGGGGAAGCAATTTATCTCAAAACAACAGATTATACCGATGTCTGCCAGGCAATCAGGGAACTTTCTGTACGCGGAGCTCCGGCAATCGGGGTGGCAGCCGGTTACGCAATAGCGCTGGGGGCTAGATCAATAAATGCGGCAGATATGCCCGCCTTCTTAACTGAGCTTGAGAGTGTAATAACCACCGTAACATCTACCCGCCCAACCGCACAAAATCTCTTTCAGGCAGCAGAAAGAATGAAAAAAGTTGCGCTTTTATGCCAGACAAGCGGTGAGGCGAGGGAAAAACTCCTGCAGGAAGCACGCAATATTCACTTCGAGCAGATTAAGACAGACCTGGAAATCGGCCGCCTGGGCGCAGCGATTGTGAAAGATAAAACTTCCATTCTTACTCACTGCAATACCGGCTCTCTGGCCACCGCCGGATACGGCACTGCCCTGGGCGTCATCAAATATGCATATAGTCTCGGCAAAAAAATCAGCGTTATTGCCACAGAAACCCGCCCGCTGTTACAGGGCGCAAGGCTAACCGCTTTCGAGTTGAAAACGGAAGGAATCCCCTTTGTGTTGATAACCGATTCCATGGCGGGTTACATTATGTCTCTCGGGAAGGTGGATATGGTTATTACCGGCGCGGACCGGATTGCCCTAAACGGAGACACTGCCAATAAAATCGGGACCTACACTCTGGCAATACTGGCCAGGGAACATGGCGTTCCCTTCTATATTGCTGCACCTACTACAACCTTTGATATCAAAACTCAATCCGGGCAGGACATCGTTATTGAAGAGCGGGAACCGGAAGAAGTTACACATTTCAACTGCCATCCATCGGCTCCGCAGGGAACAAAAGCTCTAAACCCGGCATTTGACGTTACGCCTTCAAACCTTGTTTCCGGCTACATAACTGAGAAAGGGGTCTTTAAGGCTAAGGAAATTGCCAGTATATTTTCTGATCTCTGATTGCTCGTTTCAGCGTTTTACAAACTGGAACGAGTCTCGCAATTAGCAAACACCGGTCTTCCACGCCCATCACCACAGGCAAAGCCCGTACAAAAATGATAATGATCAGCAAAATGTTTTTACCAGACTCTTTAAAGGTGTTTAAATTGAATCATCAGCTATGGTCTTATATAATCTGATCAGATTGGAGGCCGCACATGCAAACAGCCAGACTTGGTATTATCGGAGGGACCGGATTATATTCTGTAGAAGGCATGAGCAATATCCAAACCCTCGACCTTACCACTCCCTTTGGCAAACCCAGTGATGCCATAACTACCGGAGAGCTGGGAGAGACAAAGATCGCCTTTCTACCCAGGCATGGAAAGGGGCACCACATTGCACCCGGAGAGATACCATCTCTGGCAAACATCTGCGCCCTGAAAATGATCGGTGTTGAACAGATTCTGGCCTTTAATGCGGTTGGTTCCCTGAGGGAGGAGATCTGCCCGGGAGATATTGTGATACCGGACCAGTTTATCGATAAGACCACCCGGCGCCGGAGCAGTTTTTTTGGAGACGGGCTGGTTGCTCATATCTCTTTTGCTGATCCAGTATGTAAAAGCCTTGCACAAGCGGTCTTTGATGCTGCCATCAAGACCGGGGCCAATGCCCACTTCGGAGGCACTTATATAGTAATGGAAGGCCCGGCTTTTTCCACCCGCGCAGAATCCATACTGCACCGCTCGTGGGGAGCGCATGTTATCGGCATGACGGCTCTTCCTGAAGCAAAACTGGCTCGTGAAGCCGGGATTTGTTATGCTACGGTGGCTTGCGTAACTGATTACGACGCATGGCATGAAAGTGAAGAACCGGTTTCGGTTGATATGATACTCAGAACATTGCACTCAAACACCGAAGCTTCAAAACAGATTATTCGTCAGGTAGTAACCAAGTTACCTTCGAGGAACAGGTGCAGCTGCGCGAGCGCTCTTAGCAATGCAATAGTCACCGATCCTGAAGTTGCAAACAGTAAGCGGATCGAAGAACTCAAGCTTATTACCAGCAAGTACCTGGAAATATAAACCAGCCATGAACCATATCGAATACAATTTTAAAACCACCATAATCGGCAGTATGCCACACAAAAATGCAGGGTCAGCCTGTACCCTGATAGCACGCCACCTGAAAGACATTCCAGCCTGGCCACAACTGCCAAAGCGTTCCAGCCTGGAAGCGATGGATGTGCAATTCGGAACCGGGTTTCCCGGCCTGGATATTATCGACGGCAAAGCTGTTTTTAATCGCTCCGCCGGGTTCGAGCAATCCCTTGAGAGCCTTTACGAAGCATATCTGACGGATAATTATGCCAGATATGCGGTTGCGCCTGAATATGCCGCCGGACTCTACTATTTTTTGAATATGGCCGGCATCAACCCCTGGGCGGTAAAGGGGCAGGTGTCCGGACCTGTAAGCTGGTGCCTGGGCATAAGCGACGAAGAAGGTAAATCTATCCTCTACGATGACATATTGTCCGACGCTGCTGCCAGAATGCTGGCAATGAGTGGAGCATGGCAGGAAAAAGTACTGAAGACAGTGTGCAAAAATACGATCATCTTCATAGACGAGCCTGCTATGTCCAGCTATGGTTCAGCTTATTTCAGCCTCTCTCGCGAGAAGGCAACCACCCTTATTAATGAATCGATGACCAAAATAAAATGTCTTAAGGGCATCCATTGCTGCGGCAATACAGACTGGGGGCTGATACTTTCTACCAACCTGGATATACTATCACTGGATGCTTACCAGTATGGGGATACCCTGAGCCTTTATCCGGAAGCAGTAAAAGCTTTTCTCGCCAGAGGAGGAGGAGTGGCCTGGGGGATTGTCCCCAATTCAGAACCAGAAATCATAAAAGAAACTCCAGCCAGCCTGAAAGACAGATTGGAGGAGACTATGGCTCCACTGGCAAGAGCAGGAATCGACTTTAAATTACTTGCTGCAAGAAGCATGTTGACTCCCAGCTGCTCCCTTTCTGCGCTGAGTGAAGAATCAGCCGAACATACTCTTGTATTGCTAAACGAGCTTTCTGATCTTATGAAAGCCAGGCACCTTTAAATTAAGAGCATGAAATGCCGGGTAATTGGACAGCGCTTTATTTGAGCTGTTATTGCTTTGCGCGGGAATAAAAACAGGAGATATTAAAAAATATGGAAGAGTTACAGCAAACCGGTGATCGATATTTCAAGGCAGTGCATGAAGTTATCAATGACAGCATTGCCAGAATGGTCAAAGATGAAGGCGAGCGCCGGTTTTATGAATCGCTGCTGGCTGGCGGAAATCACGCTGCTTCCAAAGTAGTCACCTATTGTGAGGGAATGAAAGAACTCTACGGTGAGGGAAGTGCATCTAAATCACTGGAGCTCACCAAGCTTTTTACGCTTCTGATGCTGATACAAAGCTACCGATGGCTCAGTGAAAACCAGGCGCAGACCGATCAATCCGAAGAAGCCTCACAAGCAGCAGCAGTGAATGTGCTGGCGATTTTTGGAGACGGTGATGACCACTATGTTGAGCTTTTCTCAAGAATGAAGATACAGTTTGATTATGATTCACAGCATCATACTTCAATGGTGCACATGGGAGGGCTGATGCTGGGATGGGCAGCAGAAGCCATGGGGCAAAAGTGTGTTGACTGGGAAAACACCAGGTTTCCGGTTAAAAGCATGAGCGCCCTTACTCATTCAGGTGCCGTGCTGGACTCTTCCAGGATGCGAAGCCCTGCTGATATAAAGGCATTGTGGGCGTGTCATGGCGCCGGGTGCAAAGTATTGATCGATCATTATGAAGGAAAAGACGTTGAAGGGAACTCTTCCGCCAGCAATCAAGGATCTGACTAAAGTCGGAGCAATACCTGGCGAAACAGTCCCGGCAAAGCTGATCCAGACTCAGATGAGCTGGGTCCTGATTGCTGGCGAGCACGTTTACAAAATGAAAAAGCCGGTTAACCTCGGCTACGTTGACTACACTACTCTTGAAAAACGCCGCTATTACTGCCACCGGGAGGTTGAGCTTAATCGCAGGCTTTGCCCCCAGAACTACCTTGGAGTCAGCACGATAAATCTCTGCAACAACACTTACTGCATCGACGGTAAAGGCGAGGTAGTTGATTACGCTGTCAAGATGAAAACTCTGCCACCGGAAAAAATGCTGGATCATATTTTGGAGCATGGCAACCCCACTCCAGAAATGCTCCACCAGGTTGGAGCAAGAATCGCTGCTTTTCATCAGGAAGCTGAAACTGGCCCTCACATCAATCAATTCGGCAGCCTGGAATCAATCCGTTTTAATGCTGAGGAAAACTTTACCCAATCAAAGCCATATACAGGGGTAGCGGTCTCCTCTGAAACGCTTGACCGTATAGAGAATTTTGCTACTGATTTTCTGGATAATCATGCTGGATTGTTTGAGAACAGGGTGGCGGAAGGGCGTATACGAGATTGCCATGGCGATTTACACTCCTCCCATATCTGTTTTACTGACAAGTTGTGTATTTACGATTGCATAGAATTCAATGACAGATTCCGGTACGCAGATACCGCCTCTGAAGTTGCTTTTCTGGCTATGGACCTTGACCATTACGGCCGAGCAGACTTATCGCAAGCTTTTATACAGCGCTATCTTGAAATCACTGGTGACAACCAGGCTGAAAAATTAATGAGGTTTTATAAATGCTATCGGGCAATGGTCAGAGCCAAAGTAAACTGCTTTAAACTGGATGATCCTTACGTCAGCGCTGAAGAGAAACGTCTTGCCTGTCTAGGGGCACAGCTTTATTTCGCCCTGGCGGAAAGCTACACCACAGACAAGCCATGGCTACTGGTAAACGTCGGCCTGGTAGGCAGCGGCAAATCAACCCTGGCCAAGGCACTTGCCTCACATTTGGGAATGGCAATAATTTCTTCTGACCTAGTCCGCAAAGAGATGGCAGGTATTCCGCCAACCCAATCGGGTGCAGTCGAGATGGATAGCGGAATATACTCTCCCGATTTTTCCCGGCTGACGTACGAAGCAATGTTCAACCAGGCCGAAAAATGGTTAAAGCTGGGGGTATCGGTTATATTGGACGGTACTTTCACGCTCAGAAAAAGCCGCGTTACAGCTCGCGAAATAGCTGCAAGAAATAACGCCGGTTTTTGCGAACTTGAATATATAATAAGCGACGAGGAAGCTTGTCAGCGTATCTCTCTCAGACAGAGTGACCCGGGTAATGTAAGCGATGGCACCACCGATGTGTACTTCAAAATGAAACGCGAATTCGAACCTCTCGACAAAACTGAAGAGTCCCAGCGTGTTATAATTGATAGTGCCGGTACAACTGAAGAACATATTGCCAGTATCCGGCATCATATTTTTCAACAGTAAAGGAGCTAGTATGGCTGACTATGAAATAAAAGACATTGCTCTCGCTGAAACCGGGCGTGAGCGCATCAACTGGGCAGGCCGGGAAATGCCGGTGTTAAAACTTATCGGAGAACGCTTCGATAAAGAAAAACCGTTTGAAGGAATCCGCATAGCAGCCTGCCTTCATGTGACTACAGAAACTGCCAACCTGGCACTGGTCCTGAAAAAAGGCGGCGCCGAGGTTAGTCTTTGTGCCTCCAACCCTCTTTCCACCCAGGATGACGTGTGCGCAGCACTGGTCGAAAATGGAATGGCGGTGAACGCCATTCATGGCGCAGACGATAAAAGTTATTATCGCCACATTAACAAAACGATAGATATAAAACCACATCTGACCGTTGACGATGGGGCTGACCTTGTGACCACCCTTCATACAACTCGTACAGAGCTTGTCAGCGAAGTATTAGGCGGAACCGAGGAAACCACTACTGGCGTGATACGGCTTAGAAGCCTGGCGGCTGAAGGACGGCTTAAATACCCCATTGTTGCTGTAAATGACGCGTTAACCAAACACCTTTTCGATAACCGCTACGGCACCGGACAGAGCACCATAGACGGCATCACCCGGTCCACCAACATACTCTGGGCAGGAAAAACTGTAGTTGTAGGTGGTTATGGATGGTGCGGGCGCGGTATAGCCATGAGGGCAAGAGGCATGGGCTCGCAAGTGGTTGTTATTGAAACAGAGCCCTTGCGCGCACTAGAGGCAGTGATGGACGGCTACCGGGTAATGCCAGCCATGGAAGCTGCCAGAATTGGAGATGTTTTTATCACAGCAACCGGCGACAAACATGTCTTAACCGGCAAGCACTTCGAGATCATGAAAAACGGCGCCATGCTGGCCAATAGCGGCCACTTCAACGTGGAAATAGATATACCAGCCCTGAAAAATATGTCGACCGGCAGCAAGAATATACGACAAATCATAGATGAACATACTCTTGCCGACGGGCGCAAAATATATCTTCTTGGAGAAGGAAGGCTGATCAACCTGGCCGGAGCTGAAGGACACCCCGCTTCAGTTATGGACATGAGCTTTGCCAACCAGGCACTCTCCCTTGAATACCTGGTAAAAAACCAGGGCTTGGCAACAGGTGTTTACCCGGTGCCTGCCGATATAGACAGGTCGGTTGCCAGTTTAAAACTGGAAGCACTGGGAGTAAAAATAGATTCCCTGACCCCTCAGCAGCATAAATACCTGCAAAGCTGGCAGGAAGGAACATAGGAGGACCCATGACCAATACCTTTAAAAACTCTGCCTGCTACCTGCTCACTTCCGAGTCGGTAGCTGAAGGACACCCGGACAAGTTATGCGACCAGGTTTCAGACGCTATCCTGGATGAAATACTGGATAAAGACCCCGCCGCACGAGTTGCGTGTGAAACGGCCGTCACCAACGGATTGATTGCCATAATGGGAGAAATCACAACGTCTTGTTATGTTGATGTTGCCCGTATCGCCCGCGGTGTTGTAGCAGATATAGGCTACACCAACCCTGAGTACGGTTTCCACCACGAAACCTGCGGCGTGATTTCTGCTATCCATGAACAGTCACCAGACATTGCACAGGGAGTCAACTGCGCCAGAGAAGCACGGAAAGAAGCCCCGAATGACGACTTTGACCTTATCGGTGCCGGCGACCAGGGTATGATGGTTGGATTTGCCTGCAACGAAACACCTGAACTTATGCCACTGCCGATATCTCTGGCACACAAACTATGCCGCCGGCTGGCAGAGGTGAGGAAAAATGGTACCATTCCCTATCTCAGGCCTGATGGAAAGTCCCAGGTAACTGTAGAATACAAGGAAGGTGTACCAAGGAGAATAGATAGCGTTGTGATAGGGGCTCAGCATGATGATAACATCAGCGCTGAAAAAATAGAGGCTGATATAATCAGGGAAGTAATAAACCCGGTTATTCCACTTGATTTCACCGATGATAATACCAGATACCTGGTTAATGCTACCGGACGCTTTGTGGTGGGAGGACCGGTTTCTGATACAGGGTTTACTGGCCGTAAAATTATTGTAGATACTTACGGCGGTGTAGCCCGCCACGGCGGGGGAGCCTTTTCCGGCAAAGATCCAACCAAGGTGGATCGAAGCGGGTCGTATATGGCACGCTACGTTGCCAAAAACCTGGTAGCTGCCGGTCTTGCCGACCGTATGGAAATACAGATAGCTTATGCCATCGGTGTGGCCAAACCACTTTCAGTTTCCTTTGAAGCATTTGGCACTGCCAAAGTAAGCAATGAAAAACTGCATGAGCTTATCAACAGGCATTTCGACTTCAGACCGGGAGCTATCATACACCGTTTTAACCTGCGCCGCCCTATATACCGCCAGGTTGCTTCTTTCGGTCATTTTGGTAGAACCGATATCGAATTGCCTTGGGAGCAAACTGATATGGCCAGCATTTTACAAAAGGAAGCACTTGGTTAAACTGCAAGTAATATGAGTAACCTGGAGCATTCAGTAATAAAATTCGGCACCGACGGATGGCGGGGTATAATCGCCGAAGATTTTACCTTTGACAACGTCCGGCTGTGTGCTCTTGCAACCGCAAAGTATATACTGAAAAGCAGCAACGATGTCCGACCCCTGGTTGTGGTGGGCTATGATACCCGTTTTGCATCTGAAGCGTTTGCCAGAGCTGTTGCCGGAGTAATGACAGAAAACGGAATCAGGGTAGTAATAAGCGCTTCAACCTGCGCCACTCCTGCACTCAGCTATGCTGTTGCGGCTAGACAGGCATCTGCCGGTATCATGATTACCGCCAGTCATAATCCAGCAGAATGGAACGGTTTTAAAATCAAAGCGACCAACGGTTCAAGCGCTTCCCCAGAAACCATCAGTACAATTGAGGAGATAATCGCAGACCTGTCACCCGGACCGAAATCCAATTCGACAGGGTTCGATAAAGCCGTAAACAGCGGTTTGGCCGATATTACCGACATCAATTCATATTATCTTGCCAGGCTTGCCAGCATGGTGGATATAAAAGCCATCCAAAAGACACCTCTTAAAATAGCATTTGATGGAATGTTCGGCTCCGGCACCGGATACTTAAGCGAACTGCTTAAAGGCGGACAGCTTGGTGTAATCGAAATCAATGCGGGACCCAACCCGGCATTTCCAGGTATCAGGCAACCCGAGCCGATCGGCCAAAATCTGCTAAAACTGTCTTCAGTTGTAAAGGATATAGGCGCAGCAGTTGGTCTGGCCACCGATGGTGATGCTGACCGGCTAGGCATAATTGATGAAAATGGCGATTTTTTAAACACCCTGCAGGTATACGCCCTGCTTGCTTTATATTTCCTTGAAGTGAGGAAGGAACGAGGCGCAATAGTTAAAACCATAACCTCTTCCCAGATGCTCGACAGGCTCGGTGAACTGTACGGAGTGCCGGTGCATGAAGTGCCAGTTGGATTTAAATATGTAGCACCGGTTATGATAGAGCACGACGCAATGGTCGGCGGGGAGGAGAGCGGCGGATACGGATATCGAGGCCATATTCCGGAAAGAGACGGCATCCTTTCCGGGCTCTTTTTCCTTGATTACATGATAAAAACCGGCAAAACTCCCTCTCAATTGATCGAGTCTCTTTACAGCAAGGTTGGCCCCCATTATTACGAGAGGAAAGATCTATTTTTTACACCTGAAAGAAAGCAGGAAATACTTAAATGCGTCGGCAAGGCGAATCCAAGCTGCCTGGCCGGATGCAAGGTAATCAGGAAGGATAACATAGATGGCACTCGCTTCATGCTGGATGATCGTTCCTGGCTGCTCATCCGATTCTCCGGGACTGAGCCACTCCTGCGCATTTATGCAGAAGCCAGCAGCCCTGAGCGTGTTAAGCAATTGATACAAGAGGGAAAGGTTATTACCGGTCTGTAAGGAGATAAATTTTGAGTAAACAGCTGCCACAGAAAATACTTAAACCATGGGGCTGGGAGCTTCTTTACGCTTTGACCGATAGCTATGCCGGTAAAATCATTTTTGTTAAAGAAGGCCACCGCCTAAGCCTCCAATACCATCGGAAAAAAGAGGAGACGATGTACCTTTTTTCCGGCAGTATTGTTTTTGAAACCGGTGATTCCCCTTCCGAGCTCAAATGCAGCGTTGTTGTTGAAGGCCAGAGTATCCATCTGCCCCCCAACACTCTGCACAGGATAAAGGCCAATCAGGACAGTATGATCCTTGAAGTCTCTACCCCAGAGCTTGATGATGTTACCAGGCTTGATGACGATTATGGGAGGAAGCGTTATGAATGATATCAACCCGTACTCAATACTAAAAGTGGAATCCGATATAGCCAACCTCATCGCCGAGCAGCATGGAAGAGAATTATCGCTATGCGAACAGCTGATAAACAGTTACCTTAACGGATTCAGTACACTGCCACCAATCAGTGATTCAATCGGTCTCAGGACGGTTCTGCTTTTACTTACAACCCGCGGTTTCAACTCCCTGTGGTCTTCCTTCAACCTGTTTAAAAAAGGCTATTACTCTCAATCTATTATTTTAACGCGGTCTGCTCTTGAAGACTGGCTCACCGGAGAAGACTGCCGTACCAATACCGAAACATTAAATCTCCTGCTGGAAGGCAAGGACGAGTTCTGGAAGCGCGAATTCAAATTTCACCAGATGGCCAAGAGGTTGCCAGAGCAAATCGCAGATTCATGGAAATCAATTTACGACTCCATGAGCAGTATTGCTCACCCTCGCACTCCTTCTCTTACCATGCTTTTTACCCCCTCCAAAGATATACGTCTGGGAGCGTATTACGATAAATTTCATTTCTTAAAAGCTTATCAGGTTTGGATGGTTGCTATTTCCCTGTTACCGGAAGCACTTTACTCCATCATGGAATCTGATGGAGAAGATTGGTGGCAAGTAAACTCACCCCTGTATGCAACCACTTTGCCCGAAATTGAAAGGGTGAAAAAACAGCTGGAAAACTGGAACCCTTAACCAAGGCTTTGTAAAAATATAAAAAAACCGCGGAACAAGTCCGCGGTTTTTTTCTTTCAATCAAATGTTTAACGTTTGGTGTACTGAGGAGCTTTGCGAGCCCGTTTGAGCCCTGGCTTTTTGCGCTCCTTGATGCGAGAATCCCTGGTGAGCAAGCCGTTTTCCCTGAGTAGGGAATGATACTTCTCGTCCACTTCGGAAAGCGCTCTGGCAATACCATGGCGAATAGCTTCGCACTGCCCGGTGATTCCGCCACCGTTTACCTTTATAACCGCATCGAACTTGCTCATCGTGCCGGTCACTTCAAATGGTTTTAAAATAGCCTGGCGATACTGCACCCGGTGAAACCGTTCTTCGAAAGGAGCACCGTCAACCAGGATAGCGCCATTTCCGGAATAAAGCTTGACCTGGGCAACCGCGCATTTGCGCCTGCCTGTGCCGTGTAAATATTCTTTCTGTTTTTCTATCATATTCCTCTCCCGGTTTAAGCCTTATCCTCAGCAGTCAGCTGCACCTGTGAAGTGTGCGGATGCTCTGCTCCGGCATAGACCCGTAGTTTACTCATCATTTGTTTGCCCAGTTTATTCTGTGGCAACATTCCCTTAACAGCGTGCTCGATCGCCTTTTCCGGTTTGGTGTCCATTACTTTTTCCAAATTTTCTGACTTAAATCCCCCCGGATATCCTGAATGGCGATAGTAGAATTTATCTTTCATCTTGTTACCAGTTACCTTTATCTTGGCTGCGTTGACAACAACGACATTATCACCAACATCAAGATGCCGGGCAAATTTAACCTTACCCTTGCCCATGAGAAGACAGGCAATCTCGGTAGCCAGATCTCCGAGTATGCGCCCATCTGCATCAAGAATAATCCAGTTGCGTTCTATATCTGCTTGTTTAACCGAATATGTATTCATTCCAGACTCTCTTCCTTTAACTCCCTGGTATAATTTACCCTGTATAGTGTAAGCCCTTTTGCCGGTGCAGTCGGCTGAGCCAGCCCTACTGTCCGAGCATTCATTATATCTTTTAAGTCCTCCGGCGTCATCTGCCTGCGCCCGATTTTTATTAAAGGTCCAACCGTATTTCTTACCTGATGAGGCAAGAATGCATTGGCCTCTATATTAATTATAACAAGGTCATCCTCTTGTTGCCGAATGACCCCCGCTCTAATAACACGGCGGGTGGTAGATCTGAGCGATTCTGCAGGTGATGCGAATGAAGCAAAATCATGCGTTCCTTCCAGATAACCGCATGCTGCATCCATGGCTTCCACATCCAGTTCTCCCCTCACCAAAACCGTGTAAGCTTCTCTGATCGGGGAACGAGAGCCCCGATTGATGATGCAGTATCTATAGCTACGACTTATTGCCCTGCGCCTGACATCAAAACCTTCACGAACCCGGTAGGCTTCTATAACTGATATATCATCCGGAAGGTGAAAATTCATGCCGCCGATGTAGTCTCTGGTTTTGAGACAGGCAGAAGTTTTAAACGAAATCACCTGGCCTAATGCATGCACACCACTGTCAGTGCGGCTCGAACCATAAACCCGGCTGAAATTTCCGGTAAGCTTTTCCAGTGCGTTTTCAAGCTCTCCCTGTATGGTCGGAAGGTTCTTTTGCAGCTGAAAGCCGGCATAACGAGTGCCATCATATTCAACCACCAGCACAAACTGCCGCGTAACTTCCGCACCCATCTGGTCTGCCTGGGCGGAACCGGGAAGACTATAATCGCCCGTAAAAGAATCCGGGCTTTGTAAAAGAGCAAAAACCATTATTATACCAGTTCTAATCTTGCCTTTGGCGCACCATCGCCGATACGAATACCAAGCTTGATAATGCGAGTGTATCCTCCGGGTCTTTCCGAATAACGCTTGGCCAACTCATCGAACAGCTTATCAACAACCTTTTCATCATATACGTAAGCCAGCGCTTTCCTCCTGGCAGCCAGTGTCCCATCTTTGCCCAAGGTTATGACACGTTCTGCTATCGGGCGCACTTCCTTAGCTTTAGCCAGCGTGGTATCTACCTTTCCAAAATCAAGCAGATCGGTTACCAGCTTGCGGAAAAGCGCACGGCGCTGACCCGAATCCCTGCCTAATTTTCTTCCATCTACTTTATGTCTCATGAATCAATCACCTTACGAAGTAATAACTTTTATGATAATTCTTCCGGCTCTTCGTCCTTGTTTGCTTCCGGTTCTTCAGCCTCATCATCTTCTTCTGACGGGACCGAATCTGCTTCCCCGTCCTCCGGTTTAGTTCTCAACCCGCTGCCACCACCAAGAACCATACCCATTTCTTTCAGCTTATCTTCAACTTCCTTGCGCGACTTAGAGCCGAAATTCCTTAGAGAGGCTACTTCTTCCTCGCTCATAGTCACCAATTCGCCTACCGTGTTTATATCACCACGTTTAAGACAATTGAGCGCACGAACGGAGAAATTGAGTTGCTCAATGGGCATGTTGTAAATATCTTCGGGTATAGTTGCCCTGAAGACCTTTTTTTGGTGTTCAGCGCTTGATGCTGCACCGTATTCAACAAAGGATTCGAGCTGTTCTTTCAGTATATCAGCAGCCATGCTGACAGCTGTAGCCGGCGTAATGGTTCCATCTGTCCATACTTCCAAATTGAGCCGCTCCTGGCTGATTTCACGCCCGAAGTGCACAGGCTCGGTGGAGAAGTTAGCCTTTCTAACCGGGCTGTAAACTGCGTCAACTGGTATGGTGCCAACAGGCATGTCTTCTTTGGTTGCTCCTGCCTGATACCCAACCCCCATTTCAACAGTTAACTCTACGTAAAGCTTACCTTCCGCTGAATCAATGGTTGCCAGACAAAGATCAGGATTTATAACCTCGAAATCCATATTTGGCTCTATATCAGAGGCATAAACTTTGCCTTCCCCCTGCTTGGACAGTATCAGCTTACCGGGTTGGCCGGAAAGCGGCTTTAACCGCAGATCTTTTACATTCATCAGAAAAGCGAGCACGTCTTCTTTGACGAACGGTATGGGAGCAAACTCATGATTGATGCCATCTATCCATACCTGAGTAACCGCTGCGCCAGGTAAATAGCGCAACATCACACGTCGTAGTGAGTTTCCTACAGTAACACCAAAACCGGTTTCAAACGGTTCGGCAACGAAATGGCCATAATTGGCCTCTTCTTCTATGCATTCTATTTTGGGAACAACCAAGCTATACAACCACAAACCTCCTTAAACCGGCTAGCGAGAGTAATATTCAACTACAGCCGCTGTATCAAAACGAATTCCGACATCTTCGGGAGTCGGCGACGTTACCACCTTGCCCTCCATCTTGGCCTTATCAACACTAAGCCATTGGGGTGTGGTTTTGCTTCCAATATTCTCGGCCAACTGCTTGAAATAGTTTGCCTTGCGGCTGCCTTCGCGCCATCCGATCAAATCGCCTTCTTTTACCATACAGGAAGGAATATTGGTTTTCTTCCCGTTAAGTGTTATATGGCCATGACGAACAATCTGTCTAGCCTGAGCAAGAGAATCAGCAAAGCCGAGACGAAATACAGTATTGTCAAGACGCCTTTCCAGTAAAGCAATAAGGTTATCACCAGTTACCCCTGGCTGCCGGTTGGCTTCAGCAAAGAAACGCCTGAGCTGTTTCTCCATCAGACCGTAACTAAAACGTACTTTTTGTTTTTCTCTCAACTGTACCCCGCGGTCGCTTATCCGGCGACGGCGTGCAGTTTGTGGCCCGGGAGCCTTTGGCTTTTTATCAAATACACAATGCGTAAGGCATTTATCGCCCTTAAGCATAAGTTTTTCACTACTGCGCCGACATAAACGGCAGCGAGCTTCGGTATACCTGGCCATTAGACCCTCCTCCTTTTACGAGCACGGCATCCATTGTGCGGGATTGGAGTTACATCCCTGATGCTGGCTACATTAAGCCCGCTGCTCTGCAGAGAACGTATAGCCGCTTCTCGTCCGCTACCCGGCCCCTTAACATAAACATGAATCTCTTTCAGCCCATGCTCAATGCCTTTTTTTGCAGCATTTGAACCCGCCAGCTGGGCGGCATAAGGGGTGCTTTTGCGCGATCCCTTAAAACCGGCCGTCCCGGCTGAAGCTGAAGCGATTACATTACCCTGGGGGTCGGTAAGAGTAATAATTGTATTATTGAAAGTTGCCTGAATATAAGCCCGACCCTGCGGTATATTCTTACGCTCTTTCTTCCTGATGCGAGTACGTTTTTTTACCATTTTCTCTCCTAGTTAACCTTTACTACTTCTTGGCCATGCCGCGGCGCTGCCCTCTACCGGCAACCGTCTTGCGTTCGCCACGCCTGGTGCGAGCATTTGTACGTGTTCGCTGACCACGGGCAGGAAGGTTGCGCCTGTGACGCATTCCTCTATAACTGCCAATATCCATAAGTCTCTTGATATTGAGGGTGTTTTCCTTGCGCAAATCGCCCTCAACCTTCATACCTTTACCAATCGCATCCCTGAGGCGGTTGACTTCCTCCTCGGTAAGATTGCTGACTTCCGTGGTTCGTTCAATCCCGACATCATCCAGAATTTTCAAGCTGGTAGTACGCCCAATTCCATAAATATATTGCAGCGCTACCCAGGCCTGCTTTGTTCTTGGGATATCAACTCCGGCAATACGTGCCATTAAAGCCTCCTCTTAACTAACCCTGACGCTGCTTGTGTTTGGGATTGGTACAAATCACCCTCACCACACCATGGCGTCTTATTATTTTGCATTTATCACATACCTTTTTTACAGATGCTTTTACCTTCATTGCGCTTTTTCCATCTTCCTTTATTTTAGACGATAGGTAATTCTACCACGGGTAAGGTCGTATGGTGAAAGTTCCACCAACACCTTATCACCTGGCAGAACCCGGATGTAGTGCACCCGGAGCTTACCTGATATATGAGCAAGTACAACATGACCATTTGCCAATTCAACCCTGAAAGTTGCATTGGCAAGGGCTTCCTGTACTACACCTTCAACTTCTATTGCTTCTTTTTTTGCCATTTTCTTCTTTACACCGCTGTTAGTATTTCTGCCTGCCCATCACAGATTGCAATGGTATGCTCAAAATGAGCTGCCAAACTGCCATCAGCAGTATAAACTACCCAGCGATCGTTGCCAACCCTGGTGAGCCATCGGCCATTTGTGACCATGGGTTCTATAGCAATCGTCATTCCTTTTTTTAATACCAGGCCAGTACCGGCTCTGCCGAAGTTGGGAATCTGCGGATCTTCATGCATATCTCTGCCAATTCCATGGCCGGTATACTCACGAATCACCGAAAATCCACGGGTCTCGACATATTCCTGTATGGCAGCCGATACATCGCCGATCCGATTGCCATGCCGGGCTGCATCAATACCTGCCTGCAGTGAGTCACGAGTGACATCAATGAGCCGAGTGACTTCAGGGCTTACCGCACCAACGGCAACGGTAACAGCGGTATCGCCCTGGAAGCCGTCTATTTCAAGCCCGAAATCCAGAGAAACGATATCACCTTCCTGTATCACCCGTTCACCAGGTATACCATGCACTATTTCGTTGTTAATAGAAACACACAAAGAAGCAGGGAAGCCCTGGTAACCCTTAAAGGTTGGCCTTCCTCCCAGCATCCTTGCTTCTTCATTTGCAATTTCATCCAGCTGGCTGGTTTTCATGCCAGGCTTTACGCTTTCTGAAAGCTTTTTAAGCACTACAGCAGTGGACCTGCCAGCACGGCGCATAAGTTCCAGCTCGCGGCTGGATTTAATTACTACAGCCAACAGATCACTCCAGCGCCCGAATCATACGCGCGGTAATTTCTTCAACCCCACCTTCACCTTCAACCTCAACCAGTTTACACTGGTTCCTGTAGTAATCAATCAGAGGAGCTGTTTCTTTATAATATACTTCCAGCCTTCTGGCAACCGTTTCAGGCTTGTCATCGGTGCGCTGATAAAGCTCGCCTCCGCATCCGGGGCATCCATCCAAGCAAGGGTTATCGGCGGTGCTGGAAGAATATGGAGACTGGCATTCCCGGCATAGCCACCGGCTGGATAATCTCCGTACCAGTTCCTTTTGTTCTACCTGTATGTTGACAACTCTGTCTATGGCTTTATTCTGTTTTTCAAGAGCTTCATCCAGAGCTACTGCCTGGATATAGTTACGGGGGAAACCATCCAGTATCACCCCTTTTTCATCGCCAATGTCATCCAGTTTATCCAGTATAATCCGGATAGTAATTTCATCCGGAACGAGCTCTCCCCGCTCCATATATCCCTGTACTTCATTTCCCAGATCGCTCTCTTGTTTTACTGCCTGCCGGAACAGATCTCCCGGAGCAAGATGCTCCAGTTTAAGCTCGCCGGCGACACGTTCGGCCTGGGTTCCTTTTCCTGCCCCTGGAGGGCCCATAAATATAATATACATAATTAAGCCGCGCCAAGCCTACTTGATAAAACCTTCATAGCGTCGCATCGCCAGCTGTGCTTCAAGCTGTTTCATGGTGTCAAGTACAACACCCACCACGATAAGCATACCGAAACTTGAAAGTTGCAAAGTTTGAACGCTGGTAATGGTTTGGGCAATTATCGGAATTATGGCTATAAATGCCAGGAACAAGGCTCCAGCCCACGTGATGCGATTGATTACACCATTTAAATATTTTTCTGTCTGCTTGCCCGGCCTAACCCCAGGAACGAAGCCGCCCTGTCTCTGCAATGTACCGGGAAGATCCTGCTGCTGGAATATAACCATCGTATAAAAGAAAGCAAAGAACACAACCAGCAGGAAATTCAGCCCCCAGTATATCAGACCAAGAGGCATGCTTGCATTAGCACTGAAAATATTGACTATGTGATTGGCAAAATTTGCCTCTTCGCCGGTGGGGTTAGCAAAATAGCTCGCCACTATACTGGGGAACATTACAAACGCCATCGCAAAGATCAGCGGAATCATTCCTGCAGTGTTAACTCTTAAGGGGATGTAAGTCGATCCCGACTGCCGGTACATGCGTCCGCCCTTTACCACACTTTTGGCATATTGAACCGGAATGCGACGGTGGGCTTCAGTAAAAAGAACAATAAGGGCTGTGGTTGCAAGGACTATTATGATAAAAGCTGCCAGACCCAAAACCTGGCCCTGTTCTCCGGCAAGTATCCCTTCACCAACCATGCCAGGTATACCGGAAATGATGCCGGCAAATATAATAATTGAGATTCCATTGCCGATACCATACTGGGTTATCTGTTCACCCAGCCAAACCAAAAACAGAGTACCGGCCACCATGGCAATGATGATAGAAACAGTGGTAAGTCCATCCGTAGACGCCACTGCTCCATTGGCTTGCAGCAATGCAAGCTGTCCATAGCTGGCAAAAGCTGCCAGCGGAACCGTAAGCAAATGGGTATACAGATTTATCTTGTTGCGCCCGGCTTCACCTTCCTGGGCAAGCGCCTGAAGTTTGGGAATAACCGGGGTCATAAGCTGCATAACGATGGTAGAAGTAATATATGGGTATACTCCCATTGCCACTACACTGAAATTCCTCATGGCTCCACCACTGAACAAATCGAACATCCCTAAAAGGGCGTTGGAACGGAAGAACTCACTGAGTATTTCCGCATTCACACCAGGAACCGGGATGTGCGCAATCAGACGGAAGATAACAAGTGCCCCAAAAACGACCAGCAGCCTGCGCCGCAAATCCGGCAGGCTGAAGACATCGATCATAGCCTGAAGTAATTTAGGCCTGGACTGCACCTGAGCCAAAAGGAACCTCCTCTATACTGCCACCGGCGGCTTCTATTTTAGCTTTCGCGGCATCAGAATAATTATTCGCGCTGATTTTCAACGGCCTATCAAGGTCGCCGCGTGCAAGAATCTTAACTGGTTTGGCAAGCGTTTTTACAAGACCATATTCTAGCAGTTTTTCCAGGCTTACTTCGGAACCTGCTTCGAACACGATCAATTCTTCAACGTTCACCAGGCTAAACTCGGTTTTAAAAATATTGGTAAAACCACGCTTTCGCGGTAAGCGCTTGATAATAGGTAGCTGACCGCCTTCAAAACCCGGTCTGATTTTACAACCCGCACGGGCTTTTTGGCCTTTCATACCACGACATGAATATGTACCATGGCCACTGCCATTACCCCGTCCAACGCGTTTTCTATCTCTTTTGGAACCGGGAGCCGGTGCTAGCTCGTTCAAATTCACTGGCTCGCCTCCTCTATTGTTACTAAATGCCTGACTTTGATTATCATCCCTCTTAAAGACTGGGAATCATCTTTTACCACACTCTGGTTTAGCTTGTTTAAGCCCAGGGATTTCAACGTTAAGCGCTGGTCCTCGGGATAACCGATAGGACTATGTGTGCAAGTTATCCTCAACTTAGCCATTGACCGGCGCCTCCATTTCCATTGCTATCCCCTTCCGTCGGGCAATTTCTGCCTTGGGATCTTTCAACTGGCTCAATGCATATACAGTCGCCTTTGCCACATTGATGGGGTTGGAGCTACCCAATGACTTACTCAACACATCTTTAACGCCGGCAGCTTCAACAACTGCCCTGACCGCTCCACCAGCTATAATACCGGTACCTGGGGTGGCCGGTTTTAAGAATATAATACTGGCTCCAAGTTTAACAGTGGCTTCACTGGGTATAGTATTACCTTTTAATTGAACCTTTACTATATTCTTGCGCGCATAAGCTCCAGCTTTGGCTATTGCCGAAGGAACCTCATTGGATTTGGCAAGCCCGACCCCAACATGGCCTGCACCATCGCCCACCACTACAAGGGCGTTGAAGCGCATTCGCTTTCCACCCTTTACAACTTTCGAAACCCGGTTGAGGGCGATAAGCTTTTCGTTAAGCACCAGCTCATCGGGGTTGATTTTTGCCGTTCGCACTTCTTTTTTACTCACTCCGCACTCCCTTAGAACTTAAGTCCCGCTTTGCGGGCGGCTTCTGCCAAAGTTTTTACTCTGCCGTGATATTTGTATCCACCGCGATCGAAAACAACCTGGGTTATACCTTTTTCACGTGCCTTTTCGGCAATCAGTTCGCCAACCATTTCAGCATGTGAACTTTTATTTTTACTTTCAAGCCTGGTTTTCAGCGCCGGGTCCAGTGTAGAAGCAGCCACCAGAGTATGCCCCTGGGAATCATCAATAACCTGAACATATATGTGATTCAGGCTGCGAAAAACTGCTAACCTGGGTCTCTCGCTGTTGCCTTTGACCTTACTGCGTACGCGCGCATGCCTTATAATTCTGGCGGCGCGAGAATTAACTTTGGCCATTATTTCTTACCCCCTACTGCTTTGCCGGCCTTACCCGGTTTAATGCGCACTTTCTCCCCAGCATAGCGCACACCTTTGCCTTTGTAAGCATCCGGGGGGCGAGATTTCTTAATATCGGCAGCAACCTTTCCGACCATCTCCTTGTCGATACCGGAAACTTTGATTTTGTTGGGATTTTCCAGGTCAAAGCTGATTCCGGGCTCCGGATCAAAATCAACGGTGTGGGAATAACCCAGCTTTAAGACCAGCTTTTCGCCGGCCTTCTCAGCCCGGTATCCTACCCCAACGATTTCGAGATTTTTCTCAAACCCTCGGGAAACACCTTCAACCATGTTGGCAATTAAAGCCCGGGTCAACCCATGCTGGGCACGATGCTCCCGTGCGTCACTGGGACGGCTCACACTTAATACACCATCTTCCAGCTTTAACTGCATATCCGGATTGATTTTGCGCGCAAGCTCCCCTTTGGGACCTTTGACTTTAATCACATTTTCTTTAATTTCAACCAATACCCCCTGGGGTACGGTTATCGGCATTCTTCCAATTCTAGACATTCTTAAGACCTCAATATTTTACCAGATAAATCCGAGTAGTTCGCCGCCAACTCGCTTGCGATAGGCCTCCCGGCCAGTCATAACCCCCCTGGAAGTGGATACAACAGCTATTCCTGCACCACCATAAACCTTGGGGATTTGCGTTGAAGGTACATAAACCCTGAGGCCGGGCTTACTTACCCGCTTAAGACCATTTATGAACGGCCGCCTGACGTTATCATATTTTAGGGTTATGTTAATACGTTGGCTTACTTTTTCCCCTTCAACGTTGTAATCGGTAATAAAACCTTCGTCTTTAAGGATTTTTGCAATAGCTACCTTCATCTTTGAAGCCGGTATTGCCACGTTTTCATGCTGCACCATATTCGCATTTCTTATGCGGGTCAGCATATCGCTTATTGGATCAGATACTGTCATGCATTTTTCTCCCTGTTTACCAGCTTGATTTCGTTACGCCAGGAATTAGTCCACGCGATGCCATCTCTCTGAAACAGATCCGGCAAAGACCAAAATCCCTTATGTAACCCCTTGGCCGCCCGCATTTCATGCAACGGGAGTACCCGCGCGATCTGAATTTGGGTGTCCTCTGGGCTTTAATGATCATCGATTTCTTAGCCATACAATCTCCTTAATTCCTGGCGAAAGGCATGCCCAGCAGTTCCAGAAGCCTTCTGGCTTCTTCATCTGTTTGAGCAGTGGTAACAATTGTCACCTCAAGGCCTCTCAACTTGTCAACTTTATCAAAATCTATCTCGGGGAACATGATTTGTTCCTTAAAACCGAGTGTGTAATTTCCCTGTCCATCAAAAGCATCGGCGCTAACACCCTGAAAATCCCGGATTCTGGGAAGCACTACATTAATTATCTTGCCCAGGAATTCCTGCATTCTGCGCCCACGAAGCGTAACTTTCAGACCAACCGGCATTCCTTCGCGCAGCTTGAAGGCCGAAATAGACCGTTTTGAGCGTGTGGTCACCGGGTGCTGCCCGCTGATAGCTGTGAGGTCACTTTCGGCTGCCTCCAGGGCTTTGGCGTTCTGTATAGCTTCGCCAACCCCGATATTAATCACAACTTTAACCAGCCGTGGCACCTGCATAACATTGCTGTAACCAAACTCACTCATCAGAGTAGGCGCAGCTTCTTTTTCGTATTTCTCCTTGAGAGCCAACATTTAATCAACAACCTCTTTGCACGATTTGCAATAACGCACTTTTTTGCCATCATCCAGTATTCGGTAACCCAGGCGTGCCGGCTTATGGCATTTATCACACAGGTACATCACATTGGAGATATCCAGTGATTCTTCCCGCTCGATAATTCCAGCCTGACGGGCTTGCTTGGTAGGACGTGCATGTTTTTTTACCATGTTGATCCCGTCTACCAGCACACGGGTATCGCCTGGAATCGCCTGGCGTACCTTGCCCTTTTTTCCTTTATCCTTACCGGCTGTTACCAGCACTGTATCATTCTTTTTAATTTTCATAATTCCTATATCACCTCGGGGGCCAGAGAAAGAATCTTGGTATAGTCTTTATCACGTAACTCGCGAGCTACCGGCCCAAATATACGGGTTCCCTTGGGATTATTCTTGTCGGTAAGTATTACGGCTGCATTCTCGTCAAATCTGATATACGACCCGTCATAACGCTTGTACGGCTCCGTCACGCGTACTACTACTGCCCTGACCACTTCTCCCTTCTTGACCGAAGCATCAGGGATGGCCTTTTTTACTGAAGCGACGATTATATCGCCGACGCGTGCGCACCTTTTTCCGGAACCGCCGGGAACGTTAATACACATGATCTGGCGAGCACCGGTGTTATCTGCAACCTTTAAACGAGTTTGTGGCTGTATCATTTATTCTGCCTCTTTGACCTCGGGTACGAGTTCTTCTTCTTTTAATTCTGCTACTTCCTTGCGGGAAACCACTTCCAGCAAACGCCAGCGCTTTTCTCTGGAAAGAGGGCGCGTCTCTATAATTTTTACTTTATCGCCAGCCTGGCACTGATTTTCCTCATCGTGGACTTTATATTTAATCACCCTGCGAAAAGTCTTATGATACAGAGGGTGGCGCTTTATAACTTCCACTCCGACGATAGCCGTCTTTTCCATTTTGCGGCTGATAACAAACCCTATTCTAATCTTTCGTCTGGCTTCCATAATGTTTATTATACTCCCAGCTCTCTTTCCCTTTTTATCGTCCTCAGCCGGGCTATCTCCTTTTTAATCTTGCTTATATCCGATGGGCTTTTCAGTTGTCTGGTAGCAGCTTTAAAACGCATGTCCAGAAGCTCTTTCTGGGCTTCATCCAGCCTTTTTAGCAGTTCTCCATCGGTCATCTCGCGAACATTAGTTTTCATCGCCAGCGGCCTCCTCTACCGTTTCCTGGGTACGTTCAATAAACTGTGTACTCAGCGGCAATTTATGGCCTGCAAGGCGCATTGCCTCTTTGGCCTGATCAAAGGTCACACCACTGATTTCAAACAATATCCGTCCCCGGTTTACCACTGCTACCCAATGGTCCATAGGGCCTTTGCCAGACCCCATTCGAGTTTCGGCCGGTTTTTTGGTTACCGGCTTATCCGGGAAAACGCGAATCCATATTTTACCACCCCGGCGTACATAATGAACAATCGCTCGCCGGGCTGCTTCTATCTGCCTTGCCGTAATCCAGGCAGTGCTGGTGGCCTGAAGGGCATACTCACCATGTTCAATGACAGTGCCGCCCTTGGCCATCCCCCTGCGGTGCCCTTTATGTGATTTTCGATATTTAACTCTCTTCGGTTGAAGCATCTTGCTCTTCCTCTACTGTCTTAGCCTTTTTCTTTTTCACAGAAGCCGGCTTGGTTTTCTCTTCTTTGCCCGCTTCATCGTCAGCAACTGCTTTTTTACTTTTTGTAGCTGTTTTTACTTCGTTGACTGCTTTACTTTTTACGTCTTCCAGTTCCTTTACCGGCTCCTCCGCCTTGGATTCATCTTCAGCCTGTGGCTGAGATTCAGCGGCCTTAACCTTTTTGCGAGGTTTAGGAGCGTCTTTGGCTCCAGCTTCCTCGTCCGCAATTTTTGGTTTCCGGCTGGCAGCAGGCTTCTTTTCTTTATCACCCGCGACTGTTTCTTCCGAAGATTCCTTTTTGGCGCTTGCTGCCGCCTGGCTGTCATCTACAACAGCATTCTCAACGATAGCCGGTACGACAGCTTCTACAGGCTCTTCTTCCTGTTCGGGTAATATATCACCACGATAAAGCCAAACCTTGATGCCAATCCTTCCCATAACGGTGTGAGCTTCAGTAAAACCGTAGTCAACATCGGCTCTTATAGTATGCAGGGGAACCCTGCCCTGGTGCATAACCTGGCTCCGTGCGATTTCAACGCCCCCCAACCGTCCGGCGCAGTTGATTTTAATGCCCTGAGCGCCAGCTTGCATGCTTCTGAAAAGAGCTTGTTTCATAGCTCTTCTGTAGGCAACTCTGCGTTCAATCTGTTCAGCCAGCGATCTGGCAACCAGGTAAGCATCGAGCTCAGGCTGGCGTATCTCCTGCACATTCAGCTGGAGCTTTTTCCCGATCAGTTCTTCCAGACTGCGGCGGGTTTCGTCTACCCTCTGGCCGCCCCGGCCTATGACAATTCCGGGCCTGGCGGTATGAATGGTGACGATAATCTTATTGGCCGGCCGTTCAATTTCTATAAGTGAAACTCCGGCATCGCCATATTTGCTGGTAATTGCCTTACGTATCTTCATGTCTTCCTGAAGATATTCCACGTAATGCTTATCGGTATGCCATTTGGATTGCCAGTCACGAACAATTCCAAGCCTGAACCCAATTGGGTGAACTTTGCGTCCCATTAAGCCTCCTGCTCGCTCACAACAACTGTAATATGGCTGGAGCGCTTTAATATAGCACCAGCCCTGCCGCGTGATTTTGCTTTATAGCGTTTATTCATCCTAGCCTCATCGGCGTAAATGGCTACTACTTTAAGATCAGCCGGTTCCATCTGGAAATTATGCTCGGCATTTGCCATCGCAGAGCGAATAACTTTTACTATCACTCTGGCATGTGGAGTCGGCATAAAACCGAGCAGGTCCACAGCCTGTATAGCCCTCATACCCCTGACATTGCTGATCAGTGGTCTTATTTTTCGAGCCGAAACTCCGGTATCCTTTACAACAGCTTTTACTCTCATCTCGTTTTAACCTGATTACTTCCTACCTTTTTCTGATTTGGATACATGGCCACGGAAAGTTCGGGTAGGAGCAAATTCGCCCAGCCGGTGCCCAACCATGTTTTCGGTAATAAAAATCGGCACATGCCTCCGGCCATCGTGTACTCCAACGGTAAGGCCTACCATATCCGGCACTATCGTTGACCATCTTGCCCAGGTTTTAATAACAACCCGCTCCTTGGTGCGTCCTATAGCTTCAACCTTCTTCATCAGTTTTGCATCAACTGCCGGACCTTTTTTTATTGACCTTGACATTGAACTATTTACCTCTCCGCTTGACTATAAGCCTATCCGAAGACTTGTTTTTCCTTGTTTTGTAACCCAGTGCCGGTTTACCCCAGGGAGTCTTGGGCCCTGGCATACCTACTGGCGATCTTCCTTCACCGCCTCCATGCGGATGATCGTTCGGGTTCATCGCCGAGCCTCTTACTGAAGGACGAATACCCATCCAACGCTTGCGGCCAGCTTTTCCAAGTTTAACATTCTGGTGATCGATGTTACCAACCTGGCCGATAGTGGCCATGCAACTAGCTCGAACCTTTCGCATCTCCCCGGAAGGGAGGCGGAGGAAAACATAATCACCCTCTTTACCCATTATCTGGGCTGAAGCCCCGGCGCTGCGTACCATCTGACCGCCGCGGCCAGGTGTAAGCTCTATATTGTGCACCTGTGTACCGTTGGGCATATCGCCCATAGGCATGCTGTTTCCGGTCTTGAATTCAGCGTCCGAGCCAGACTTGATTATCTCACCAACCCCTAAACCGTTAGGAGCCAGTATATAACGCTTGTCGCCATCAGTATAGAATATAAGCGCCAGACGCGCAGAGCGGTTTGGGTCATACTCGATGGCCGCAACCCTGCCCGGAACCCCAAGTTTATTACGCTTGAAATCAATCACGCGAACCATTTTCTTGGAGCCTCCGCCACGATGGCGTACAGTAAGCCTGCCCTGGTTATTGCGTCCGGCCTGCTTTTTGTTTGGCTTCAGAAGTGCCTTTTCAGGCTTGTCCTTAGTGATGTCTCCAAAACTAATGCCAATAAATCCCCTTCTTCCAGGCGATGTTGGCTTGTATGTTTTAAGTGCCATGTCTTTTCAAGCTCTCCTTACTTAAACGCCCTCAAACAGCTGGATACTGTCGCCTTTTTTCAGGGATACCACCGCTTTTTTCCAAGCAGGCTCCTGAAATATGTTTCTTCCCATACGGCGCTGTTTGCCTTGAACGTTCATAACATTTACGCCAGTTACTTCAACATCGAAAGCCATTTCTACTGCTCTTTTAATTTCCCATTTGCTGGCTTTATCGGCGACCATAAAACAATACTTGCCGCCCTGCTGAAGGATGGTTCCCTTTTCAGTGATTAACGGTTTCTTTAATACTTGATGGAGGTTCATTTTATTCTTTCGCCTCTCCATTTACGCTAGCTTTGCCCCAAAGTGCTTCAATCTGGCGCAACGCTGATTCAGTAATAAGAAGTTTTCTATACTTCATAACATCGCCAACATTAAGCTGGCGGGCTTGAATTGTCTTGATTTTTGCGATATTTCTAGCCGATTTAATGATATTTACATCAGGCTGGTCAATTGCCACCAGAGTGGTTTCGGCGATGCCGAGCGCCTTGATGACACCCGCCATCTCACGAGTTTTGGGCTCATCGAATTTCAACTCGTCAAGAACTATAATTTTATCATTTTCAGCCTTGGCTGAAAGCGCACACCTGATTGCAAGCTGCCGCATGGCCTTGGGCATTGCCTGTCGATAATCTCTGGGTTTGGGGCCAAAGGTAATCCCCCCGCCACGCCTGAGCGGCGACTTTATAGACCCAGCCCGGGCATTGCCAGTGTGCTTCTGCCGGAAAAGTTTACGAGTGCTCCCGGCAACTTCGCCCCTGGTCTTGGTCGAAGCTGTTCCCTGCCTGCAGTTAGCCTGTTGGCGCACCATAGCCTGGTGAACAACAGCTTCGTTAAACATTATCCCGAAAACGCTGTCACTCAGCTCGATGTTACCCTTGATCTCTCCTGCCATATTGTAAAGTGGAAGTTGCACCTTAATTACTCCTGTTTGCCTTCTTGACCACAACCACACCTTTAGTCATGCCGGGTACAGCGCCCTTAACCATCAGAATGTTGCGTTCTACATCGGCTTTGATTACCTCGAGGTTTCGCGCTGTAACCTGCTCTACCCCCATGTGGCCGGCCATTTTCTTTCCTTTTAATACACGTCCAGGTGTTGTACCCGAACCAATAGAACCAGGCGCCCGATGGCGATCAGACTGACCGTGAGTCTTGGGTCCACCAGCAAAACCGTGGCGCTTGACAACCCCGGCAAACCCCCGCCCTTTCGTAATACCTGTAATATTAACTTTATCTCCAGGGGCAAACATGCTGACGTCAACACTGTCCCCCCGGTTTACCCCATCAACTGAATCCAGCCGTATTTCCTTCAGGCAAGCAGGCTTTTCCATATCCCTGGCATGCCCCTGAACCGCTTTGGTTACCCTTTTTGCCTGGCCAAACCCCAGTTGAGCGGCTGTATATCCGTCTCGTTCAGCGGTCTTAACCTGGATAACCTTGCAGGGGCCCGCCTCTATCAGCGTAACCGCCTCGGCTTTTCCTTTGTCATTAAAGACCTGGGTCATGCCCAGTTTGCGTCCTAAAATACCTGTAATCATCATTAAAACCTTTAAATTTTAATATCTATGCTGACCCCGGCCGGCAAATTAAGCTCGATCAGGGAATCAACCGTTTTCGAGGTCGTCTCAATAATATCGATCAGACGTTTATGGGTCCGTACCTCGAAATGCTCCTGCGAATCTTTGTCGATAAATGGCGAACGCGTAACGGTGTAGCGATTGATCCGCGTCGGCAGAGGTATCGGCCCTACTACGGTTGCTCCCGTGCGCTCCAGAGCGCCAACTATCTGCTGGGCAGCCTGGTCCAGAACTTTGTGGTCATAAGCTTTGAGTTTGATTCTAATTTTCTGTTTTGCCATATCCTATCCTGATTTTGCCTACTTTAGCTGAGCCAGCACTGACTCAGGTACTTCCTGGTATTCGAAAAATTCAAGGGCGTAATTCGCACGTCCCTGGGTAATAGATCTTAAAACGGTGGCATACCCGAAGGTTTCCGCAAGAGGAATAATCCCTCTAACTGTTACCGTATCACCACCAGTATCGATGCCCTGAATCTGGCCACGCCGTGAGTTTATATCCCCGATAATATCGCCCAGGAATGATTCCGGGCTGGTAACTTCCATCTTCATAACCGGTTCAAGGACTGTAGTCCCGGCACGGGACAGCGCTTCCTTGAAAGCCAACGAGCCTGCCATTTTATAAGCCATTTCAGAAGAATCAACATCGTGGTAGCTGCCATCATATACGGTAGCCCTGAAGTCTACAACCGGGTATCCTTTTAACCCACCGGTCTCGGATGATTCTCTGATGCCGGCGCCAGCGGCCGTGATGTATGTCCGCGGAACCGCTCCGCCTTTGATTTTATCTTCGAAAACATATCCAGCGTTTCTCTGGAGGGGTTCAAATTCAACCAGAACATGGCCATACTGACCGTGACCGCCAGACTGACGTACAAATTTGCCTTCGGCTTTCACAGTGCGTTTTAAAGATTCCTTGAATGCAACGCGTGGGTTGCCAACCTGGGCGCTAACTTTGTATTCGCTCATCATGCGGCTTACGATAACATCCAGATGAAGCTCGCCCATCCCTGATATAACCGTTTGCCCGGTATCTTTGTTGTAAGCAACACGGAAAGTGGGGTCTTCTTCTGCCAGTTTTTGCAGAGCCTGCCCCATTTTATCCTGATCGGCCCGGCTTTTGGGCTCGATAGCAACAGAAATTACCGGCTCAGGAAATTTAATGGACTCGAGTAATACCTGGTTATCACTAGTGCAGAGAGTATCGCCGGTAAAAGTGTTCTTGAGCCCCATAGTAGCTATGATAGCTCCTGTATCAGCCTCTTCCAGCTCCTCATAACGATTAGCGTTCATAAGCACCAGACGACCGATCCGTTCACGGTTTTGCTTGGTGGCATTATATACCTGCGAGCCTTCCTTCAGCCTGCCGGAGTAAACCCTGAGATATACCAGCCGCCCGATAAAGGGGTCGGCAACCACCTTGAAAGCTAGAGCGGTAAAAGGTGCTTCATCATCTACTGGGCGAATAACTTCAGCTTCAGTGTTGACATCAATAGCAGTAACCGGCGGCATATCCAGCGGTGATGGCAAATAGTCAACAACTGCATTCAGAAGCAGAGTTACCCCTTTATGCTTGAGAGCACTGCCACACAAAACCGGAATGATTCTGTTGGTTAGAGTGCCTTTCCTTACAGCGTTTTTAATCTGCTCTGTTGTAATATCGTGCCCTTCTATAAAGGCATTCATTATATCGTCATCAGCTTCTGACAGAGTCTCGATAAGCAATTGACGATATTTTTCAACACGTTCTTTTTCTGCGTCAGGAGTTTCGCAGGGGGTAAGTTTTCCTTCTTTCTGCCCATCCATGAGATATGCCTGGTTTTCGACCAGATCCACAACGCCAAGGAATGTATCTTCCTTGCCAATGGGGCACTGGATTGCAACCGGCCTGGCATTGAGCCTCTCACGTATCATTTTTATACAACGTTCGAAGTTGGCTCCGGTGCGATCCATCTTGTTGATAAAACAAATCCGTGGAACTCCATACTTGTCTGCTTGCCTCCAGACTGTCTCTGATTGGGCTTCGACTCCACTTACGGCGTCAAATACAACAACACCACCATCAAGAACGCGCAAACTGCGCTCCACTTCAGCGGTGAAATCAACGTGGCCGGGGGTATCTATAATATTGATACGGTGTTCGTGCCAGTAGCAGGTGGTAGCTGCAGAAACGATAGTAATGCCCCTCTGTTTTTCAAGGTCCATCCAGTCCATTACAGTGGTACCTTCATCAACCTGGCCTACTTTGTAGGTGCGACCGGTATGGAACAGTATACGCTCGGTAACTGTCGTTTTACCGGCATCGATGTGGGCGATGATACCAATATTACGTATTTTTTCTAATGGATAACTTCTGGACATTCTTCTTTCTTTCGGAAAATGTTTATTTCAATTCTAACTGGAGTTTTCATTAACTAAGATCAGCCTGCTAGAGCCCGTGTTTCAGGTATGGCTACCAGCGGTAATGTGCAAAAGCCCGGTTGGCTTCTGCCATCTTGTGAGTTTCCTCCCGCTTCTTTATTGCTGCTCCCTGGTTCTTGTAAGCGTCCATAAGCTCAGCGGCCAGTTTTTCAGCCATTGAGTGCCCGCTGCGCGACCGGCTCGCCTTCAGTATCCAGCGCATGGCAAGCGAGGTGTTTCTTCCCTGCCGCACTTCCACCGGAACCTGGTAAGTGGCGCCTCCGACGCGCCTGGGCCTTACTTCTACCAACGGAGTTACATTATTAAAAGCCGTTTCGAGCACCGACAGCGGCTCTTTTCCCTCTTTTTCTTCGATAATATCCATTGCCCCGTATACGATCTTTTCGGATATACTCTTTTTGCCGCCGTACATCATCTTGTTGATCAGCAGGCTTATCAAAAGACTGCCATACTTGGCATCAGGCATTAATTCGCGTTTTTTAATTTGAGATCTTCTTGGCATTTATCTTCTCCCGCCCTATGCTGCCTTCTTCGGTCGTTTGGCGCCGTATTTGCTGCGTCCTTGCTTTCGGTTATTTACGCCACTGGCATCCAGGGCACCACGCACTATATGGTAGCGCACACCGGGAAGATCCGGAACGCGACCACCCCTGATAAGCACAACCGAGTGCTCCTGCAAGTTGTGGCCTTCCCCTGGTATATAGGCGGTTACCTCGATCCCATTGGTTAGCCTTACCCTGGCAATTTTACGCAGTGCAGAATTAGGTTTTTTGGGTGTCGTAGTCTTTACCTGCACGCATACACCACGCTTCTGGGGCGAACCCTTGCGACCTTTATTGGTCCGGTTTTTCAAGGCATTAAAAGTAAACCGGAGAGCTGGCGTGTTGGTCTTCGCGCTGATCTTTTCACGCCCTTTTCTTACTAATTGATTTACCGTGGGCAAATTTCCCCCCTTATTTACAAGGCATTCTGAAAATTTCAAAGGATGAGTCACGCCCATCCTTTGCACTATAAAGGACTAACTCACCGTTAGCCCTTTGTTCGATCCGCCTTAGTGATAAGCAACAGCCTATAAGAGTAGCATAGTCGTTTTATCACTGTCAAGCTTGAAGAGCTTTGAAAAGCCCCGTTAAAAACCGTGAAATCATAACACAACCAGCATTGTATTGACAAGGCTGATAGCCGGTGTTAAAATGCTTCAGCGTTAGGCAAAGGCCTGTTTAAAATTAAGTCATATGCACACAGACATTATAAACAAATCATTTTGGGGTTATTTTTATTACATCCTGTCCTTGGAGAGGGCTGGCTTGTAGGATCTGGTACCCATTGTTACTGAAACAGCTTAACCCTCCCAAGTGGAGGGTTTTTTATTTTTATTCGTCTTTAATTGGTTAGTTGTTAGGAGGTTGCATTGTGATAATAATGAAAAAGGGAGCCACTGCTGAAGAAATCGCCAGTGTGGTGCACGACCTTAAAAGCCACGGACTGGAAGCTGATGTATCAACTGGAGAGATCCGAACAGTAATAGGGATTATAGGTGATGAAAGCCGCATTTCGGCAACTCATCTCGAGACTCTACCGGGAGTAAAAGAAGTTCGGCTTATAGAAACACCTTACAAGCTTATAAACCGGGAGTATTCCGCCCTGTTTGACGGTAAAACCGAAAGCCGGGTGGTTAAAGTTGGTAAAGTTAACATTGGCAATTGTGAACCGGTTTTTATGGCTGGGCCATGTGCGATTGAGGGTAAAGACCAGCTTATGCGGATTGCTGAAGATGTAAAAGCAGCTGGAGCAGATATCCTGCGGGGAGGAGTTTTTAAACCACGAACTTCAGTACACTCCTTCCAGGGGCTGGGTTCCAGCAAAGAAGGGGCAGAACGGGCTTTGAGTTGGCTCCGCGAAGCGGGGGATAAATACGATATGCCGGTTATAACTGAAGTGAGGGGCGAGTCTCATGTGGACCTGGTGGCCAGATATGCCGATATATTACAAATTGGCTCTCGCAACATGTACAACCAGGATTTGCTAATAAAGGTAGCGGCAGCTGGAAAGCCGGTTTTGTTCAAGCGTCATTTCGGAGCAAGTATCGAGGAATTTCTTTCTTTTTCAGAATACATAGCTGCATCTGGCAACAAGGATATTATCCTGTGTGAGCGCGGAATCGTGCCGGTAGGACGAGGCAAGAACTACACGCGTTACGTTCTTGACCTACAGGCAGTACCGGTTATTCAAAGGGAAACATACCTGCCTGTCGTTGTTGATCCTTCTCACGCTGCTGGCAGAAGAGATCTGATCGCAACCATGAGTCTATCTGCCATTGCGGCTGGCGCTTCAGGGCTGGAAATTGAAGTTCACCACAACGCCAAGGAAGCCCGCTGCGACGGTCAACAAATGATTACAGCCAGCGAGCTTGGAGCCCTTATCGAATCCTGCCGGAGGGTCAACCGCGCCATCAGAGATTCCGGGGGAGATTATACTGGGTACAAATGCAAGAATTAAATCTTAGATACTCCGGCGTTACTACCAGCCGGATAGTGATCGGCAGCAGACTCATAGATAGTTGCGGCGCATTATTAAAAGAAACCACTTTTCCCGAAAAAGCGGTAATAATAACCGATACCAATGTCGGGCCGATATATGAGGGCATACTGTCCAAAAGTCTTGCAAGAGAAGGAATTATAGCTGAAACAATAACCGTTCC
>JAQUQL010000005.1:0-17076 GCA_028716145.1 Dehalococcoidales bacterium
TCCTTATTTTCTAAAATCTGCGCCTGGAGGAAGGCGAGTTAAGTCATTACAAGATCGTGTTTTAATAATGGTTTATTAATATTGCTAAACATATTTTGACAACTTTTCTCCAGCTGTTTATAATTTATATTAAGGGTAAAAAAATGGCAAAAAAGGACTATTATAATATTCTTGGCATCAGCCGCTCGGCCTCCGAGAAAGATATCAAACAGGCTTTCAGAAAGCTTGCCCGCAAATATCATCCGGATGTAAACCCGAACAACAAAGAGGCCGAGGCCAAATTTAAGGAAATCAGCGAAGCCTACGACGTACTTCACGACGCTGATAAGCGTAAAAAGTATGACCAGTTTGGCGATCAATGGCAGTATGCCGACCAGTTCACACAGTCGCGTTCGCAAGGAGCGCCCTTTGAAGGGTTCGATTTTAGTGGGTTCGGTAGTTCCGGAAATACTCAATTCAGAGCCGATACCGGCGACCTTGGCAGTATCTTTGATGAATTGTTTGGCCGCCACAAGCGCCGAACCCGCCCGCAAAAAGGACAGGATATAGAATATCCGGTTGAGATTACTCTGGAAGAAGCCTTCAGCGGCACAAGCCGCCTCCTGAGCCTTGAAGCCGAGGGGGCCTGTCCAGCCTGCAATGGAACCGGCATCACCAACAATACAGCCTGTTCCAGATGCCATGGTACGGGAACCACTCCTCAGACCAAGCGGCTTGAAGTCAAAGTCCCTCCCGGGGTAAAAACCGGCTCCAGAGTGCGCCTTGCCGGAAAAGGCTCTGCCGGTTTTTCCGGCGGTCCGCCCGGAGACCTGTTTCTTGCCATCAGGGTCAAGCCTCATACCAGGTTCGAGCGCATTGATAATGATTTGCACGTCAATATAGATGTACCATTGCTCACCGCGGTACTTGGGGGAGAGGTGAAGGTGCCAACCCCCGCAGGTAAAGAGCTGGCGTTGAAGATTCCCCCTGAAACACAAAACGACCGCAGTTTTAAATTATCCGGCCGGGGTATGCCTCACCTGGGCAAGTCAGCCAACGGTGACCTAATCGCACATGTAAAAGTAATTCTGCCTACCAGGTTAACGGCAGAAGAAAAGCGTCTGTTTGAAAGTCTTAAGGAATTAAGGCCGGTATAAATTATGGGTGCAGAAAAGGGGAAAAAACCGCGCTATGTAATCAGCATCGCAGCAGAAATGCTGGGAACTCAGACTTATACTTTGCGCTATTATGAAAAGATCGGCATAGTAAAACCGGCACGTTCCTCTGGAAACATCAGGCTTTATTCAGACCATGATCTGATGCTTGTACGCAAAGTCCAGACCCTGATGGATGAACTTGGCGTCAATCTGGCCGGAGTTGAAGTGATTTTACGAATGAGCGCTCAGCTGGCCGAACTTCAAAAAGACAAGGAAGAGCTTGAAAGAAAACTTGAAGATTTGCTCTCCTCAACCGACCAGCGAAATTACCAACAATAAAAAATCCTGAAACACTATTTTCCAAACTCCGGAGAGGACGTTTTTATCTTAATGGGCGAAGATTTAAAATCCGAAGCAGCAGAAAACAGCGAGAATGTCAGCCAGGGCAAGAACAAATGGCAATATGCTCTTGCCGTTTTGACCATATTGTTCACCATCGGGCTGGGAGTCGTACTGGCTTTTAATTGGGACGCTATTTATCGTATAGCCGGATATGGCTATGCCGGCGGTTTTGTTATCAGCGCTCTCGGGAGTGCGACTATAATTGTTCCGGTTCCAATGCTGGCAGTTCAGTTTGCCCTGGGAGGAGTGGTAAAACCCTTGATCGGGCCAAATGTTTTAGGGCCCCTGTTTGTAGGAGGGGTATGTTCACTGGGAGAAACCCTGGGAGCACTCAGTATATATATAACTGGCGTTGGTGGCAGCGCCCCTTTTTCCACACCTAAATCCGGCTGGTGGAAGCGTTTGAGCGATAAAATCGCATCCCTGATAGAAAAAAGAGGCCAGATAACTCTTTTTCTGCTCTCTGCCATAATGAATCCATTCTTTTATCCGGCGTCAATCATGATGGGAGCATCAAGATTCGGTATCAAGCGCTACGGCCTGATAACCTTTGCCGGGAAATTTATCAAGTGTTCACTGATCGCTTATGCCGGTTATTTTGGCTTTAAGGGCATATTCAACCTGTTTGGAATTGACCTGTAACATGTATGGCTCTCAGGTGCTCTGGACGAGAACGGGCAGAATAAAATATAATGTTATTCCGTGGTTGGAGCATGACCGCCATTGTCCGGCAACCAGGGTTACAAAACTGGCCATTTTATGGTATTATATGTCCTTGGCTTAGGAGTGTAGCTCAGTTGGTAGAGCAGCGGTCTCCAAAACCGCCGGTCGAGGGTTCGAGTCCTTCCGCTCCTGCCATATTTTTCTGCCGAGGTGGTGGAATGGCAGACACGCTAGCTTGAGGGGCTAGTGAGCGTTTAGCTCGTGTGGGTTCAAATCCCACTCTCGGCACCATTAACAATATAAGCGGAAGTAGTTCAGCGGTAGAACGCCTCCTTGCCAAGGAGGAGGTCGCGAGTTCGAATCTCGTCTTCCGCTCCAGTAGTTTACCGGGGCAGATTCTCTGCCCTGTTTTGCGGGTTTAACAGGCGACGTAGCCAAGCGGTAAGGCAGGGGTCTGCAAAACCCCCATTCAGCGGTTCGAATCCGCTCGTCGCCTCCAGCTTCTATCTTCTCAGGTGATATGCTATTGTGCCTATCAGGGGTGATACAATAAACATAGAGCCGAATATAACGTCTGGATTACCGATTACCTCAGCCAACCCAAAACAAAGCACCGGGACGATCAGTACAGCCGGTATCCCCAGCAGAAGCGATCCCGGGTATCTTACAATCAGCCTGGTTATCAACATACCCAGGATCACACCAAGCGGATAGCCTACTGCCATTCCAAAAATTGCCCCTACAAGTCCGCCCCAACCCCCGGCATCACCTTCGAACGCACGAGAGGCTATAAATGCAGTCAAAAAACCTGCCGCAAGTCCGCAAACAGCAAGACCTATAACCATCACCACCGGCTTTATAAAATCTTTTGTATTCAAATTATCCCCCTTGTAGCAGATTTGAGTTTTTCATTATACCGAAATGCTTTTTTATAATACCAGACTCAACGTCTTTCGTTTGTTATTCTGCCAGGCAGCCTGCGCAACCATAGACTGCGGTGTTTCTGGAAGGATGCACAAAACCAGCGTTGTGGCTGGTTATCTGCAGAAATTGTTTTTGAATTAAACCCGGGGCTGGCAAACAGGGCAAAAATATGTTCCACGCTGGCAAACAACCGTTCGCTCAACCGGGTTGCCACAACAGGGGCAACTACAACCGCGCCGGTGTGCAACACAAAAGTCATCCTGCGCACTGCCGGGCTCTCCTCCGGGGCGGGTATAATCAGATACTGTCGCCCCCTTCCGGTCGATAGCTTTTGTTAATACCGATCGGATTGCGCTATGAAGTGCGCCTACCTCATCCTGGCTGATACTCCCTCCGGGTCTCAAGGGGTATATACCTGCTTTAAAAAGGGCTTCGTCGGCATACATGTTGCCTATACCGGCGATACTGCGCTGGTCCAACAGAACAGCCTTCACCGCAGCTTTGCGGTTTGTTAGTATTTTTGCCAGCACTTCGGGCGTGAAAGATTCCCCCAACGGTTCAGGCCCCAGCCTGGTAAGAAAGCTGGCGCAAACATCAGGCACCTCAATGCAGCCAAATTTTCGCGGATCGGTAAAAAACAGGTTAAGGCCGCCATCCAGCCTGATCACCGCCCGGCAATATCGGGGCAGCCCACCTTCATCAGTACCGGAGATTATTGAACCGGTCATCCGGAAATGAATAGAAAAGCACTTGCCGCCTTCAAGTTTGAAGATAAGATACTTACCGCGTCTTTCTAGCCCGTTAATGAGGAGGCCGGCAAATAGCTCGTTAAAATCGGCAGCACTTATTCCCCTGAGAGTATTTTCCCAATACAGTTCTATCCCGGCGATACGGCGACCGATAAGTAAAGGTAAAAGCTCCCGACGAATGGTTTCAACTTCCGGGAGTTCAGGCACTTAACGGCTCCATATCCCCCCAGTTTCTACCTGCTTTTATATCCACTTTCACCGGCACATCAAGCTTGATGGCTTCTTCCATCAACTTTGCAACCAACCCGGATACTTCCTCAATTTCTGCTTCTGGCACTTCAAAAATAAGTTCATCATGCACCTGTAGCAGCATACGGGTCTTTAGAGAGCGTTTGGTGATTTCCCTCTCCATGTTTATCATGGCAACCTTAACAATATCAGCTGATGTGCCCTGTACCGGCATGTTAATCGCCATACGTTCAGCCGCTTCGCGGATATTGCGATTGGGAGAATTTATCTCCGGGATCATGCGACGGCGACCAAGAACTGTTTGCACATACCCCTGGCTGCGCGCCAGCTGTTTGGTTTCTTCCAGATACTCTTTAACCCCGGGGTATTTTTCAAAGTAGGTAGTAATAAACTGTTCAGCTTCCTTGCGGTTAAGCTCAGTCGCCTGTTCAAGCCCGTAACCGCTCATGCCGTAAATGACCCCAAAATTAACCGTTTTGGCCAGGCGGCGCATATCTGGAGTGACTTCAGCCAAACCGACGCCAAATAATTGCATTGCAGTAGCAGAATGGACATCTTCATCACGGATGAAAGTGTCAACCAGCACCGGATCACCGGAAAGGTGCGCAAGCGCTCTCAGATCTATCTGTGAGTAGTCTCCGGAGAGCAGCACCGAGCCTTCTGGTGCAATAAAAGCTTGCCGGATCTGGCGCCCCAGGTCACCGCGGACCGGTATATTTTGCAGATTGGGATCTGAAGATGAAAGCCTCCCGGTAGTAGTACGGGTTTGGTTAAAGCTGGAGTGGAGCCGGCCAGTAGCCGGGTTTACCATGCCGGGAAGGGCGTCTACATAGGTTGTCTTTAACTTTGCCAGGGTGCGAAATTCTATTACCTGGTCTACTATCGGATGAGCGCCCTTCAGGGATTCCAATACCGCAGCATCAGTAGAATATCCACTCTTGGTTTTTCTTCCACCGGGTAATTTCAACTCATCGAACAATACCTGCCCAAGCTGGCGGGGGGAGTTTATATTAAAGCGATGCCCAGTTTCATTATAGATACTGCTTTCAAGCTCGATAAGCCGCTTTGCCAGCCGGTGCGAAAGCTCTCCCAAAAGACCGGTGTCAAGCAAAATACCGGCTTTCTCCATCCTGATAAGCACCGGAAGAAGAGGCATCTCAACATCCGTAAACAGGCTGAAAAGATTCTGATTTTTAAGTTCCCCGGTAAATATTTCAGCGAGGCGAAGGGTGATATCGGCATCCGCGCAGGCATATTCAGAGGCAACTGATACCTCCACCTGGCTCATGTTGATTTGCTTTGCTCCACTGCCTATAAGTTCCTTAAGATGAGTCATTTCCACCCCGAGCCGGTTGAAGGCAAGCTCCTTGAGCCCAAGGGATTTTTCACCCAGTAGATAGGCAGCGATCATGGTATCAAAATACAAACCATCGACTTTGATCCCCATTCCGGCAACAGCCTGGATATCAAACTTGGCATTGTGAGCGATTTTTTTAACCGAACCGCTCTCCATGACCGGATTCAACGCCCGGGAAACATCGTGGACCTCCATCTGCCTGGTTTGCTCCCAGCCAACATGGCCTATAGGAACATACCAGGCTTTCCCCGGCTGGCTGGCAAAAGAAAGGCCGACTACCGGTGACCTGGCAAGATCGAGTCCGGTAGTTTCGGTATCAAACGCAAAACTGCCAGCCTTTTCCAGGCTGGATGAAAGTTTTTCAAGCAGATCAGGAGTATTTACGACAACATAATCACATCTATCCGGTTTTGAGCCTTCAGTTGTGTTTTGAGCGCCGCTATCAGCTTCACCTGATTCCGACTCCTGCCCGGGAAGTTTATTGAGAAGGCTTGAAAAGGCCATTTGCTGAAAAAGTTCTATAACCTCCCTGCGGTCATACTGGGTCAGACGGCATGCTTCCAGGTCTAATTCCAGAGGCATATCAGATACTATCTCCGCCAGAACAAGACTTTCCCGGGCTGCCTTTTCATTTTGCGAAAGCAGATTCCTTATTCTTTCCGGTTCTACCCGGTCAATATTGCGATATATCTGGTCAATGTCTCCATATTCGCTTAAGAGTTTTATTGCTGTTTTGGGGCCGATCCCGCTAACGCCCTGGATATTGTCAGAAACATCACCCACCAGCGCTTTATAGTCAGCTACAAGTTCGGGGCCGACTCCGAATTTCGCCTTTACTTCTTCTGCTCCATAAAGAATGGTATCACTGAACTGCCGGCCAGGTTTGGGATATAAAACCCTTACACCGGGACGGACCAGCTGCATGGCATCCGCGTCTCCGGTGACAATAACAACTTCAACCCCTGCCTGTTCTGCCTTGAGACTGATGGTCCCAAGAATATCATCTGCCTCAAATCCGTCCATTTCAAATAGCGGGATATTAAAAGCCCTCACCAGACGGCGAACCTTGTCAAACTGGGGGATCAGGTCCTGCGGGGTTTCAGGGCGATTTGCCTTGTAGGCATCAGATAGAAGGTGTCGAAAGGTTGGGCCTTTTTTATCAAAAGCAACTGCCACGTACTCAGGATTTATGTCTCTGAGCACCTTGAGCAGCATGGATGTAAAACCATATACGGCGTTTACAATTTCGCCATTGCGATCGGTAAGAGGCGGTAAGGCGTGATAGGCACGGTGAACCAGTGCATTACCGTCAAATATAACCAGTTTCTTGTCAGACATAAACCTATTATATCAGATAAACGGATAAATACAGACGCCACTGATCCACATCAGCCAGCTAAAACATTTTAAAATCAGAAAGGTTGCGGTTTCCAGTTGGCAGACAAGCTGTAAACTATGCCAGGCCAGCATCAGCAATCATTTTGCTAATCGTGGCTGCTGATGTCGATAATTGCTTTTTCTCATCCGGGGTCAGATCAATCTCTATGATGCTTTCCAGACCGTTTTTACCCAGTTTAACCGGCACTCCGCAAACGACATCGCTCAGACCGTATTCCCCGTTCAGGTAAGCCGCGCATGGCAGCACTTCCTGCGTATCTTTCAGTATAGCTTCAGCCATCCGCACCACTGCAGCAGAAGGTGCATAGTAAGCGCTGGAAGTTTTAAGCAGGCTAACCACTTCAGCCCCTGATCCAACGGTGCGTTCTATCAGGCCGGAGATAACATCACCGGAAAGCATTTTGGTAATGGGCACGCCTCTTACGGTATTCAAACGGGGAATAACCACCATGTTCTGGCCATGCTCTCCCCATACATAAGCATTTACATCGGTAACGGGCGCGTCAAGCTCACTGGCGATGAGGTAAGCCAGACGCGAACTGTCTAAAACACCGGAAAGACCTATTACCCTTTTCCAGCCAAATCCGCTCTTTTTGATCGCCAGCCAGGTCATCACATCGACCGGGTTGGTAACAATCAGGATTATTGCCTCCGGTGAAATTGTAGATGCCTTTTCCACAACATCTCCTACTATACCTGCGTTGATTCCTATCAACTGGTCTCGCGTCATCCCTGGTTTTCTGGCCGCGCCAGAGGTAACAATAATTACATCGGAACCGGCAGTATCTGCATAGTCGTTGGTACCGGTGATTTTGCTGGTGATGCCGAGGATCCGGGCGGAATGGCTTATATCCAGGGCTTTGCCCTGTGGCAAGCCTTCAACAATATCAAGCAGAACCACATCACAGAGATTTTTCTCGAAAAGTCTCTGAGCGGCGGTTGCCCCAACGTTTCCAGCTCCAACAATGCTTACTTTAGCCACTGTATCTACCCCATTTTTTCAATAATCGCATCAGCAACCTGAGAGGTCCCCACAGCCTGTCCCCGCTTCTCTTCCTCAAGAAGGTCATAGGTTACCTTTTTGCCTTCCCTTATAACTGCCGCGATGGCGTCTTCCAGCCTTTGCGCAGCCTCGTTTTCCTTCAAGTGCTTGAGCATCATAACCCCAGAAAGCATCTGGGCCATCGGATTTACCTTGTTCATACCCTTGTATTTGGGAGCACTGCCGTGGGTTGGCTCAAATAATGCCACCTCGTCACCGATGTTGGCCCCCGGTGCAAGTCCGAGCCCGCCAACCAGGCCGGCGCCAAGATCGGAGATGATATCTCCATACAGATTGGGGCAAAGGAGAATATCGAACTGGGCGGGATTTTTGACCATCTGCATGGTCATATTGTCGATTATACGATCCTCAAATTCGATATCAGGATACTTCTGCGCCACTTCCCTGGCAACCGCCAGAAACAAACCATCGGAATATTTCATGATATTAGCCTTGTGCAGTGCAGTTACTTTACGACGATTATTGGCACGGGCATATTCAAAGGCAAACCTGGAAATCCTTTCGCTGCCGGTTACAGAGATTGGCTTGATGGAAATACCCGAATCTTTGCGTAACTGGGAGCCAGATAGTCTTTCTACCATCTGGATAATTTCAGCGGTTTCGCTCTTGCCCTGCTCAAATTCAATACCCGCATAAAGATCTTCGGTATTTTCGCGCACAATAACAATATCTATGTTGTTGAAAAAGGTGGATGTTCCAGCATAACTCTTGCATGGACGCAGGCAGGAATACAAATCAAGTGTTTTCCTTAGAGACACGTTAACACTCCTGAAACCATACCCCACCGGTGTGGTGATCGGGCCCTTAATGGCTACCCGGTTTTTGCGAATGGATTCAACAACATGTTCAGGGAGAGGGGTGCCGTATTCTTCTATAACATCAACCCCGGCGTTGACTATATCCCAGTTGAATTTGACTCCAGTGGCTTCCAAAACGCGTTGCGTTGCCTCGGTCAACTCGGGACCAATTCCATCCCCGGGAATTAAAGTAACATTATGAACCATGAAATAAATGCCTCCTGCCGTCGTTTAAACTATGCCTTAAAATCGCCATGCTTGGTTATATATGGCACCAGGCCACCCTCGTTTAAAATGTTTAACATAAAATCTGGTATAGGCTTGAAGGAGATATCCTTGCCAGTGGTAAGGTTTTTTACATTCCCGCTGGCCATATCAACTTCCAGCTCATCACCGTCTTTTATCTTGTCGGTATCGCAAATCAAAACCGGGAGGCCACGGTTAATGGCGTTCCTGAAGAAAATACGAGCTACGGACTTTGCCAGCACCGCGCTTACTCCTGCCATTTTGATAACCAGAGGAGCGTGTTCGCGGCTGGAACCCAGGCCAAAGTTGGAACCGCCAACTACAAAATCCCCCGGTTGAACCTTGCTGGCAAAATCAGGATCAGCATCTTCCAAAACATGTTTTGCCAGTTCCGGAAGATTGGAGCGCAAATGCGCCAGCCGACCGGGTACGATATGATCGGTTGAAATATTGTCCCCAAACTTAAAAGCCCTTCCCTTAAGCATTGAGCACCTCCCGCGGATCGGTAATTTTGCCGGTTATGGCAGAAGCTGCCGCAGTTGCGGTGCTGGCAAGATAAATATTGCCCTTGGGATTACCCATTCGCCCTTTGAAGTTACGGTTGGCGGTGGAAAGACAGACCTCGTCATCGCCCAAAGCGCCCTGGTGAAGGCCAAGGCAGGGTCCACAGCCAGGAGGAAGTATTATCCCCCCAGCAGCAAGCAAGATGTCGATATAACCTTTTTTTACACCATCCCTGAGCACCTTTGGCGAAGCCGGACCAATAATAAGCCTGGTTCGGGAATGCCGCCGCCGGCCTTTAAGTATTGACGCTGCGATTTCCAGATCTTCCAGCCGTCCGTTGGTGCAGGTGCCTATCACAACCTGATCAACATTTATGTCTTTCAAATCTCTGGCAAGAGCGGTATTATCCACGGTGTGCGGTTTGGATACGGTCGGCTCAAGTGCTGCCAGATCTATACTGATTTTTTCTGAGTATTGAGCGTCCGGGTCTGGATAGAGTGGCTTGTAGTCTTTCTCCCTCCCAACGCTTTTAAGATATTCATAAGTCATTTCATCAGATGGGAATAACCCAACCTTTGCCCCAGCTTCAACCGCCATGTTGGCGATGGTAAGCCGGTCGGTAACTGCCATTTTGGTTACACCACTTCCGCCAAACTCGAGCGCCTTGTAGGTTGCTCCATCAGCGCCGATCCTGCCAATAAGATGTAAAATCAAGTCCTTGGCATATACACCCCTGGAGAATTTGCCGGCAAGCTCGATTAACAGGGTATCAGGTACTCTAAACCAGGTTTTTCCGAGGGCAAAAGCAACTGCCACGTCCGAGGAGCCCATACCAGTTGCGAAAGCTCCAATCCCTCCAGCTGTAACCGTATGGGAGTCAGCCCCAACTATCACATCACCCGGTTTGGCCAGTTTTTCTGCCACTACCTGATGGCAAACTCCTTCCCCGACATCGGAAAGGATACACCCGGTCTCCCTGGCAAAGGAACGCATAAATACATGGTCGTTGGAAAGCTGCCAGTTCGGGCTGGGAGCAGCGTGGTCCAGAAACAGCACTGTTTTTTCGTGGTTGGCGAGCTCGCAAAAGCCGGCTTCCTTAAAAGCCCGGATCGTCAGCGGACCGGTAGTATCCTGGACAAAGGCCAGATCAACAGAGGAGATCGCTATATCACCGGCCTTGCGCAAACCGCCGGATTTGTCTGAAAGTATTTTCTCTGCAAGAGTTTTGCCCACTCGTAATTCCCTTCCTTGTATCTAAATTGCAGGCTGAGAGTGTTCCTGCTAGCCTATCACTGCCAGCAAATCATCGCGGGCAACGTAATCGCCACCTTTGAAATTTAACTTTTTGATGATGCCATCACTGGGCGCAGGCAGGTCTATGGCCATCTTCATAGCTTCAAGAACCACCACATTATCCCCAGCTTTGACCTTATCACCTTCTTTTACTTCATAACGGATTATAATACCCGGCATCGGCGCAACTACACCGGTTTCATCCCCCGCTGATTCGGGTTCAGAGGCAACCTCTGCTGCTGCCGGGGCTTTCTTTATCGGGGAAGGCATGGCTACAATGTGCTGGCGCGGTTCAGCGCCTTCCTCCACCTCTTCAACGCCAACGGTTAAAACATTATCGCCAATATAGACGTTGTAATGCCTGAACCCGGATGTTCCCACCGCCTGGGCACTGCCTGCTTCAACCAATTTGCCACTCCTGGCTTTAGCAATAAGATCATCTTCTCTTTTTACATCTTCCAGGCTCTTTCCTGCCGTTTCCGGCGGTGGCGCTTCTTTACCGTACTTCCATTTCAGAAAACGTAAACCAGTGGTCGGGTAAAGTGCGTATATCAACACATCTCCGATATCTTCAGTTAGTTCACCCACAGCCCCTTTTGCCAGCTCCAGCTCAGGATCAAGCACGTCAGCCGGGCGGCAGGTTATCGGTTTTTCGCCTCTCTCATAACCCTTAAGTACCTGCTTCTGGACTTCAGGGTCAATCGGCCTCGGAGGCCTTCCGTATAACCCGTAAACATAGTCTTTCACCTGGGCTGACACTACCTTGTAGCGACCAAAGAGAACATTTTGCACCGCCTGGATCCCTACTATCTGGCTGGTAGGAGTGACCAGGGGCGGGTACCCAAGCTCTTTGCGGACCTTGGGAAGCTCTTCGTATACCTCATTGATCCTGTCCAGGGCATTTGCTTCACGCAGCTGAGATACCAGGTTGGATATCATGCCACCTGGAACCTGGTGCATCAACACTGCTGTATCTATAGAAGACATTCTTGTATTGTCCATAAAATCCCGATACTTGGGAGCGATTCCTTCCAGTTTTTGTCCAAGCTCGAAAAGCAGGTTGATGTCCATGCCGGTATCATACTCAGTCCCGGCCAGAGCTGCTATAAAAGGTTCGGCCGCTGGATGAGAGGTGCGAAGTGCAAACGGTGCAATGCAGCAATCGATCATATCAACGCCGGCCTCGATGGCTTTTAAAAATGCCATGGACGCCATGCCCGAAGTATAATGACTGTGCAGATTGATCGGTATTTTTATATTTTCTTTGAGCGCTTTTACCAGGTTATAGGCATCGTCCGGGCTGATTATTCCAGCCATATCCTTGATACAGAGGGAATCGGCGCCCATAGACTCAAATTTAACCGCTTTTTCAATATAGTAATCGAGGTTGTAAACCGGCCCGCCCATCTTGCGCTCGGTTAAAGAATAACTGATGGCCAGCTGGGCGTGTTTGCCGCATTCTTTTATGGTGGAAAGAGCCGGTTCAAAGTTTCGTTCATCATTCAAAGCATCAAACACACGGAATATGTCTACACCGGTTTTGGCTGCATGTTTTACAAATTCAACCACCACATCATCCGGATAGTGGCGGTAGCCTACCAGGTTCTGGCCGCGAAGAAGCATCTGCAGGGGGGTATTGGGGGCTGCCTTTTTAATCTTGGCCAGGCGCTCCCAAGGGTCTTCATTTAAAAAGCGGGTTGGTACATCAAATGTTGCCCCTCCCCAGACTTCCAGCGAGTAAAAACCGGCCTTGTCCATTCCCGGGGCCATTTCCAGAATGTCATCAGTTCGCATGCGGGTTGCCAATAGTGACTGGTGCCCGTCACGCAAAGTCAGATCGGTAATTTTAACGCCATTTTTTTCCATCCCGGAAACCTCTCTATCTATGAATTAACCACAATAATAATATAAAAATAAATGTTTGAACAATAAGAGGGGAAGCACCCGCCGCCCGGTGCCGTAACGGTCATAATAGCACAACAGCTACCTGTCGGCAACTACTTGCCGCATTTTCTACCTGGCTGGCTGAACTGCCGCAATAGTTCACAAAGGGCGCAATTCATGCCATTGTGACAATCATATTAAACCCGATAAACAGGCAGGCTAAACCTCTTTGACAGTACCGTGGTAAGGTGCTAGTTTTAAGGATACCTTACTACAAAGGCGGTTTCTATGGAAGAAAACGAAAACTCTCTGTTTGTATTGATAAATGTTTCATACCTTAACGTTCTTGATATCCCTAGTCTCACCATTGGCAGAGGTATAACCACTATTTTCGGCCCGAGCGGAAGCGGTAAAACCACCATCCTGAAGCTGCTCAACCGTATGATATCACCAAGTACCGGCCAGCTGTTTTTCAATGGTACTGAACTAAGACAAACAAATCCGGTTCAGCACCGTCGTAAAGTGGTGATGCTTTCACAGAATCCGGTGATGTTTGAGGGAAGCATCGGGGACAATCTCAACGCGCCAAACATATTCCAAAAGCGGCCATTGCTGGATGAAAGCTTGCTTTGTTCAGCCCTGGAAACGGTCAGGCTTGGCAAAGACCCTGCCACGCCGGTAAATCTTTTATCCGGCGGAGAGAAACAACGCCTGGCTCTGGCCAGGGTGATTCTTCTTCAGCCAGAAGTCTATCTTCTGGATGAGCCCTCTTCATCTCTGGATGACGCCAGCGCTGAAGCAGTTGTTGAAACCCTGTGTCTAAAGGCACGCAAGGAAAACAGGCCTGTCATAATGGTTACTCATTCAAAAGCAATCGCCAGAAAATACTCAGATGTCATCATTACAATCGCAGGCGGGAAATCAATCGGTCAGGAGCTATGCAGTGGAAGGGATAATTGAACTCACATTGTGGCAGGTCGCAGCAGCTTACCTTTTTGTTGTCATAGTGCTTTTAATCGTAAAAAGCAGGGGAATAAAAAAAGAAGGGGAGATAGTTTTATCCTCCGTAAGGATGACCCTGCAGCTGATTTTAGCCGGATATGTTCTTGTATATGTGCTGGATAACCCGAATCCGTTCATTACCGTCGCAATAGTGATACTTATGGAGGCCTTCGCCATATACACTGTGATGGCCAAATTCAAAGGCCTGCTGACTGGAAAACTCAAAAAAATTATCTCCCTTTCCATGGGGATTGGAGCAGGAGCCTGCCTGCTGTATCTTATCCTTGCGGTAATAGGGGTTCAGCCCTGGTACGACCCTCAGTACTTCATCCCGATAGCGGGCATGGTGGTCGGTAATTCCATGACGGGGGTTTCCCTAGCAGTAAAAAGTCTTCTGGAAGGCATGACGACCCGCCGACAAATCGTTGAAGAGGCTTTGATTCTGGGAGCTACCCCCAGGGAGGCAACCGCAGATATCATCAACCGAACGTTTGATTCAGCAATAATGCCAACCATAAATTCCATGCTGGGAATGGGTATCATATTCCTTCCTGGAATGATGACCGGGCAAATACTTGCGGGTGTATCACCTACAACCGCAATCGCCTACCAGATAGCCATAATGCTTGGCATTCTGGGAGCAGTAGCCGTGAGCGTAATCCTCACTTTACAGATGGGCTACAGAACCTTCTTCAACAGGGAGGAACAGCTGGTATAACGGGCCCGGCTTTAAACGAAAAGGACCTAAAATGTCTGGAAGAATAATGCACATAGACCTGGACGCCTTCTTCGTGAGCGTTGAACGCCGGAATCGGCCGGATCTGGACGGAAAACCGGTGGTAGTAGGCGGGAACCCGGACCGCCGGGGCGTAGTTGCGGCTGCTTCCTATGAAGCTCGTAAATTCGGCATTCGTTCCGGTATGCCGTTAAAAACTGCTGTCAGGCTATGCCCCAAAGCTATTTTTATAAGCGGCAGCCACCAGAAATATCGAGAGGTTTCGCGCCAGTTCTTCGCCTTGCTCGGTAATTATTCCCCTTTCATAGAACCGGTAAGCATAGATGAGGCCTACCTCGATGTAACCGGTTTCGAATCCATCCACGGTTCAATCGCCCAGATGGGAGAAAAAATCAGGCGCTCAGTCAGGGAGCAGTTGGATTTAACCGCCTCGATCGGAATAGCTGGCTCCAAAACAGTTGCCAAGGTCGCTTCAGAAAAAGCAAAGCCGGATGGTTTGCTTGAAGTGCCCGCGGGAGAAGAAGCCGGGTTTTTGGCACCTCTTGAAATAAACTGCCTGCCCGGTATAGGCACAAAAACCGAGTCTATTCTCAAAAAGCTGGGTGTCACCAGTTTGGGCAGGCTGGCAAAAATGCCCCCGGGCAGCCTCAGGTTAAGCCTGGGCTCTTATGGGGACATGCTTATCAGATCTGCCTCTGGCATCGACGAACGTAAGGTTGAGCCTCCTGCAGAAGCTAAATCCATCAGCCGTGAAAATACATTTACCCAGGACACGAGGGACTCCAGCACAATGCAAAGCATGCTTGCCTACCTGAGCGAACGCGTTGGAGCAGATCTGAGAAAGCGCAATAAATATGCCCGGTGCATTACCATTAAGCTAAGGTTTAATGATTTTAATACGCTCACACGTTCTCAAACCATGAGCCAGCCATCAGATGCTGACCAGGTGATATTCAGCACCGGTTTAAAGCTTTTTTTAAAAGAGCTTGCCAAAAACCCGCTGCCTGTCCGTCTTATCGGTATCGGGGTGACCGGATTAACAGAAAAAGGCGGACAGTTAAGCATGCTTGAGCAGGACACATTGAGAATGGAAAAACTTAACCGCGCCGTTGACCGGATCCGCGTAAAATACGGTTTTGGTTCGATACAAACCGGCCGGACCCTGCGTCTTGAGGAAATTTTCCCCGCAGGCCTCAAGAGCAAGGATTCATCAAGGTAAACAAACTGCAAAACAGTTTGAACCGGTATCACATTTTATTGTAAGCTAATTGTCTGATCGCTTAAAGCGCCGGTTTTGTCCCCTGAATTCTCCCAAGCTGGAGGAAAACCTTCATCACCAGAAATTCTTGCCAGACGAGATCAAATTTTAGAACCGTTATCGGCCAGCCAGAACTGCCAGAACAGGCGCATGCGGGCTAACATCTATTTAATACAAAATGAAGCCAATCCGGCTTCATTTACATTTTTTAAGGGAGGTTAAGGTGGAAGAAGCGAATGTTTCTGCCGTAAAACCCCTGGCAGAAAAATATATCGGCCGGGAATGGGGCTTGATTACCCTGCTGCAGGAAATCCAGCAAATTTTCGGCTATCTGCCGGAAGAGGCGCTCAGTATCGTCAGCAAAACCCTGAAGATACCCATGAGCCGGATTTATTCAGTCGCCACCTTCTACTCCCAGTTTTACCTGGAACAAAGAGGCAGAAACATCATCCGCGTATGCCGGGGAACCGCCTGCCATGTAAGGGGAGGAAAAGCTGTGCTGGAGACATTCGAAAAGCACCTTGGCATATCAGACGGCCAAACCACACCGGACTATCGCTTCACGCTTGAAACAGTTGCCTGCCTGGGAGCATGCGCCATGGGCCCTGTAGTTTTAGTCGACAGCAAGTATCACGGCAAAATGACTCCCGGAAAGGCCGAAGCGCTGATTGACAATCTCCCGTAGTATGCCTGGAGTATTATAAGATAATGAATCTGGCAGAGTTTGATAACCTTTACAGTTCTTTGCAAGCTGCAAATAACAGCGATGAATTATGCGTAAAGGTGTGCAGTGGAACAGGCTGCAAAGCTCAGGGCGGACGCGCAGTTTACGAAGCTTTTTCCCGCGTGCTTTCTGAAATGGGGCTGAGTGAAAAGGTAGCGCTTTCGGCCACCGGCTGCCACGGTTTTTGCGAGCGGGGGCCGATCGTATCTATCCAGCCAGGCGGCATATTTTATCCCCAGATAACCCCTGATGATGTGAAGGAAATCGTTGCCACCACAATCATCGACAAACAGATCGTTGACCGTTTGGTCTATATTGACCCTGCTACCGGGAAAAAACAGGCGTTTGATGACAAGGTTCCCTTTTATGCCCGCCAGCAGCGGATCATACTTTCTGGAAATGGCAACCTTGACCCGCAAAGCATTCATGATTACATCAGTAATGGCGGTTATCAGGCAGTTAGAAAAGCACTGAGCAGCATGACGCCCGAGCAGGTTATAGAAGAAATCAGCGCCTCCGGGCTGAGGGGAAGGGGAGGAGCGGGTTTCCCCACCGGAAGGAAATGGAGCTTCGCGCGGAATACGCCTGGAGACCAAAAATACATGGTATGCAATGGTGATGAGGGTGATCCGGGAGCCTTCATGGACCGCAGCATCATGGAAGGAAATCCGCACCTGGTGCTGGAAGGTAT
>JAQUQL010000005.1:17176-34705 GCA_028716145.1 Dehalococcoidales bacterium
ACACAGGCTGAATCGTGCGGAAAATGCACCCCTTGCCGGCTGGGAACCAAACGGATGCTTGAGATTCTTACCCGTATAACCCAGGGCGAAGGAAGGGAAGGGGACATCGAGCTGCTGCTCGAACTGGCTAATGTTATTAAAGATACATCCCTTTGCGGTTTAGGCCAGAATGCACCCAACCCGGTTGTAAGTACCATTAAATATTTTCGTGATGAATATGAAGCCCATATCAGGGAAAAACGCTGCCCGGCAGCTTCATGCGAGGCAATGATATACGCCCCCTGTGAACATGTCTGTCCGCTTAACGTAGACGCTCCGGGTTACATAGCTCTTATCAGCCAGGGCAGATTCAAGGAAGCCCTGGAACTGGAACGCCGCAGGAATCCACTGGCAGGTATCTGCGGGCGCGTTTGCCACCACCCCTGTGAAACTCGTTGCCGCCGTGGTGATATTGACCAGCCGGTTTCGATCGCCGCTCTCAAGCGCGCTGCTGCTGATTACGGTGCTGATAATAACACTCGGACGATAAAAAAGTATGTACCAACCCACAAGGAAAGGATCGCCATTGTTGGATCGGGTCCAGCCGGTCTTAATGCTGCTTACCATCTTGTAAAAAAAGGCTACCCGGTAACCATTTTTGAAGCTCTTCCGGTTGCCGGCGGCATGCTTGCGGTTGGAATCCCCGAATTTCGCCTGCCCCGCCGGGTGCTTCAGGCTGATATTGATTTTATCACCTCACTGGGAGTGGAGATCAGGCTGAACAGTCCGGTCACATCGATCGATGAGCTAAAAGCACAGGGTTACAGTGCTGTTCTGCTATCTACCGGGGCTCATATCGGTGAAAAGCTGGGAATCAGTGGAGAGGATCTCAACAGAGTATATGATGGTGCAGGCTACCTTAAACAAATCAATCTTGGCAACGGGATCGATACCGGTAAAAAGGTTGTTATAATCGGCGGGGGCAACGTAGCGATAGATGCGGCAAGGGCTGCCTTGCGGCTTGGGGCTGAATCGGCAACCATAGTGTATAGAAGGCCGCGCCGGGATATGCCGGCAAACGAGGAAGAGATCTGCGAAGCAGAACAGGAGGGAATCCAGATTCTCGACTCAACATCCCCTCTCCAGATTCTGGGCAGTAAAGCCAGGGTTTATGGAGTTGAATGCCTCAGGACAAGCCCGGGGATGTATGATTCAAGCGGCAGACGTCGCCCCGAAATCATCCCCGGATCCGATTTTTGCCTGGAGGCGGATACTGTCATCGCTGCGGTGGGGCAGGTTCCCGACACCAGCTTTTTAGAACGGTCTGGTACAATTAAAGTGAACGGGAACAAAACCATTACTGTAAACCCCGCAACCATGGAAACAGGCCAGGAAGGAGTTTTTGCGGCAGGTGATAATACAACCGGCCCCCTGACAGTTATCGATGCCATGGCTGGAGGAGAAAGAGCCGCCATATCTATCGATCGCTACATAAAGGGCATACCTCTTGATAAAAACCGTTTAAGGGAGCACAAAACTCCCCAGGATATTCCCTGGAGCGAAGATGAAATCGAGCTTGGCCGGCGTTACCTTATCCCAGAGCTCGAGCCAGGGGAGCGTATCGGCAATTTCAATGAGACCAGACTTGGTTTTTCACGCGAAACTGCTATAGATGAAGCCCGGCGCTGCCTGCGCTGCGATCTGAAAGGCAACTGAAAATGGCAAAAATCCAACTGACGATCAACGGGGAAAATATCCTTGCAGATGAGGGCACTTCGATTCTGGAAGCTGCCCGGGACACAGGCATAGCAATTCCTCATCTCTGCTACATGGATAACCTGCCAGCCAGCGGAAGCTGCCGCCTGTGCGTAGTTGAGGTAGAGGGCGCCAGAAACCTGGTCACCTCCTGCACCACACCGGTTGCGGCCGGCATGGTAATAAACACTGCCTCTGAAAGGGTAATCAATGCCCGTAAAAGTATAATTGAACTGCTTCTTTCCGACCACCCCCTTGATTGTATGACCTGCGAAAAAAGCGGCAGGTGTGATCTTGAAAAATACGCCTACGAGCTGGGTGTAGCCGAATCCAGGTACGACGGAGCCCGACACAGCTACCCGGTTGAGGCGAGCAACCCTTTCTTTGTTCGCGATTATAACAAATGCATCCTCTGCGGCCGCTGTGTTGGAGCCTGCAGACATATACAATTCATAGAAGCAATATCATTTGCCAACCGCGGATTTGACTGCAAGATAGCTACTGCCTACGACCGACCGTTAAAAGACAGCCCCTGCGTCTTCTGTGGCCAGTGCGTAGAGTCCTGTCCAACCGGTGCACTGATGGAGAAAAGCCGGCTTGGTGCTGGAAGAACCTGGGAAATTGAGGCCACTCCCACCGTGTGTTCCTATTGCGGAGTTGGCTGCAACATCGTCCTCAACACTGTTAACGGCAACATCGTCAGCGCAAGCCCGCTGCCTGAAGGCGGTGTCAATAACGGCCGCCTATGTGTTAAAGGAAAATTTGGCTGGGATTATGTACACAGCCCTGAAAGACTCAAAACCCCGCTCATAAGAACGGGAGAGAAGGGAGAAGGTAAATTCCGGCCGGCAAGCTGGGAAGAAGCTCTAAACATAATAGCCGAGAAGCTCTCTGCCACAAAATCATCTTACGGACCAGATTCAATAGCCCTGCTTTCTTCAGCCAAGTGCACCAATGAAGAAAACTATCTGATGCAAAAGTTTGCTCGCGCGGTAATCGGAACCAACAACATCGATCACTGCGCACGCCTCTGACATTCCCCAACTGTGGCCGGTCTGGCCACAACATTCGGTAGCGGGGCTATGACAAACTCGATTTCTGAAATCGGTCAAAGTGAATGCATTTTCATCATCGGTTCCAATACCAGCGAAAATCATCCTGTCATCGCCCTTGAGGTAATGGAGGCAGTTAAAAACAAGGGAGCCCGATTGATAGTAGCTGACCCCAGACGGATACGAATGACCGATTATGCCAACATATGGCTCCGTCTCAAGCCAGGTACTGATACCGCCCTTATAAACGGCTTGTTAAATATAATAATTACTGAAAATTTAACTGATGAAGATTTTATACGCGACCGGACCGAGGGTTACGAAGAGCTACTAAAAGTAATCAAAAACTATACTCCACAATCAGTCAGCCAGATAACCGGAATACCGGCAGATGACCTGCGCATGGCAGCCCGCCTTTACGCAAACAGTAAAACAGCTGTGATCCTGTATGCGATGGGAATAACCCAGCACGTTGGGGGAACCGGCAATGTCATCGCGCTGGCAAACCTGGTGATGGCAACCGGCCACATCGGCAAGGAATCATCAGGCCTATGCCCCCTGCGCGGGCAAAACAATGTTCAGGGTGCCTGCGATATGGGCGCACTGCCGAATGTTTTACCGGGATATCAGCCGGTTGGTGATGATGCAGTGAGAGGTAAATTTGAAACGTCCTGGGGGGTAAAACTCCCGAGCCACCCCGGCCTTACTCTTGTAGAAATGATGCACGCTGCCAGGGCAGGTAATGTTAAGACAATGTATATAATGGGGGAGGAGCCGGCACTGACCGATCCCAATTCAACAGATGTTGCAAGTGCGCTAAAGCATCTTGATTTCCTGGTGGTGCAAAATATTTTCCTGGGTGAAACCGGAAAATATGCCGATGTTGTATTGCCAGGCTCCAGCTTTGCCGAAAAAGACGGCACTTTTACTAACACCGAACGGCGCGTTCAAAGGATTCGCCAGGCTATTGCTCCTGTTGCTGAATCCCGGCCTGATTGGAGTATAATCACCAGTCTTTCCTCAAAAATGGGCTACGATATGCCTTTCACTCATCCCTCTCAGATCATGAAAGAAGCAGCAGGACTCGCGCCAATATACGGAGGAATCAGTTACGAGCGGCTTGAATCCGGCGGTCTGCAGTGGCCTTGCCGTAATCTGGAAGATCCGGGAACCAGGTATCTGCATCAGGGTTCTTTCACCCGCGGGCGGGGCAGATTCGTTCCGGTTGAATACCAGCCGGCAAATGAAGTAACTGACGAAAAATTCCCGGTTACCCTGACCACCGGAAGAAACCTTTATCACTGGCATGGGGGCTCTATCAGCCGCCAGTCACCAGGCTTGGCCGAGATATGCCCGGAAGGCAAAGTTGAGATCAACCCTGAGCTGGCTTTACAGCTGGGATGTATCACCGGAGACATGGTAGAACTGCATTCACCGAGGGGCAAGATTCTTGCCAGAGTAGAGATAAACGAGAAATCACCACCAGGAATCGTGTTCATGCCTTTTCATTTCCGGGAATCACCGGTTAACCGGCTCACTTCCGATGCTCTCGACCCGGTTGCCAAAATACCTGAGCTCAAGATTTGCCCGGTAAATTTACGCAAGGTTGAGTAAAATGCAGAGGCTGTTTACAAACAATATTGCGGAGCATGGGCTGCCATTATGAGTAAGCCGGAAATTACCGATGCTCTGGATCTGCACGGCAATCTGGTTGAAGAAGCACTGCCAAAAGTTGAGAATTATCTATATGCTGCCTACCAGGCAGGCTATGACAGGGTGTGGATAATACATGGCAAGGGAACCGGAGTGCTTAAACTTGAAGTCTCAAGGCTGCTTGCCAGGCATTCCCTGGTCAGGTCGTTCTACAGCGCAGACAAATTCCACGGGGGAGAAGGCGCTACCCAGGTAAACCTGATCAGGTAACTCCTCCAGATACAAAAAGATAACGGCCCCGGGAGCGCATTTTCTCCGGGAAGCCGTTAAATCTCCTGTATTTTAACCAAACTTGTTAGTCCAGAGTTTTATTAAGCTTGTGTGCCAGCCTTGACTTGCTCCTGGCAGCATTGTTAGGGTGAATAATGCCTTTAGCTGCAGCTTTATCCAGCGCGCTTATTGCACTTACCACCGGCTCACTGGCTTGTCCGGGATCGTTTTCAACGGCTTTCTTGGCACGGGTAACAAGGGTGCGGGTCTTGGAGCGAACCGTTTTGTTTCTTTCCCTTTTAGCTTCATCAGCGCGAATTTTTTTCTTTGCAGAACTGGTATTTGCCAACTACTTCCTCCTAAATTAGAACAACAACTGGTTATTATACTACAGATTAAGAAACCTGTGAAGTTGAGTCTTCTCCGATGCGGGTAATACTCACAACGCCCTTGATTCCTTCCAGTTTGTTTATCAGCCGGCTGAGCTGGTATACACTGCTGGTTGAAAGAGTAAAATCAATGGTGGAAACGCCATCTTCCGTCTCGGTTACCGTCATAGAGGTGATATTTATTTTTTCTCCGGCAACCACCGTGGAAAAATCCCTGACCAGGCCAACCCTGTCCCAGGCAACCAGGTTCAAACGAACAGGGTAAAGGCTGTCAGACTGCCCCCAGTCAACCTCAACCAGCCTTTCCCGCTCAAGGTCAGGGCGCACTATATTATGACAGTCAGAACGATGAACAGTCACACCCTTATTACGGGTTATATATCCTGTGATCGCATCACCAGGAACCGGGTTGCAACAGCGAGCGATATTGGTAAGCATATTACCGGCACCAAGTACCCGTACAGAAGAAGTAGGACGCTTGGCAGGAGCCTGTTCGGCCACCGGTTTCGGAGCCTCCTGCTGGCTGGCAAGCTTCATCGATATCTGGTGCAGGCTGATACCGCCGTAACCAACCGCAGCCAGAAAATCATCAACGCTGTCATAGCGAAAAACCCGCGCTATCTCCTCCCGGTTGCCAACCTTTAGCCCCAGGCGCCGTATTTCTTTTTCAAGCAGGTTGCGCCCGAGATCGATGTTTTCTGCTCTCTCTTGCCGTTTAAAAAACTGACGCAGTTTTTCGCGCGCATGGGATGTACGCACGTATCCAAGATTGGGATTGAGCCAGTCTCGGGAAGGAGTTTTGTCCTTTCTGGCTACCACGATTTCTACTACTTCCCCATTTTTAAGCTGATAGTTAAGGGGCACCAGCCTGCCGTTCACTTTAGCACCGATGCAACGGTGGCCCAGATCAGTGTGTATACGATAGGCAAAATCAACCGGAGTTGCGCCCTGAGGCAGATCTTTTATCTCGCCTTTAGGCGTAAACACAAACACCTGATCATTAAAGATATCGGTTTTGACTGACTCGAGGAATTCTTCTGCACCGGTTAGTTCGCGATGCCAATCAACCAGCTGGCGCAGCCAGCCAAGCTTCTCCTCAAATTTCCCATCAGCTTTTTCACCTTCTTTGTAACGCCAGTGTGAGGCCACACCATATTCGGCAAAGTGGTGCATATCATAGGTGCGAATTTGGACTTCCAGGGGAATTGAACGCATGGCCATAACCGCTGTGTGTAGTGACTGATAACCATTGGCTTTGGGGTTGGCTATATAGTCATCAAAGTTACCTGGCATTGGGTGCCAGAGGCTGTGTACTACACCTATGGCGTTATAACAATCCGGTACGGTGTTTACCAGCACTCTTAAAGCAAGCAGGTCCTGAATATCATCAAAGCGCTTGCCCTGAGTCTCGTATTTTTCCATTTTCTGGTAAATCGAATAGAGATGCTTCGGTCGGCCGGTAACTTCACATTTTAATCCGGCTTTTTCAAATTCCCGTTTTAAAATTTCAATCATCTGGTTTATAAGCACTTCACGCTGGGTGCGGCGCAGATTAACCATTTTGGAGATATGTGAATACTTTTCCGGTTCCAGGTAACGAAACGAAAGGTCTTCAAGCTCCCATTTAAGCTCCCAGACGCCCAGCCGGTGAGCCAGAGGAGCATAAATCTCAAGGGTCTCCCGGGCTATCCGCTCTTTTTTCTCCGGCGTAAGAGCCGAGAGAGTGCGCATGTTGTGCAATCGATCGGCGAGTTTTATAAACACCACTCTGAGGTCTTCTGCCATTGCCACCAGCAGTTTACGCAGGTTTTCTGCCTGTTGTTCGGCCTGAATACCACTTTTTGTACCGGGAACCGGGGACTTACGGGATAATTCTTCCAGCTTGGTAGTACCGTCTACCAGGCCGGCAACCTCAGGGCCAAACTCTTTTCCTATCTTCTCAAGGGGCACGCCACAATCTTCAATGGTATCGTGAAGAAGTGCCGCTGTAAGTGCCGCTGAATCAAACTGGAGTTCTGCCAATATAAGGGCAACCTGCAAAGGATGAACAAGGTAGGGTTCACCGGAAACACGCATCTGCCCCTGATGAGACAGGCGAGCGAATTCATAAGCGCGCTTGACCGTTTCCAGCTTTTCTGCAGGAATATACCTGGATGCTTTTTCAACCAGGCTGTCAAGACTGCCTGTCTGTCTACCAACCACTATACGCCTCCGGTTACGGTTAAGTATATCCCAACAGTATTTGCTTTTTAAAGCATCAGCCTTCTATTTGCCCAAACTGGTCGACTGCCAGGTAAAAATTATAATCTTACGATTCTGTTGACGCCTCATAATCATGCGGTTAAAATGTGATCGAGGTGAACAAATGGAACATTTATGGGCGCCCTGGCGAATAGAATATATCCGTCTTGCCAAAAGCGGCGAGGAAAAAGGCTGCATTCTTTGCGATAAACCAAACGAGCTCAACGATGAGGAAAATCTAATCCTGGCACGGGGCTCCCACAATTTCGTTATCATGAACCGATACCCTTATTCTGCAGGGCACCTGATGGTAGCACCCAGGCGCCACACTGCATTATTGGAAAGCCTTGAGCCCGAAGAACTGCTTGAGCATTTTCAAATGGTGCAAAAATGCATCAGTGTTATCCGCAGCCTTTGGAACCCGGGCGGGTTCAATATGGGAATGAATATGGGGCGCATCGCAGGAGCCGGGATAGACCAGCACATTCACACCCATATAGTACCCAGATGGGCTGGAGATACCAACTTTATGCCGGTTATAGCCTCAACCGGCGTGGTAAGCTCATCACTGAAAGAAACATATCTTGAGTTAAAACCTCATTTTTAGCTGGAGGGTTCGATTTACATGCCGGATGAACTAGCAATTATAAAAGAAATGCTGCCTTTCCTTATCCCGTTGGTGATTCTTCAATTCGTGCTTATGATCATCGCCCTGATCGATCTTGTAAAAAGGGAACACATCACCGGCACAGCCAAAATTGTCTGGCTGCTGGTTATCATATTTGTTAACCTGTTCGGCCCTATAATTTATCTGGCCATAGGGCGCAAGGAACGGCCTGATGCCAGCGATTAGCACCGACAATCTCTCCAAATATTATACCGGGGTCAAAGCCCTGGATGGGCTCAATATGGAGGTTGATGAAAATGTAATATTCGGCTTCCTGGGCCCAAACGGTGCCGGCAAAACCACTGCGGTTAAGCTGCTTACCGGGTTTATCCACCCGACAAAGGGCAGCGCCCGGGTGGCCGGAGAACCCGTAGAAGAAGGCAACCTGGCACTTCAGAAGGCGATCAGCCTGCTCCCTGACGTGCCCGCTTTTTATGACTGGATGAACGCCAGGGAATACCTCCACTTCGTTGCCGGGCTTCACCAGTTGAGTAAGAATGAAACAAAAATACGTTCAGAAGAAATGCTGGAGCTAGTTGGCCTCAAGCGGGAGGGAGGGCGCCGAATCGGTGGTTATTCCCGCGGCATGCGCCAGCGGTTGGGGATAGCCCAGGCTCTTATGAACCGGCCAAAAGTTCTCTTCCTCGACGAGCCAACTTCGGCTCTGGACCCGGTTGGAAAGCGTGAAGTCCTGGATCTGATTAAAAAGCTGAAGCAAACCTCGACTGTATTTATGTCCACCCACAATTTAAACGAGGTGGAGAGGGTTTGCGATACAGTAGGAATAATCAACCGCGGCAGACTGTTAACCATTTCTTCGGTAGAACAGCTGCAGAAAAAATATGCCCGTTCCCTGTTTGAAATGGAGTTTCTGGAAGAAGCTTCTCCATTTCTTGAAACCCTGAGGCAGACATCTTGGCTGGCCGAGCCAGAAACAATCAGCCAGAACGGCGTGCCTGTTATCCGGGTTAAAGCTCGCGACCTGGATTATGCCCGGCGTGAATTACCCAGGCTTATATCAGACTCCGGGTTGACACTTGCACGTTATGAACTTGTTATGCCCAGCCTGGAAGATATTTTTGTAGAAATCCTGAGCAAAGAGGAGCCCAGATGAGAGGATTAATCCCGCTGCTAAAAAAAGAGATAACCGGGCAACTCAGAACCTACAAACTGGTAATTGTTGGCGGTATATTTTTGTTTTTTGGCATTACCACTCCTTTTTTGCTTAAGTACATGCCTGAGATCCTCAAGCTCGCCGGAGAGGGGATGGTAATAGAACTGCCTCCTCCAACTGCTGTACAGTCGCTGGCCGAATACGCCAGTACGATCGGCCAGGTCGGCTTGCTGCTGGCGGTGTTGATGGCCATGGGAAGTATATCCGGAGAGATAAAAAGCGGTACGGCAATAATGACACTTTCCAAACCAGTTAGCCGCTCTTCTTTTGTGGGGGCAAAAATGATTGCCCTGAGCCTTAATTTCCTGCTTTCTCTGGTTGTAGCTTCAATCGCCAGCTTTGCCTACACCGTCTGGCTGATCGAGGGGGCTGGAGTAACTACGTATATCGGTTTGAATCTGCTGCTGGCGGTGTTTTTAATGTTCTGTCTGGCGCTTACTATCTTCTGCTCCAGCCTTTTTAGAAGTTCGCTTGCGGCTGGCGGTCTGGCGATTGCTATTTTGATTTCTCAGGCAGCGCTTTCCGCTCTGCCTGTTATCGGAGATTATATGCCGGGAAAGCTTATGGGATGGGGGGTTAACCTGATCAGCTCCAACCCTGACAGTTACTGGGGGGCACTGGCAGTAACGGCAGTGCTCACACTGGCACTTCTTTACTTTGCTCAAAAAGTTTTACGGCTTAAGGATCTGTGAGTTTATGTTTTTTAGGTGTTTTTCATAGTCATCTTTGAGAATGCCGTATAGCTCCAGATCTTCAAATCTGCCGCTTTTTTTGATATCACGCCGCAGGCATCCTTCATGCTTCATTCCCAGCTTCTGCATCACCCTTCCCGAAGCAGGATTTCGCCCAAGGTGCCTGGCAAATATCCGGTTTAAGCCAAGACTTGTAAAACCATATTCCAAAATAGCTTTGCCCGCCTCTGTTGCATATCCGGCATGCCAGAATTTTTTTCCGATCCAGTATCCCAGCTCAGCCTTCTCGTCAGCAGCTTCTATATTCAACCCTATCGCACCTATCAATTTCCCGGTTTCCCGATCAGTAATAGCAAAAACAGCTCCTTTGCCGCTTTTAAAGTTTTCCTCATGGCTTTTGATCCAGTCGTCTGCCACGCTATATTCATAGGGATAGGGTATATTCAGGGTATTTGCAGCGATATCAGGGTCTCCAAGCAAACTGACAACATCACGGCAGTCATCCGTGGAAAAACAACGAAGTAAAATTCTTTCGGTTACCAATTCAGCTTTGGGAACCACTGCTTCCTCGCTAAAAAATCTGTTAGAAGCTAATTCTAACAGATAAATCATGGTAAAACTATGGTAAAATGATTCAAATATTGGACATACACAATAAGGAGGAGTATTATGCCAGATTTTGGAACCGCTTTTTCAGGGATGACTGCCGGACGCAAGTTGACCGACGAAGAACTCATCAGGGCGATACGTTTCATGGTTGCAGCCGAATACGAAGCTATACAGCTATACATGCAGCTTGCAGAAGCTACCGACAACAAGCTTGCTATTGAGGTGCTCAAGGAAATAGCCGATGAGGAAAGAGTGCATGCCGGAGAGTTCTTAAGGCTCCTCAAGAATCTTGCCCCAGATGAAGAACAGTTCTACCAGGAAGGCGAAGAAGAAGTAAAGGAACTGGAAGAAAAACTAAAGTAATACCCAAAACATGCAAAAGAGCTTATAATTGGCAGCAAAGTATGTTAAATTTATTGCTGTAACTGGCCGAAGGGGGTAAACACTCAATGGAAATAGAGCTGATCAGGGATATCGTAATAATCGCATCTGGCGTCATCTTCATTATCGTGCTTCTCATAATAGCTTTCGTCGCACTCTCTATCAGCAGTAAAGTAAAGGAGGTCACCTCTTCCGCTAAGGGAATACTAAACAAGGCGGAGACGGCCGCTGAGGACCTGAAGCTTATCACCAGCTATACTAGAGAGGAAATTGCCAGGCCGCTCGCCCATGTGGCAGGCATAGTCCAGGGTGTGGGCCAGGGACTCTCATCATTCACCGAAATATTAAAAAAATGGAAATAAAACAAGGAGGACAACATGAGTAGCAAAGACGCATTCGCCGGGATTGGTCTGGGTATCGCTATCGGGGCTGTAATCGGGCTGGCGGCAGGTATGCTTTATGCCCCACGCCCAGGGGAAGAAACACGCCAGATTTTGAAGGAAAAAACCGGGGAATTCAAACACAAGGCAGTTGATGCCATTGAACACGGAAAAGAAAAGGCTATAGACGTAATACACAAAGGGGAAGAAAAGCTTTTAAGGAAACACGAACCGGCGGCTTAAAGCTTGCAGTGTTCACTTGCCTCTGCACCCTTGTTCCCGCGCCAGGGCAAACAGTATTAATCCGGTGGTTAAAGACAGGGGATTTGAGCTTGAATTCTGAGTTGATCTACTTATGATAGAAGCACTCAAGAACAACTGGCGGCTGATTGTTTTTATATCAGCCGCCCTCGTTCTCATGGTCCTTGCCTGGGCCTGGCGGGGGGTCCTTTTGCCATTTGCCATTGGTTTGATACTGGCATACCTCATGCTTCCAGGAGTTAACTGGCTGGAGAGAAAGCTCCCCCCAAAAAACAAGTGGAAAAAAGCCAAAAGAATAACCGCCATTCTGATAGTCTTTATCATCACCATTGGGGTTGTCGGGGGAATCCTCTCTTATGTAATTATTACTGTAATCCAGACCTTTATCGATCTGTTCTCAAGAGCCCCGGAGTTTATCTCAACCATAATGGATCAGCTGCAGGAATGGGCGTTCAGTTTCCAACAGCAACTGCCTCCGGGTTTGCAAACGCAGGTAGAGCAACTGATTGCTAATCTGGGTCTACAGATGGAAAGCGTGCTGGAAAACCTGGCCAGGGGCGGCTTTTCCTTTATTTCAGGAACTGTCGGGGCACTACTGGGTTTTGCGGCGCTACCCCTGTTTTTGTTTTATATAGTAAAAGATTATCCTCAGATCAAAAGAAATATATACTCGTTCCTGCCAGAGTGGGCGGTTGAACACACCCATAACATAGCTTCGATTTTTGATAAAGTTTTGGGCGGCTATATTAAAGCAACCCTGGTGCTCGGCGGGATTGTAGCCATAATGTCTTTCATAGGGCTTTCCATTCTAAGGGTGCCTTATGCCCCGGCTCTGGCTTTTTTTGCCGGAATAACCGAGATGATTCCGACTATCGGCCCCTGGATAGGTGGAGCTTTGGCTGTTCTGATCACTCTTAGCACTGTTCCGGAGAAAGCTATTATTGTGGTCCTGCTGTTTGTAGGGATTCAACTGGTGGAAAACAATCTGCTGGTACCCAGAATACAGGCCAGTTACATGAGGATCCATCCAGCCGCTGTACTGCTCCTGCTGGTGCTTGGTGCACACATCGCCGGTATTTGGGGAATCATTATTTCGATACCGATTGCGGCAACTGTAGCCAGGTTGATTCAATACATCCGCGACAGAAGGGCAATGAGCAGGCAAGCAGAGATGGCAGCCGAAACAGGCGCCACCCAAGCCGATAATAAGCCGGCTTAATCCGTTCTTGACTGCTCTGAGGAGTTAAATATCCAGGTTTTTGACATTCTTGGCATGCGCCTGTATAAAGGCTTTCCTGGGCGGCACATCTCCACCCATAAGCACGCTGAAAATACTGTCTGCCTTGGCAGCATCATCGATAGTAACCCTCAGCAGAGTCCTGGTGGCCGGATTCATGGTTGTATCCCAGAGCTGTTCAGCGCTCATTTCACCAAGACCCTTGTAACGCTGGACATCTGCCTTGGCAGCCTTGCTCTTCAATGCCGCTAGCGCCTGGTCTTTTTCCCTGTCATTGTAAACCCATTGCTCCTGTTTGCCAGATTTAATCTTGTACAGAGGAGGCTGGGCAATATACAGATATCCTTCGTGGATAAGCTCTATCATGTGGCGAAAGAAGAAGGTTAGCAGCAGAGTTCTGATATGCGCTCCATCAACATCTGCATCCGTCATCAGTACTACTTTGTGATAGCGCAGACGCGCGGTATCAAAATCTTCGTCGATACCAGCTCCAAGAGCGGTGATCAAGGTTCGTATTTCCTCATGCGACAGCATCTTTTCAGCGGTGGCTTTTTCAACATTTAAAATCTTGCCGCGAAGAGGCAGTATCGCCTGGAATCTACGGTGTCGCCCCTGCTTGGCCGAACCACCAGCAGAGTCCCCCTCAACCAAAAACAGCTCGGATAGAGACGGGTCTTTTTCTGAGCAATCTGCAAGCTTGCCGGGAAGGGTTCCTGAATCAAGGCTACCTTTGCGTATAACCAGATCGCGAGCCTTTCGCGCTGCTTCCCTGGCCTTGGCTGCAGTTAAACATTTATCAATGATTCGCCTGGCATCATCCGGATGCTCTTCGAAATATAATCCGAGTTCTTCAACTACAACACTTTCTACTATGCTTTTTATCTCGATGTTGCCCAACTTGCCTTTGGTTTGACCTTCAAACTGCGGTTCGGCAAGTTTTACACTTACAACTGCAGTCAGACCTTCTCTGACATCTTCCCCAACCAGGTTGGGCTCATCCTCTTTTAAAACTTTATTGCGATGGCCCCAATCGTTAAGCACTCTGGTCAAGGCTGACCTGAAGCCGGTAAGGTGGGTTCCACCGTCAATGGTGTTTACACAATTGGCAAATGTAAGAGTATTGTCTGTATATCCGTCATTATACTGTATGGCAACTTCGACAACCGTACTGTTTACAGCTTTTGAAAATACGATCGGCTGGCGGTTTCGCACCGTACGGTTACGGTTAAGGCGCCGCACAAATCCGGATATACCGCCCTCGAAATAGTAACTAAGCTCCCGGTCTGTTCTTTCGTCTACGATGCGGAACTCAAGCCCTTTGTTAAGATAGGCGGTTTCCCTCAAGCGTTCAGCGATGATATCGAAATCATATTCAAGTGTAGAAAATATCTCTTTGTCTGCCAGGAAGGATGTTTTTGTGCCAGTACCTTCAGCCTCGCCAACAATCTCCAGCTCGGTCTGGGGTATACCACGTTCATACCTTTGCCGGTACTGTTTTCCATTGCGGCTGACAGTTACCACCATCCATTCGGAGAGCGCATTTACCACCGAGGAGCCCACCCCATGCAAGCCGCCGGAAACCTGGTAGGTTTTACCGCCGAATTTGGCGCCGGCATGAAGAACGGTAAGCACCGTTTCAAGGGCCGATTTTTTGGTAGTGGGGTGGATATCAACCGGAATGCCGCGGCCATTATCAACAACAGTCACCGAATTATCTTTATGGATGATGACCAGGATACGGTCACAAAAACCGCCCATGGCTTCATCGACACTGTTGTAGGCTATCTCGTAAGCAAGGTGGTGCAGCCCTCGCTGATCGGTGGAACCGATATACATACCAGGACGGCGGCGAACTGCTTCTCGCCCACCGAGAACCTGAATATCTGCTGCTGAATAATCGTTTGTGTTCTTTGGCATTGCCGATTTATCCATAATTTTCTAGTGCGCTCCTATCAGGGACTTTGGACGGTTTAAGAAAATGCGCGCCAATACGTTTTAACCAAAATAGTAAATCCTGAGGGACAATAAAACGCAGCGCAGGATGAAAATATAACGTCCATTTAGCTTAATTATACCATATCCAGGCCTGATTATTATACTAGCCCGAAATGTTTATTCTAAAGGCGCTCAGGGCATCTGCAAGCAAGCGCCTGTCTATCTTTTTCTGAGTTCCGGTTTCCAGGTCCCTCACAACCACAGCCTCTTCTTCCATCTCCTCAGGCCCGATAATAACAACCATTTTCATATCCAGATTGTTTGCCTGTCTCAGTTGAGCCTTCAGGCTCTTGCCTTCCGCGCCGATAATTGCTCCTATTCCTGAGCACTGCAGGGCAGAATACACAGAAAAAGCCTCGCTTCTTGCTTCTTCGCCAGTGTGTGCTATGAGAATCCTGGCAGAGCCGGTTCCAGGGACACAAACATTTTGGTCTTTCAGGTTCAGTATGATCCTCTCTATGCCAGCAGCAAACCCGATCGCCGGTGTTGGCCTGCCCCCGATTTGTTCAATCAGTCTGTCATAGCGTCCGCCGCCACCGATAGTGCTCTGCGAGCCGGTGCTTTCCGGCTGGATTTCAAATACAGTTCTGGTGTAGTAATCCAGCCCGCGCACAAGACGATGGGTTACATCATATTCCAGGCCAGCCAGATCCAGGTATCCCTTCAGGGAATTGAAGTGTTCCAGGCATTCAGGGCACAGGCAATCAGCACTGCGGGGAGCATTATCAGCCATGTACTGGCAGGCAGATTCCTTGCAATCCAGCAGACGCAGAGGGTTTTTTTTCATCCTTACAGCGCAATCATCACACAGCTTTTCAATCCTGGGTTCATAATAGGCCTTGAGGGTTTCGATATAACCGGGGCGGCACTTGTCACAGCCTATGGAATTGAGTTTAAGCGTTAGCTTCCTGAGCCCCAGTTTTTCGAAAAACTGCCACGCCAATGATATAACTTCCGCGTCAATCAACGCGGAAGCATCACCTATAACCTCGCAGCCAAACTGATGGTGCTGCCTCATCCTGCCAGCCTGGGGACGCTCATACCTGAAGGCCGGTGCCAGGTAATAAACCCTTACCGGCTGGGGAAGGCTTGCCATCCCATGTTCTATGTATGCACGGCATACGGGAGCGGTACCTTCCGGACGCAGGGTGAGGGAACTGCCACCACGGTCTTCAAAAGTATACATTTCTTTTTCTACGATATCGGTGCCTTCACCAACCCCACGTGAAAAAAGCCCGGTGGCCTCAAACATCGGGGTTTCGATTCGCCCATAACCGTAGTTGCGGCAAAGGTTTTTGCTAACACTGGTTACCCAATCCCAGTAGCAAGCTTCTTCGGGAAGTATGTCCCGGGTTCCCCGGGGAGCCTTAAATACTGGCAAAGGTCACTCCTTGAGATAATAATTAAATAATAGTTTAGCATAAAACTGGCCAGCTTTAGCCAGATCTTTAAATCCCGGGGTTTACAGATTCCTGAGAACTGCTATTACTTTTCCCTGTATTTCAACGTTTCCGGAGCTGGTAACTATTGCCTGATAATGCTTGTTGGCTGGCTGCAACCGGACATTTTCCTCTTCCCTGTAGACTTTTTTCAGCGTTATTTCTTTCTCATCTTTTAACCAAACCGCAGCTGTCTGCCCATTTTCAACCACACTGGTAGACTCCATAATTACAATATCACCATCGCTGATCAGAGCATCCTGCATGGAATCACCCTTTACCTTGAGCGCATATACCTTTTCTGCCCCGGCAAGCAACCCCCGCGGTACACGCACAAAGTCGGCAGCATCCATGCCGCTCCAGGCATCTGCAGAGGGTACCGGCACTGGCAAACCGGCAGCGATGATTCCGGCCATCGGTATACTGGCTTCTTCTTTTTCTCCTGCTCCAGCCAGCTCGATCCCCCGTGAAATATCCGGCCTGCGGCGCAAATATCCCTTGTGCTCAAGCCTTTTAAGATGAAAAGCCGCAACTGAAGTTGAACTTATGGAACAAGCAGCGGTAATATCTCTTATCGCCGGGGGATAACCATGCTCTTCCAGATATGTTTGGATAAAATCTAGAATTTCACGCTGCCGGGCAGACAGCTCTTTATTGCCTTTATTCATAACATCTTCAATATTCGAACACTTGTTCTGCAAACTAATTTTATCAACAAACCTGTTTTTGTCAAACCAGGTACCTTGCTGCTTGATTTCCACTGAAAAACGGGTCTAACAATATGAAGCGCGTCGCAGGCTTGCATATTGATGGGGGCTCCTCGAACTTTGGTTGCCATCAAGCAAGCCTTTCCCTGACAGACCGCGTTTTACCGGCAACGATGAAGCCAATAAGCACGATCAGAGCGGCCAGAATTGTGACCTCAAGCATTACGCCAGACCAGCCCTCGCCGTTCTGGCTGATATCTACAACCGGCTGGATTACATAATAAGTCGGGAAGATCCGTGCTATCCATTCCGGCAGAGCCGGGAACATATACACAAATGCCGGAGCATAGAGAAGTATACCCACAGTTTTCATGGCAGCAAAAAGGGTGGAGATATCCCGGGCGTAGATCCCCAGCAGCAGGCCAGCCTCAACCGCCATCACTGCCCCCATCAGCAGTACTCCGACCAGCAAGCCGGGGTGTGTACCGAATGCCTGGTTTATAACCAGCACCAGAACCCCCATGGCAAAACTGATCATCACTCCCATTATTGCCTTGGATATAATAATGTCACCAAGGCTGGCCGGCGTAACCATCAGAGCATTAATGGTTTTTTTCTGCTTTTCGTTGATGATGGAGGTTGCCGGCA
>JAQUQL010000006.1 GCA_028716145.1 Dehalococcoidales bacterium
ATTGCCGCCTGATAAGGCAGGTAAAATACACTGATCACAAATGCCCCCCACCCAAACAATGCCGCAAACAACACTCTCAGAAGTATTTTCAGTGCCCAGAGAGGGATAAAAAAGAGCACCAGCCCCAAAATAACCGCTACGGCTACAATATAAATTATCACCGGCCCGGCAGATGAGTATGCCGGCGCCTCAACTATTTCACCGGATGGGGTAGTTATTTCTCCCGGCCACCAGATAACATCCCCGGACGGCTGACTGGGAACGTAAATTTCCTGCTCTTCGAAAAATGGGTCCATACGGGTTACTACAAGTAAAACAAGTACATGAGTAACCAAAAAAAGTATGAGCCCCCAATGAACCGGATTGAATTTCAGGTATTTTTTCAAATTCATAGTGATAGCCGCCTGCCAGTTAGAATTTTTATTTCGTTATCGCCTAAAGAGCGGTTAATTGCAAATGTTAACATATCTTAAACGCATATATATAAAAAAAGTTACCAGCTGGCATACTTTTAAATCTCCTAAAATCCATACACCGGGGATATGGCTTTCTTGAACTATTTAAGTCGGAAATAAAAGAAGCCCTGCATTGGCAGGGCTTCCGTAAACAACTGGAGACATTTATTTAATAGTTTTCAGCCAGTAGCTCATAATATGCCCTGGAATGCTTGCAGGCCGGGCATTCATCCGGAGCTTCAGTGCCTTCATGCACATAACCACAATTAATGCAGTGCCATTTTACCGGCTTGTCCCGTTTAAACACCTCACCACTGGCAATATTCATTGCCAGCTTGCGGTATCTCTCCTCGTGAAACTCTTCAACTTCAGCAATTTCTTTAAACGATACTGCTATATCTTCAAACCCTTCTTCGCGTGCGGTTTTTTCCGCATCCGCATAAATTATGCTCCACTCCATCTTTTCACCATCAGCGGCTGCCTTGAGATTCGCCAGGGTGTCACCGATTATACCGGCCGGAAAAGTACCGGAGATTTCTATATCCCCGCCTTCAAGATACTTAAAAAATACCTCGGCGTGTTCTTTTTCGTTCTGTGCTGTCTCGGTGAAGATACTGGCAATTTGTTCGTAACCCTCTTTGCGCGCCTGACTTGCAAAAAAAGTGTAGCGGTTTCTTGCCTGGGATTCACCGGCAAAAGCACCCAGCAGATTCTTCTCAGTTTGGGTGCCTTTAATTGTTTTACTCATAATTACTCCTTATATTTAAAAAACTTAACCGCTGGTATTGGTTTGTGGTATCATAACTGGGAAATTGATTAAGGCTTAATTGCATAAAAGGCATAGCCTGGCATTATTGGTATCCGGTACTAATTGGTTGATATTATATCTGATTGTCAGAACCGGCACAACAATAAACTTTATATTCAATGTTTCATTTGACACTAACTGAAATCAATTGATAGAATTATTGGTTGTTTGTAATCAAGGAGGGCTGGTACAATTTACGCAATAGTTGAAACAGGTGGAAAGCAGCACCGTGTAGTTCCCGGTGATAGCCTTAATGTTGAATTGCTGGCCGTTGAAGAAGGCAGTACAGTTGAGCTGGAAAGGGTATTGCTTGTCGGTGAAGGGGATAAAATCCTGGTAGGCAGTCCTACCATCGATGGAGCCAAAGTTTTTGCCAAAGTTAATAACCATGGCCGCGGCAAAAAAATACTGGTATACCGCTATAAATCAAAGGCACGCTACTCCAATAAACTCGGACATCGCCAGCATTTTACCAATATCACCATAGAAAGAATTGACGTACCGGAGTTAAAATCAAAGACCACCAGAAAGAACTCCGATACCAACACAGAGGAGAATCAGGATGGCGCATAAAAAAGGGGGCGGCTCTTCACGCAACGGGCGTGATTCGAAACCCAAAATGCTTGGAGTGAAGCGTTTTGCCGGGGAGCTGGTAACCGCCGGGACGATAATCGTAAGGCAGAGGGGTACCAGGATCCACCCTGGGGAGAACGTCGGGCTCGGTAGAGACCATACTCTTTACGCCCTGATAGATGGCAAGGTAATTTTTGAACCCTATGACAAAACTCGCCGTCAGGCCAGCGTGAGGGCTAACTAATCATGAAAGAAAAGATACATCCCAAATATTACGAAGATGCCGAGGTGATATGCTCCTGTGGTAATATCATCACTACCGGCTCGGTAAGAAAAACTACCAAGGTTGAACTTTGTTCGAAATGCCATCCGTTTTATACCGGAGAGCAGCGTATCGTTGATACCGCTGGCCGGGTTGAGCGCTTCAAACAACGCTACAACCTTAAAAGTTAAGGGGGGACAGGCTTAAAACCTAAAGGGCGGCAGGTTATACTTAGCCGCCCTTTTTTTATCAGGATAGCAAAATGAGTGATTGTAAAGTAAATTATGGCGGCCAGGCAGTTATGGAAGGGGTGATGATGCGAGGTAAAGAATTCTCCGTAACCGCGGTTCGCAACCCCCTGGGCATAATTGTAACCCGTTCCCAGAAACTGGGGCGCATATATACCGGCAAACTAAGGCGCACGCCCTTCATACGGGGAATGATTGTATTGGTTGAGTCCCTTGTATTGGGTTTGTCCAGCCTTTCCTGGTCAGCCAATGTAGCTCTGGAAGAAGAAACCGCAGAAGGTGAAACCAAGCAGGAAATATCTTCCGCCTGGACATGGGGGATCATGGCAGTTTCCTTCATTTTTGGCATAGGGCTCTTTTTTATACTGCCCCTTTTGCTTACCCGGCTACTCGATCCCGTAATCGAATCATCTATCCTGTTCCACCTGGTCGAGGGCGTAATCAGGCTGGCAATTTTCCTGCTGTATCTCAAAATTATATCTACCATGTCAGACATCAAGAGAGTGTTTTCCTACCATGGTGCAGAACATAAAACCATCAATGCTTATGAGCACGGCGAGCCTCTGCAAGCCAAATATATACAGAAATATTCCACTGCTCATGCCCGCTGCGGAACCGCATTCCTGCTCTCGGTGATGGTGCTGGCGATACTTGTTTTCAGCCTGGTGGGAAAACAGGTTTTGTGGTTGATGATCCTTACACGCATCCTGCTTTTACCGGTAATTGCAGCGCTGGGATTCGAAATAACCCAACTTTGCTCCCGCCATATGTCTAATCCATTGGCAAGGATAGTAATTGCGCCCGGCATGTGGCTGCAAAGCCTGACTACCGGCGAACCGGATGATGAACAGATAGAAGTAGCGGTAGCCGCTCTTGAAGAAGTGATCAGACAGGAGGGAGGGCGAGCCGCCCCTTTGTCGGTCTAAATATCCAGCTTGTCTGTGGTTAGCCTGGTGAAAAAACAGGTCTTTGCACCAGTGTGGCAGGCCGGCCCCATCGGTGAAGCTTTTACCAGAATCGTATCGTTATCGCAGTCTATAAAGACATCTTTTACGATCAAGCGGTTGCCAGACGTAGCCCCCTTGTGCCACATCTCCTGACGACTGCGGCTGTAGAACCACGCTTCTCCAGATTCCAGGGTTAATTTGACAGCTTCCGGGTTCATATAACCCAGCATCAGAATATCGCCGGTTTTATCGTCCTGGATTACCGCCGGTAATAGCCCGTTAGAATCCAGTTTGAGTTTCAATTTTTCGCTCAATATTAATCTCCCAAATATAATTATTTTATCCGATATTATCCAGAACCTGTTTCAGGTTTATATCCCCGGTATAAAGCGCTTTGCCAATGATAGCTCCTTCAACTCCCAGCTGTTTGAGAACCTTCAGGTGAATCGGCCTGGAAACCCCTCCGGATGCAATAACCGGGGTCCGAATACTGTCCAACAGTTCATACACCGCGCAAAAATTTGGTTCCGTCAGCGTTCCATCACGACTGATGTCGGTATATATAAATCGCCTGACACCCAGCCTGACCATATCCAGCGCCAGCGAAACCGCTGTGACCTCGGTAGCATGTTGCCATCCCCTGGTGGCGACTTTACCTTCGCGTGCATCTATACCTACTATTATGGAATCTTTAAAACGGTGGCAAGCTTCTTTAACCAGTTCGTGGTTTTCCACAGCAGAAGTACCGAGTATCACCCGGTCAACGCCAGCCTTAAACAGGCTTTCGATATCATCTATGGAGCGCACTCCCCCGCCTACCTGCACCGGTACAAGAAGTCCCCGGGCTATCTCGCGAATAATATCCAGGTTAACAATCCTGCCACAGGCGGCACCATCCAAATCCACAACATGCAGACGGGTAGCTCCCTGTGACACCCATTCATGAGCCTTGCTAGCCGGATTGTATGAATATACGGTCTCGGCAGCATAGTCTCCCTGATACAGGCGTACGCACTGCCCGGCTCTGATATCAATAGCAGGAATTATTTCCATATTGGTACGTTCACCATTATGTCGCATAAAGGAAAATTATAACACAACAAGTGCGGTCTATTAAACCTTAACTTCCAGGGGTTTGACGATCAGAAGCATCCCCTCCTGGGAAACCACTTCAACCGGATGCCCAGAACAAACCGGCTCCTGCGCCACCGCTCTCCAGTATTCACCTTTTATGCGCACTGTCCCTTCCAGTGAAAGTTCTTTAACAACCACGCCCCTGGTCCCAGCCATCGATGGCAGTCCAGCCACAAGGCGCTGATCAAGAGCGCGACTTCCGACCCTATAAATAGCTGTTGATAAGATTATCCAGGCCAGAATAATAAGAACCAGGCCATAAACCGGCGTGTTTATTCCCCAATACGGTAAAACTATGCGAAGTAAAATAATTATTGCCGCAACTTCGATAAGGTTGGAACATATTGCCAGAAAAAGCCTTGTACCTTTATTCATGTTACCGCCACCAGGTTATTATAATTTACCTCCCCTTTTTTTCCACCTATATTCCCGCAAAAATATCCGTTCTGCTTACCGGTTTTGCTTAACTACGGCTCTATTAGGATTTTCCGTTCGGCTGTGTTATAATTCGCTCTTATTATACTGTTAATGGAGTCTGTTACCGATGACTAAAAAGACTGTCAAGGAAGATAAAAAAGACGCAGAGCTCGCTAATTTTATAGAAAGCGTCAATAAAAAAGACGATCGCAATGGCCTTAAAATCCGTTTTGCCTTTGTAAACCGCAAACGCAAGGGTTAGCCGCCAAACGGTTTTTCACAGTTAAAATCCGGCAGGTACACCCCTGGTGACTCCATCTGTTGTGCAAATATCTGTTTAAATCCAAGTTGTTTTGCCACCTTAAAAGCCCTGAAGTATTCATCCCTTGTAATTGGCCGTGATATTTCACGGTATCTGCCGGCATGGTGAGCCGGATAATATTGGCTCATCAGGCTAAGTGCTACTCCTTTTCCAATATTATATGCAAGCCATTTCAGGCTATCCTCGCTTCCGCCGATATCATCAGGAAGCACCAGATGGCGTATCAATACCCCTTTAATTGCCACACCCTCATCCAGAACAAGACCGCCAGTCTGGCGGTACATTTCCAAAATTGCAGCCCGGGAATTTTCAACATAGTTTTGGGCATCTGAGAACCTCTGTGACATTTGATTGCTTGAGTACTTGATATCTGGCAGGTAAACGCTGATTATCCCATCCAGCTCCACCAGGGTCCCAGGTGAATCATAACCGTTGGTGTTATACACGATCGGAAGCTTCAGCCCTCTTTGAGACGCCAGATTGATGGCAGGCACTATTTGAGCAATAAAATGAGTTGGAGAAACCAGATTTATGTTATGGCAGTCCATCTGCTGTAATTGGAGCATAAAGCCAGCTAGCTCCTCAATAGAAACCTGGTTGTTTTTTTGGCAAAAAGGGTTTTGGCTTATCTGGTAATTCTGGCAGTAGGCACACGCCATATTGCAGTTGCCAAAAAAGATGGTTCCCGAACCTCGACTCCCCGAAATAGCCGGTTCTTCCCCAAAATGAGCACAATAACTTGCAACAATCGGTTTTGCTGCACTGTTGCAGTAACCCATTTCGCCCCGCAACCGGTTCACGCCACAATTTCGCGGACATATATCACATTTTTCAAGGCGACTCTCAAGCCTGGCGGCTCTTTTAGCCAGTTCACCTGAAATACAAAGGTCAATATAAGACGGTTTAAAATCCTTCCGGTTCATACCAAAACCTGGCTATTTTTCCGGGCAGTTCAACTTTTCAACTGCTTTTTCCAGCCGCTCAAGGCATGCCTGCCTGCCCATCACCATCATCGTTTCGAACAAAGGAGGTGACACGGTTACACCGGTAACCGCTACTCTCACCGCACCAAACAGCTGCCCGGCTTTCAGCCCAAGTTCCTCTGCCAGAGGACGCAATCTATGTTCAAGGCTATCATGATCAAACTCTTCGCTTTCTTTCAATATGTCAAGCGTTTTTTCCAGCGCATTAAGCGTTGTTTTAACATCCATCTTTTTACCAATGAGCAGTTCGGCTGGATATTCAATATCGGGAGTAAAGAAAAAATAAACCAGTGATGGAATCTCTTTTATGGTTTTCGCCCTTTCCTGAACAAGCGGAATGACTTTTTTCACATACTCTTCATCAACCGGGCGACTCACGGATGCTGGCAATTCCTGCTCCAAAAAAGGCATTGCGAGCTTTGCAAGTTCACTCACCTCAAGGCTACGAATATATATGCCATTCATCCATTCCAGCTTTTCCCGGTTAAATACTGCGGCCGTCTTTCCTATCCTCTCAAGGGTGAAGTTTTCTACCAGTGTCTGGATATTGATAATATCAGTCTTATCATCAAGCGACCAACCCAGCAAGGCCAGAAAATTGACCATCGCTTCAGGCAGATAGCCATCATCGCGGTATTGTGTGATAGAAACTGCTCCATGGCGTTTACTGAGTTTGGAGCGGTCAGGCCCAAGAATCATGGGCAAATGAGCAAATTGCGGGGCATTGAACCCCAATGCACGATATAGAAGAACATGTTTAGGGGTTGAGGATATCCACTCCTCTGCCCGCATAACATGACTTATATCCATGGCATTATCGTCAACCACACTGGCAAGATGATAGGTAGGGTAACCATCTGCCTTGAGTAAAATAAAGTCATCTATAGTCCGGTTTTCAAAACTCACTTCGCCCCGGATAACATCACAAAAGGAGGTGCTGCCTTCAAGTGGTGCCTTAAAACGTATCACCGGCCGGGGGCATGAAGCCCGGGCGAAAGCTCTCTCTTCCGCGCTCAAATCCCGGCATTTCCGGTCATAACCCGGCGGTTCTTTGCGTGCGATCTGGGCAGAGCGCATTTCTTCGAGCCGGCCAGAACTGCAATAACAGTAATACGCATCTCCCTGGGCAAGCAGTTTTTCGGCTGCTTTTTGGTAATACTCCAAACGTTCAGACTGGCGGTATGGACCATATTTACCAGGCTTATCCGGCCCCTCATCCCAGTCCATTCCCAGCCATTTCAGGCTATCCATAATTACTTCAACCGCCCCGTCAACCGTGCGAGCGGTATCGGTATCTTCGATTCTTACGATAAAACTGCCTTTATTGTGACGGGCATACAACCAGTTGAACAAAGCAGTCCGTATGTTACCAACATGAGGGTAACCGGTTGGACTTGGTGCGTAACGCACTCTTACAGGTTTTTCAGGCATCTTTTTTCCTTTTCTTGTAAATGATTGATTAAATATTTGAATTTGTCGAAGCTGTTAGCCCATACTGGCTTCTGGTAGTTGCAGCTTAACCTGTGGAATTTTCACCACTACTGTTAAAGCCATCTTGTCGTGCAGTCCCTGGCGCCTCTCGTCAAAAGCCAGCATAATAAAACCAATTCCAAGAGTGAGGAAGCATACAAAATAACCCAGAAAGCGAACTATTGCCCCTGAAAGAGTAAGGTGGGTGCCGTCTTCCTTTAATACCTTTATATTCATAACTATTTTTCCGGGTGTTTGCCCGCGCCAGAGCCAGAACACCACACAATAGACCGCTGCAATTATCACCGTTATCCCAACAAAGGGATCTGGATAAAATACGGGGCTTAACCATTCTTCGGGATGCCAGGAACGGAAAAAGGAAAATATCCAGCGCCACGGAGCAGTCAGCACCCAGTTCATGGAACCAACAATCAGCCCGTCAATTAAAAAAGCTCCCAACCGCCGCCAGAACCCCGCATATTCAATAACAATTTTTTCTTCCCGTTCCATATGCTGCCTCCCGGCCAGCTCGACCCCGATTATAGCACTGTTTGGCGAACCGCTTCTACGAGCGCAATGCACCAATCACTTTTTCCAGATCCTGTGGCAGAGGAGAGGAAAATTCCACTTTATCACCCGATGATGGCAGTTTAAAAATCAAACTGGAAGCATGAAGAAACTGCCGGGAAAGAAGGCTGGAATGAAATCCATAGGTGGTGTCCCCCAGAATCGGATGCCCTATAGCTGCCAGATGCACCCTGATCTGGTGGGTTCGACCGGTTTCCGGCATCGCCTGAAGTAATGTATAAGATGAGATATATTCCATTACCCGATATCCGGTTCTGGCCAGCCGCCCGTTACCAGCGCTGGTAACTGCCATTTTTTTTCGATGGCTTCTGTCTCTGCCAATGGGAGCATCAATAAAACCGGTAGCCGGAGCAAGATTCCCCCTGACCAGGGCAGTGTAGGTTTTTTTAACCTGCCGGGTTTTAAACTGGTTTGCCAAATATACATGAGACTCCGGGTTCAGGGCAATTATTATTAAACCCGAAGTATCTTTATCCAGTCTATGCACGATACCGGGACGTCCGGCTTCTCCGCCGCAAACCTGCGGAGCATAACCCAGAACAGCATTTACAAGAGTGGAATCGGGATGTCCGGGTCCTGGATGAACCGAAAGGCCTGCAGGCTTGTCAACCACCAGGATATCTTTATCTTCATAAATGATTTGGATTGGTATTTTCTGAGCAATCAAATGAGATGGTTCCGGCTCAGGAATTGTTATAACAACTTCGTCGCCTTTATCAAGCCGATAAGACGGCTTGGAAACGAGAGAGTTAACCCGAACCAAGCCTTGCTCGATAAGCCTCTGGATCCTCGCCCGTGAAATGCCCTCCAGCTGGCTGGCAATGGCTTTATCCAACCGCAAACCAGCGGTATCGGCAGTAAAACTGTGCCTGGTTTCCATCATTACCTTACAGGTCTTTATAATTGACCAGAATCAAGAAAGCCAGAAGCAGCGCTCCAACAACAATAGCGGAATCAGCCACGTTGAAAGTAGGCCAGAAACTGAAATTTATAAAGTCAACCACAAACCCCAGATTGTATCGATCGATCAGATTGCCCAGAGTTCCTGCACTGACAAGCCCCATCGCTATCTTTCCCGTTTTGGTATCCAAAAACGGAATCATACGGCGCATTAACACTATTACTGCCAGCATCACAAGCAGGCTTATAGTGGAAAAGATGGTGAAAAAGGTTGCACCATCCTGGAATATCCCAAAGGAAGCGCCTGTATTTTGCAGATAGGTCAGGCGGAAAAAACCCTCAGGCGGACGTGATTCACCAACATAGAAATTGGTGCGAACCCAGAACTTGGTAATCTGGTCCAGCGGAACCAGCACCAGTAATGGAAGAAAATATAAACCCAGTCCCTTTAATTGTTCTCTAAGCTGCAAGAGTCTTGTATTCCTTTACTTGGCCGATTTACAGCTGACGCACAGCCTTGCCTGGGGAATAAATTCAAGCCTTTCGTAGGCAATAGCCTTGCCACATTTTTCACATATGCCATAGGTGCCGTTGCCAAACTTTTCCAGGGCAACTTCAACATCCATTATCTGTTCGATAAGCCGCTTCTCCATCGCCAGCCGGTTTTCAATATCAGCGGTTTCGGCAGCTTCTTCCTCTTTTTTCCCATACGGGCTGCCTTCACGCCGGTTCTCTTCCCCTCCAATATCCCGTATCTGCTCCAGTTGTTCTTTCAGGCGCAACAGGTCAGCTTCCAGTTTTTCTTTCATCGGCTTGTATTTCTTTTCCACCACTGGCCGCTCCTTGTGTTCACAAGAACCGTGAACTTTTTATTTCTTGTGTGTATATGTGCACAGACGCTTCGGTTGGATAATTATGAGAACTGAAGAACCGGAGACGGTTCTTGGCGAGATTAATAACAGTTAAAGGCAGGAGTTCCCCGACTGCAGAATTCCAAACATTCCAAGCCCCAGAAACCTCCACAACAAATGGCGTTTTTGCTAATAGACTGCAACTGGAAAACTTTACCTTTCACAAGATTAGTTTAGCCTATCGCCTTTGTTTTGGCAATAGGTTGTAGGCAAACGTTAAGTAAACTATAATCAATAGGAAAACTATGAACACAAATCTTGAAATCGAACTTTTTACCCAAACCGGCAAACCCCTAAAGCTAAAAAACCCTCTTCTGCTTGCTTCTGGTACCTGCGGGTATGTTTGCGAGCTGGAGAGCTTTACCGATTTATCCATACCAGGAGGCTTCATCGCCAAAGGAACTACCCTTCATCCCAGGGAAGGTAACCCGCAACCACGGATCGCAGAAACTGAAAACGGCATGCTTAACGCAATCGGCCTGGAAAATATAGGGGTCGAAGCCCTGGTCAAAGAAAAGGCCCCGGTTTGGGAAAATCTCGGCATCACTGTTTTTGCCAACATCGCCGGCTCAACCATTGATGAGTATTCTGCTGTAGCCGAAAGCCTTGAAGGGGTTAAGGGTATTGCGGGTGTTGAGCTCAATATAAGCTGCCCCAATGTGAAAGCTGGCGGGGTGGAATTCGGGCTCAACCCGAAAATGGCAGCGGAAATAACTGCCGCCGTCAGAAAAGCTACCACCCTGCCCCTTATCGTCAAACTGTCTCCGGGATCAGGGCGCACTACCGAAATAGCCCAGGCGGTTGCCTCTGCCGGTGCAGATGCAATTACCTTGATAAACACTTTCAGGGGTATGGCGATCGATACATCAAGGCGTAAACCATTACTGGGTAACGTCACCGGAGGGCTTTCCGGCCCGGTTCTCAAACCGGTTGCACTGGCTATGGTTTATGAAGCAGCAGGGATTGTTGATATTCCTGTGATAGCTTGTGGCGGCATATCTTCCGCAGAAGATGCCATCGAGTTTATCATGGCAGGCGCCAGTGCATTCCAGGTCGGTACAGCATTTATGGTAGATCCAGGGCTTCCTTCCAAAATATTATCGAGCCTGGAAAAATTTTTATCCGAGCAGGGTATTAAAGATGTGGCAGAAATCAAAGGTTGTGCCCGCAACGGGTAAAACGGCGGGCTTTCTATTTAAAAGAGGGGTAACGCTGGCTTGTGCAATTTGCCTGGCCTGGGTCACAATATCCTTTTTTCCTCCTGTCTACAATGTCGCTGCTCTAGATTCTCCTGACAAGTTCGCTCAAATGGATGCTTTTATCCAAAATATAATGGCAGAGGACTCCGTCCCGGGTGCTTCTGTTGTTGTAGTTCATGGAGAAAGCGCTGTTTATACAAAGGGATTTGGCATTACCAGCGTAGAAAAACCCCGTCCGGTTGATGAGAATACGGTTTTTGTCCTTGCCAGTGTATCAAAGTCATTCACCGCTCTTGGAGTACTGCTTCTCAGAGACAACGGCATCATCGATATAGACAAACCGGTAGTAAAATACCTGCCGGATTTTTCTCTTGCAGACAGTTCGGCTTCATCAAAAATCACCGTTCGCCATCTGCTTACCCATACCAGCGGCATTCCGGGCTCGCTGGCAGAACCTCAGGGATACTTCAACGGGTCTGATGCCATGACTGATATGGTAAAAGACCTGTCAGGCTTGAAACTCAATAACCCTCCCGGCAAATCATTTGAATACTCAAACCTGAACTATTTTCTTCTCGGGGCAGTTATAGAAGCCGTCACCGGGCAGAAGTTTGAAAATTATATGGCTCAAGCAGTATTTGCCCCTGTTGGCCTTGAGCACACCACCCTTGATCAGGACAAAGCTGAGGAATGGGGAAGAGCATATGGCCATCAGCCGGTTTTCGGCCAGGTCGTGGAACGCAGCATGCCGGTTTTCCGAAGCGCTGCTCCCGCTGGTTGGGTTATGAGCAATGCGAAGGATATGGGCCGCTGGTTGAGTTTATTTTTAAACGATGGGATGCTTGACGGGAAGCAACTGGTAAAAAGTGATACTATCAGAGAGATGATAACCCCGGCCACCTATTACAATAAAGACGGTCACACAGTTGGTTACGGAATGGGGTGGCTGGTAGATACCGATGCAAATGGTATAAAACGCATATGGCATGGCGGAGATACCCCCAGCTTTTGTGCCGATATGATGATCCTGCCAGATTACTCAACCGGCGTTACTGCGGTTATCAACAGCCAGACCAGCGCACAAGGCCACCTCATCGCTCCCGGGCTGGCCAACCTGTTTTTGGATATCGAACTGGAACAGCTTGCTTCACCATGGTGGGCACACTGGAAAACCATCGATTCGTTCTCATTCGGCGTTTTCGCTATCAGCTTTTTATTGATAACGGGGCTGGCGTTATTCATATGGAGGCTGGTATGCAAGCTGCGCTGCCGTCATTACGTATTATACAAACCCCGCATACCGGCAAAATGGCTTCCGGCCAGGTTAATCTTTCTCTACAATATTCCGCTGGCTGCTTATTGCCTGCTGGCAATCATTGGCTATGTTACCTTCAGACTGATCTATGGATATAATGTCTTCAAAGTGATAGGGGACACTCTCCTGGTAGCTCCCCCCAGTATATGGGCAGCAACGATATCTGTATTTGCATTGGTAGCTTTATGGTCAATAACCCTTTCGACTGTTACTGTTTTTATTCGCCGTAACCATAACACAAACCAAAGGTAATACAGTTATTTGTTTGCCCCTCCCATATCCGGGTGATATACTTTAGACGTTTACGGAGGTATAGATTGAAACTCAACCGCGAAGAAGTTCTCCATATTGCCAGGTTGGCCAGGGTTGGTATTACCGAGGAAGAAATAGACAAGTTCTCCCGACAACTTTCCGATATACTGGAGAATTTTGAGGTACTGAGCCAGGTTGATACCGATGGCATACCCCCAACCGCTCAGCCCAACATGCTTCACACTATCATTAAAGAAGATCGCGCAAATCCCTCGCTGGGCAGAGAACAAGCCCTTGCCAATGCCCCTGCACGTGAGGGTGAATTTTTTAAAATCCGCCCGGTTCTGGAAAAGTAAAACCGGTTTGAATAACTAAACAGGAGCAACTTTGAACCAGCTAGAAAATCTTACCATCAGCCAGGCGCACCAATTGCTGAAAAAACGCGAATTCTCATCTGTAGAGCTTACAGGTGCATACATTGACCGTGTTGAAAAAGTAGAAAACCATATTCAGGCGCTCGTCACCCAAACTGCTGAAGTTGCAATGCAGCAGGCAGCCAGAGCTGATGAACGAATCGCTAAAGATGATATCGGTCCCCTCACCGGGATTCCCGGCATCATCAAAGATGTTATTTGCACTAAAGGAATTCGAACCACCTGTTCATCAAAAATGCTTGAAAACTTTATTCCACCCTACAATGCAGCTGTCATAGAACGGCTTGAAGCCGCCGGCATGGTGATGATGGGTAAAGCCAACATGGATGAATTTGCCATGGGCTCTTCCAATGAAAACTCGGCCTTTTTCCCCACTCGCAATCCATGGGATATCACTCGTGTCCCCGGTGGTTCCAGCGGCGGTTCAGCCGCATCGGTTGCTGCTGGAGAAGCGTTGTATTCACTCGGCTCCGATACCGGCGGAAGCATCCGCCTTCCAGCCAGTTTCTGCAACCTGGTTGGGCTTAAGCCAACCTATGGAAGGGTAAGTCGCTATGGTCTGGTGGCATTTGCCAGTTCGCTGGACCAGATAGGGCCATTTGCCCGAACAGTGACTGACGCGGCCATGGTCTTTTCCACCATAGCAGGTTTCGACGAACGCGATTCCACTTCTGTTAATCAAAGAATAGAAAATTTCACCGATCATCTGGACGGTGATATACGTGGTATGAAAATCGGAGTCCCCAAAGAGTACTTCGTTGAAGGCATGCAGCCAGGAGTCAAACAGAGCATTGAAGATGCAATCAGGAACCTCGAGCAACTGGGAGCAATTGTAGACCGATCAGCCAGCCTCCCTTCTACTCCATACGCCCTGGCAGTTTATTATATTCTGGCACCATCCGAAGCCTCCGCCAACCTTGCCCGTTACGATGGAGTAAAATATGGTTATGCTTACCCGGATTCGGAAAACATGTGGGAAGTAATGGAAAAAACCCGCGAATTTGGCTTCGGGCCTGAAGTAAAACGTCGAATAATGCTGGGCACGTATGCTCTAAGTGCCGGCTATTACGACGCCTATTATCTCAAGGCGCAAAAAGTGCGTACTATAATCTGTCGAGAATTCTCTACTGCGTTTGAAAAATACGATGCACTGGTAGCACCCACTGCACCCTGTATAGCTTTCAAAATGGGCGAAAAGCTGGATGATCCAATGCAGATGTATCTAACCGATGTATGCACTCTGCCAATAAACATCGCCGGCATCCCGGCGATATCTATTCCGGCAGGATTCTCTGAAGGTATGCCGGTAGGACTGCAAATCATGGCAAAACCATTTAATGAAGACGCCCTTTTCAGAATTGGCTACGCATATGAACAGTCTACCGACTGGCACAAACAAAGACCGTCCCTCCCCATTTAAGGTAGATTGCAGTATTTTTTAACGATCGGAAGTAGTGGTTTCATCCAGCGATGATAGAAGTAAATAATTTAACCAAAAAATTTAAAAGCACACTGGCAGTTGATGATATCAGTCTTAAAATAAACGAAGGTGAAGTGTTTGGCTGCCTGGGTCACAACGGAGCCGGAAAAACTACCACCATGCGTCTCATACTGGGCTTGCTGCGCCCAACCTCTGGTACAGCTCACGTGTGGGGAAAACCGCTGAGCCAGAATCCGCACCTCCGCCGCAAGGTTGGAGTACTGCTTGAAAATGACGGTCTTTATGAAAACCTTTCCGGTGAAGATAACCTCGATTACTACGCCCGATTGTATGAAATACCAGACCGCAAGAACCGGGTATCATCACTGCTTGAGTACACAGGTCTGGACTCACGCAGAAAAGATAAAGTCGGCACTTATTCCAGGGGAATGCGGCGTAAGCTTGGCCTGGCGCGCTCTATCCTGCATTATCCATCAGTACTTCTTCTGGACGAACCCTCCGCAGGCCTTGATCCGGAAGTCCAGAAAATGGTGAGGGATCTCATACTCAACCTTGCCAGAGAGGAAAAAATCCTTATTTTTCTTAACTCCCATGACCTTGATGAAGTCGAGCGTATCTGTGACCGCATCGCGATTCTCCAGCGTGGCAGGGTGATCGCCTGTGATTCGATCAAAAATCTGCGCTCAGCTTCCAGTGAACCCGGGGTTGTAATAGTTCTGGATGAGAAAGAAAATCCCGACAAAGCTGCAAGCGTGATAGAATCATTTGAAGATGTAGAAAGGATCAACCAGACAAATGGGAAAATCAGGGTGGTTTTCAAACAGGGAAAATCTCCTGATCTGCTGCCAGCCCTGGTCAACGCCGGAATCCGGGTAAGTGAAATCAGTCGAACCAGCCGCTCCCTGGAAGATATTTACCTCGAAATCATACACAGGGAGGAAAAGCAAAAATGACCATTTGCATGGTTATAGCTCGCAAAGAGATAAGAGAGCTGCTTTCCAATCGTAATACAATGCTAACCTCTCTGGGAGTTGCTCTGGTTTTTGCCGTAATATATGGGTTGGGTTTAACCGAAGAGGGCTCCATCGGAGGGGTAATATCAGTTGATGGCACTTTATTTTTCCTGTCTATAATGCTGGGAGTATTTATGGCCTACTCTTTAACCGGGCACGTATTTTACAAGGAAAAAACCGACCGGATCATCGAAACCCTGCTGACAAGCCCGGCAACACTGCGCCAGATCTGGCTTGGGAAAGTGCTTGCGGTCAGCGCAGTCTCCTATATTCTGGCCTTGATTGCTGTAGCGGTTCTGCTGATTATTACTGCAATCCGCAACCAGGGGATTGTATTACCTGGAGGACCGGTTATCTTTCACATATTTTTAGTGGTACCGGTTTTTATAGCCGCTTTTGTCGGCTTGAATGGAGTAGCCCAGCTGGCTTTGGGAATGAAAGAAAACCGCCTGCTCGGTTTTATAATATTTATACCTCTTTTTGCCGGTCTTTATGGTTTGGGTTTCAGTATCGGGGCAGTTACTACCATAACCTGGCTTTACTCCGCGCTCGTGCTGGCTGGCGCTTGGTTGCTTTTGGTTCTGGCTGCTTTTATTGTTCGCTTTTTATCTACCGAAAGAATAGTTACTTCACTGGGATAATATCTGCTACAATAAAACAAATTATACTTATCGTTTCTGTTTATTGAGGTGCTGCGATGTTAAACAAGATATTGAGGTTGCTCGAAGACGACGGCCGCCTGACTCCAGAGCAGATCGCTACCATGCTGGGAACCGAGACTTCTCAGGTAAAAGAGCTCATAACCCAGGCAGAAAAAGACGGCCTTATACTCAAATACAAAGCAGTAGTAAACTGGGATAAAATCGCCGAAGAACAGGTGTGGGCGATCATTGAAGTTCGTGTAACCCCACAGATGAAAGCCGGCTTCGACGCCATCGCAGAGCGTATTTACAAGTTCCCTGAAGCCAGAACCGTGATGCTTGTGTCAGGCACCTACGATCTGGCCATTATTGTTACCGCCCGAAACATGCACGAAGTTGCCAGCTTTGTTACTCATCGCCTGGCTCCAATCGAAGGAGTACAGGGCACTACTACCCACTTCCTTTTGAAACGCTATAAAGAGGATGGTGTGGTGCTGGACGATAAAAACAAGGGTATGCGCCAAAAAGTGGTGCTTTAAGAAGGTTTTGGGAGAGATAATCCGGTGACAATAAATTCGAAAATTCAAAATATCAACTGCTGCGACCATATTGCCCGCAGGGTTGGAGATATTGCTCCTTCTGGTATACGCAAGTTTTTCGACCTGCTGGCTTCGATGGACGGAGTCATCTCTCTTGGAATAGGAGAGCCAGATTACCCTACCCCTTACCATATACGGGAAGCTGCAATCTCCTCTATTGAAAACGGCTATACGATGTATACTCCTAATAGCGGTATACCCGAACTGCGCCAGGAGCTTTCCAAACACCTGAAAAACACCTATAACCTGGATTACGCCGATTCGCAGATTCTTATAACTGTTGGCGTTAGCGAGGCGATGGATCTAGCCGCTCGAGCGCTTGTAAACCCGGGTGATGAAGTACTTATCCCCGATCCCTGCTATGTTTCCTATTCACCCTGCGTGGTTCTTGCCGGCGGGGTACCAGTAATGATACCGACCTGCGAAGAAGAGCGCTTTGAAATATCGGCTGAAAAGATTGAGCCTTTAATCACCGAAAAAACTAAAGCTCTGCTTATCGGCTACCCGGCTAATCCAACCGGAACTATTATGCCGCGCGAAAAACTTGAGGAAATAGTTAAGCTTGCCAATCAACATGGTCTGATTATTATTTCTGATGAGATCTATTCCCGCCTTGTCTACGATTGCGAACACACCTGTATCGCCACCCTTCCCGGTGCCTATGAAAATACTGTCTTTCTGGGTGGTTTTTCCAAGGCGTATGCCATGACCGGCTGGCGTATAGGTTATGCCGTTGGGCCAGCCAGCATCATCGCCGCGATGACCAAGATTCACCAGTACACCATCATGAGCGTCCCCACGATGAGCCAGGTAGCCGCAGTGGAGGCACTTAGAAATGGAGAGACCAGCGCAGCAGAAATGGTCGCTGATTATAACAGGCGCCGTTTGGTAATGGTGAAGGGGTTATGCGATATAGGCCTTTCCTGTTTTAAGCCACAGGGAGCATTCTATGCGTTTCCTTCCATTAAAAACACCGGGATGACGAGCGAAGACTTTGCCCATAACCTGCTTATGGAGGAAAAGGTCGCCGTCGTCCCCGGCAATGCTTTCGGCCGGTGTGGAGAAGGTTACGTGCGCTGTTGCTATGCAACCTCGCTCAAGGAACTCTATGAAGCTCTGGAAAGAATGGAGCGTTTTCTTAAAAAGCGAGGAGCAAGCCAGGCTGCCACCTTCCAGGTGTAGAAGTTAAGCCAGCCCCATTACCCGGCGGACCTCATCCATCGTCTTACGGGCAATCATACCGGCTTTTTCAGCTCCTTCACTTAGTACCTGGTTTACCAGTTCTGGCTGCTGTTCCAGCTCCCGGCGCCGCTCTCTGATTGGTTCAAGTTCCTGGTTCATTTTCTCTGCCAGACGCTTCTTACAATCTACACACCCAATGGTTGCGTTGCGGCAATTTCCGGCAATTTCATTAACTTCTTCACTATTAAAATATCCATGCAGCCGATAAACGTTGCAAATATCGGGGTTGCCTGGATCAGACCGAAACTTTCGTGAAGGATCAGTAACAGCTCCCATAATCTTTTTAGTTGTCTCCTGGGCAGTTATGGCAAGTTCTATCAGGTTTCCAGTCTGCTTGCTCATTTTTTCTCCATCAAGACCTTGCACAATCGGGAAATCAGTAAGGCGCCCTTCAGGTTCAGGAAATACCGGGCTGAACCTGGTATTAAACCTTCTGACGATCTCCCGTGTAAGTTCCAGATGCGGCAACTGGTCCTGGCCAACAGGAACTGCTTCTGCTTTGTAAAGTAGAATATCTGCCGCCATAAGGACCGGGTATCCCACCAGACCGTAGTTAACGTTATGGGGCTGGAGTTTAACTTTTTCTTTGAAAGTCGGCACCCTGAGCAGCCAGCTCAAAGGGGTAATCATAGACAGGTATGTATTGAGTTCAGCAACCTCGGGAACATGAGATTGCACAAACAGAATGCTTTTTTGCGGGTCGATCCCCCCTGCCATAATATCCATAACCATCTCGCGGGTGAGACGGTTTAATTGCGAATTATCTTCCAGAGAAGTCAGCGCATGGATGTCCACCACACAATATACACAATCAAATTCGTCCTGCATATTAACCCAGTTCTGCAAAGCACCAAGATAATTTCCAATGTGCAGTCTACCGGTAGGACGCATGCCCGAAAAAATGCGCTTCTTCATGTTTCTCCTTCAAGGGTTAATGTTTGAGTCTAGCACAAAGCTAATTTTACCTTCAAATCTACCAGGAATCCGAAATCTGTTTAAGCCTGGAGATTACTCCGGCAATGGTTTCATCATCAGTAGATGCGCCAGCGGTAACACCAACCCTCTTTTTACCTTTAAGAAGAGATGGGTCGATTTCCGCAGAAGTTTCGATCAGGTGAGTTTCTGTAATTTCAGCACACATATCCCTTAGGTGGCGCGTATTGGCACTGTGGCGCCCACCGATAACGTAAACCAAATCGCAACCGCTTGCCAGTTCAAGTGTTTCCGCCTGGCGGTGGCGGGAATCATGACAGATAGTATCGATTATCCTTATCTCCCGGTCGCGGAATATAGGCGAATTAATAAGGCTGGCAACAAAATCAGCAAATCTGGACGGGGTCTGGGTTGTCTGTGAGAGTATCCCCAGCTTTTTGGGCAGTTGCCTCATTTCGACAATGCTGTTTATATCCAGGGTGGCGATACCCTCTCCCTGTGCCCAGCCGATTATTCCCTTAACTTCAACATGGCCGGCATCCCCGAATACTATTACAAAGTAGCCCGCCTTATAAAGTCTGGCTGCTGCCTGTTGCGCCCGGGTGACGTAAGGACAGGTAGTATCTATAATACCTACTTGCTTCTGTTTTATTTCATCTAAAACCCGGGGAGCTACTCCATGGGCGCTGATTACCACAGTTTTACCGCTGATTTCACTGATTCCATCAACAGCTCTTACGCCGTTTTCCTCCAGCTTTGCCTGTACCTGGCGGTTGTGTACAAGCGCGCCCAGTGTCTCAACTCCATTTTGAGAGTGAGATACTTCGGTAACACGCTCAATCGCCCTTCTCACCCCCTGGCAGAAACCTATATTGGAAGCAGTAACAATTTCAAACGGCATAACGCCCCCATTCACTTCTTCTAAAACAGATTATAACCCGGCAGAAGCTGTGTTGCCAAAAAACAAATATAAAATACGGTTGACTTTAACGCCGCAGCCAATCTAGAATACAAAGAAGGGCTGACCGGTTCAATACCCCTGGTATTGATACAGACTATAATGCTTTATGGAGATACTGTTGAAACGAATAATTAAAGCTATTCTCCCCCTTCTTGTTATTGCAGGTCTGTTTGCAACCTCCTGCACTCTTGGTAACCCTTCTTACCTCGAGGGAAAGTTAACCATTCTGCCCGAACCGGGAGAGGGGGAAAGCCCTGCACTGGTCTACAGTGCCTGCCAGGTAATGGTTTATGATACTCAAACCGGCAAGCTCTCGCATGTTTTAGGCATCGATGATAGTGGCTATTACTCCACCAAAATTCGCCCCGGAAGTTATGTTATTGATCTATATCGCATGGGGGCAATCGGCAAAACAAACGACGTCCCAAACGTAGTTCAAGTCGAAAGCGGGCAAACCCTGGTACTGGATATCGATCTGGATACCCGCCGTTAATATTTTAGAGGAAACGACAATGAAAAAATATCTGGTACCTGTGATTCTTCTGGCTATGGCCAGCCTTTTTACAGCATCCTGCGGGAAAAATAACGGTGATGTTGCTGCAGTCCTCGGTCACGGCTTTCCCCTGGCTATAGGCCAAACAGCAATGATTGATGGGGAAGAGCTTGAAATCAAGTTTATCGAGATCCTTGAAGATTCCCGCTGCCCGGCTGGAGCGCAGTGCGTATGGGAAGGAAGAGTTAGCGCCAGAGTTGAGTTTAAAGACAGTGCAGGTTCCTACAAAATGGTTCTGGTTCAGTCAGGTTCAGATAGCGGATATGTAGAAGAAAGTTATAAGGACTATCTCATCAGTTATAAAATAACCCCATACCCCCAACAAAACGAAGAGATAGAAAAACAGAATTATCGTCTGCTGCTTACCATCCATCGCGATCAATAAAAGTTTAACAGGAGGAAGTTTCCAACCCTAAAATACTGAAACTGTAAAACCTAACCTTTTATCATCTAAAGTCGTTATACATGATGAAGATAATAAAAGGAGGTCAAAAGTGGCAAACCCCCTTATAATGTGGCGCCGGATAGTTTATTATGTTACATGGGTATTGATGCCACCGGAAAAACGTTACGTTTATTTATGGAATCGGAGTAGAAAACGTGTATAATACAGATGCAAACCAAAACCGGGAGGAAACAGTGGACGACAAAACCAAAAACACCCTCGTATTGCTTACCGGAGCCCTGGTAGTAGGTGGCTTTGTTGTATCACCGGTAGGCCGTAAGATAATATCGCGTGCCAAATGGCGGATGATGAGTGCTGAAAAGCGATACGCATATCTCTGGGAACGCACACGGCAAAGCCTCTACTCCACCCCTGCCAGTTCCGAGGCTTAACCAGAAATGCTGGATACTGGAACAATTAAACAGTCTAACGCCCTGTACAACCCCTGTTTTGCCGTTTTTGCACCGGTTAGAAGGGTATTTTTATAAACCAAGGTTAAAGGACAATAAAACAAACCGCTCCAATAACAACGTGAGCGGTTTTTTTATTTTATCCCGATGCTGCCAGTTCCATTGCATTCAGGGCAGATTCTGGTTCCCATTTTTTCAGAGCGGGTAAGGGGCGCCCTGGGATTTGCACCCAGCGGAATACTTTTTGCCACTTTGCCAGTACCATTGCACAAAGGGCACTTTGAAAGTATTGACATACACTCCCTCTTCATCTCCATCGGTTTACCCGATTATACACCAGGTCAAACTGGAAAAGTATACCCGTGCTAACACCTTAAGACTGTTTTTTGTCATTACCGAACCGTTCTGGCCACCAGGACAGCAGCCGTTGCCTGACTCCCCGCTCAAAACCCTCTTCGCTCGGATGATAATATCTCCGGTTTTTTAGTGAATCGGGCAGATTTTGCTGGCGCACAAAGTGCCCCTCATACTGGTGAGCATATTTATAACCCTTCCCATAGCCGGCTTCTTTCATAAGATTTGTCACTGCATTTCGCAGGTGGAGCGGCACTGGCTCACTGGATGAACGGGCAATATCGGCCTGAACATTGGCGTAAGCTGCATATAAAGAATTACTTTTTGGCGCAGTAGCCAGGTAAACCACCAGCTCTGCTAAAGCTAGTTTGGCTTCCGGCATACCAACAAAATGAACCGCCTGCTGGGCCGCCATGGCAACCACTAAAGCCTGTGGATCTGCCATACCAACATCTTCAGTAGCAAAGCGAATCAACCGCCGGGCTATATACAGAGGGTCCTCTCCGGCTTCAATCATACGGCCAAGCCAGTAAAGTGCACCGTCCGGATCAGAGCCGCGCATTGTTTTATGCAGGGCTGATATCGTATCGTAGTGGGCATCACCAGATTTATCGTATTTAAGTGCCCGGTGTCCAACCACGTCTTCAAGTATCGCCAGCGTCAGACGGCGGCGATTATGCTCATCCGGAGCGGTTGCGTTTGCAGCTGCTTCTAAAAAATTTAGCCCCTGCCTGGCATCATGGTCAGCTATGCTGACCAGCCAGTCCAGAGCATTTTCATCTACCACAAGACCGAGCATTCCGATGCCTTTTTCGGAATCTCCGATCGCTCTTTGAAGAATCGTGCGTATTTCATCATCGCCAAGAGGGTGCAATATTATTACCTGGCAACGGGATAAAAGTGGTGATATCACTTCAAAAGAAGGGTTTTCAGTGGTGGCCCCAATGAGGGTTACCGTGCCATCTTCAACGTAAGGTAAAACTGCATCCTGCTGGGCTTTATTAAAACGATGAATCTCATCAATAAACAATACGGTGCGCTGGCTGGTCAGCCCCAGGCGCTTTCCGGCTTCATCCATTACCTTTCTCAGATCAGCTACTCCTGCACTAACAGCAGATACCGGAGAAAAAAACGAATGAGTGGTCTTGGCAATTATACTGGCCAGAGTAGTTTTCCCACTGCCTGGCGGTCCCCATAATATTGCAGATGGCAGTTTATCAGCTTCGATTGCCTGCCTGAAAGCCCTGCCTTTGCCAATTACGTGCCCCTGGCCAACAAACTCTTCAAAACTTTGTGGCCTCATCCTGGCAGCCAGCGGTGCACTTTTTTGCTTCAAATCGCTAGCCCGGCCAGAGAACATATCCTGCATTAGATTACCTCAATTTCCGGCTGATGATTCCGGCAATTTCATCAGGCTTCCGTGAAGAAAAAACCAGTTTGGAGTATTTGCCTTCCTTGAGGGTAAGCTCAACAGTCGGCGCTGACAGGATATTAAACACTATGGACGGCTTTTTACCGGACCACGTAATTCGAATACCCCATCCACCATATCTTAAGCCCGGTTTTTCAACAACACTAACTTCAGCTATATTAGAAAAAGGCTGACGGTGGCTGAAAAACCCATAACGGATATTTACTTCACTGCTGGTGAGGCTTATTTCTATTTTCCTCATCTTGAAAATCATTAACCCCAGGGGGGCAAAAACAACCAGCATGATAAGCCAGAGCCATGCAGGAGCATCATCAATCAAAGTTTCAGGATTTAAAACAGAGTATATGAAAAATCCCAGAAAAAGCAGGGTAAAGCCAATAAACAATCCCGCCAACCATAGATTAGCCCCAGAGGCTATCTCCTCTTCGTATTCTGTATCGCGGTAGATTATTGTATCTCGCATTTGCAACCCGGTTTCTTAATTATTTTTAACCACCTGTTTAACTCTCATGGCATGCCCTTGTGTCCAGTTGACGCTTGCCAGTTAATTTAGCGAAATCTCTTAACTTCAAAACGATACAGGGTAAGGGGTTCATGTGAACCGATACCCGCCTTCATCCGGCAAATCTCAATTTGTTTTTCAACTGTGTTTACACCTTCCAGGTCAGGCAGCAGCAACCCCCGGCGCACCCCGGCTTCAACAATAACACCGTATCTAACCGGATCCAACTCGCTTTCATCATCAACCAGTTCCGGTTCGGTAAGCACATCAACACTGTAATCCAAATCAGCCAGCTCCTGTACCGATACCGGGGAAAACCGGGGGTCTTCCATGGCAGCGTTTATGGCATTGGCTATGATCTCTTCGGCTACATTCTTTTTGGCAGGGGCAAAAGTGCCAATGCACCCCCTCAGCTCGCGCCCTTTGTGCAAACTAACAAAAACTCCGGCTTTTTCTGCCATTTCGGGGGTTAGTTCCGCAGGTGGTTTTATAACCTGCCTTTGCTTAACAAATGTCTCAACAGCACCTTTGGCCAGTGAGACCAGCGGATGCAGCACCTTGGGGCTGATTATAATACCGGCATAACCCACAACATCAGAGTAGTTGCCGGTAGTTTCACCGCTGGTTTGGTAATCCACCAGCTCGGCAACCCCTCCACCCAATTCCTTCACTGCCCGAATCAAACAGGCTACCGGACCTGCTCCACACATGCTGACATGATATTTACTCACCACCTGCAGCATTAAGTCTTCATCCATCTCAAGTATTGCTTCAATTACTTTCATATCTTTATCACGAGCAGTGTCATGCGGTTCATAGTGAGTCATATCGCTTGAGGCCAGAATTAACACACTGCCTTCGCATCCTTTTACACCCCTGGCGATGGCTTGACCAATCTCTTTATATGCCGATGCTGGTGCTGCCGCGGTTAGTACAACAGGCACAATCTTGATATCGGGTTTAAGATACTGAAGCAGCGGCAACTGCACCTCGATAGAATGCTCACGTAAATGAGCCGCAGAATCTTCTTCCAGATAACGCGAAAATCCAATAATGCTCCGGGCCAACTGCTCATCAACCTCTACTGTTCCCAGGGGAGTTTGCCAGGATTCTTCAACCGCTACTGAGAACGGCTTGCCCATCCCGGTATGGTTACGGCCAATTATAACTGCTGTTTGCGGAAGCTCAATCTTTGATAATACCTTACCCGCAACCTTGCCTGAATAAATATAACCAGCATGAGGCAACACAGCACCGAAAACCCTGCGTTTCTCCTGGTTTTTGTCAATCATTTCACCCATGTTGTCCAGCAGCTCTTCGCGATCAGCAGGGTAGAAACTCCCGGCTGCAACTTCTCGTCTTAACATCACACACTCCCCTTCTTGGTCCTGATATTTAAGTTAACACCACAATAACCGCAGTGTCCGTCTATTAATTTGCCGATTTCTGTGCGGTAACCCTGCCTGGAGACAATCAATCTTCCACAATTATAGCAATAAGTATTTTCATGGCCACTACCGGCTACATTGCCAATGTATATAAATTTGAGCCCAGCTTCACTTCCTATCCTCACTGCCCTTTCCAGTGTTTCAAGCGGAGTTGCTCCAACCCCGCTCATTTGATCGCAGGGATGGAAACGGGTAACATGCCAGGGGGTAAGTTCACCCAGTTTTTCCTTTATCCAGTTTGCGATTCCTTTTAGCTGGGCATCATCGTCGTTCATGCCCGGGACAATGTTAGTTATTATTTCCACATGCATGCCCCAGTGCTTTAAGGCACGCTCAGCGCTCAGAAGTATACTCTGCCAATTTTTTATCCCACACCATTTCTGGTAAAACCCATCGCTAAAACCTTTTACGTCGACTCTCCATGCGTCTAAATAAGGCCCAATCAAGTCCAGCGCTTCGGGCGTAATAAATCCATTGGTTACATAAACGGCATAAAGCCCTTTTTCCTTTGCCAAACGGGCGGTGTCAAGCGTATATTCAAACCACACGGTTGGTTCATTATATGTCCACGCAATTCCTTCAGCGCCGATGTTTACTGCCATGCGCACCGCATCTTCGGGCGGCACTTTTTGGACGGAACCTGGAATACCGCAACCTACCTCTGTTGAAATTTGCCAGTTCTGGCAATCCCGGCAGCTGAAATTGCAACCCCAGCTCCCCATGGAGAAAACTTTTGATCCGGGATAAAAGTGGTTGAGGGGCTTCTTTTCAACCGGATCTGCAGCGATAGAAGAAGGCAGCGCATAATTCAAGCTGTACAGCCTGCCTGCCTGATTCAGATACATGCCGCAGGCGCCGGCTTTACCGGGATTGATCTGGCAGCGCCAGGTGCATATGTTGCACTTAACCCTTCCCTGCTCCAGGCTCTCATACAATAAAGCTTCATGCATATACAGCCTCTCTGTATAATTATAACATTCCTGAGCAGCAAGAGGGCAAAAAATTCAGATAAGCCTTAGCACAGAAAAACATATCGGGCTTTATGCCAGGTAAATAATAGCAATGCCGACAATTATAAAAAGCACGGCAACAAATTTGTATCCAAGCGCGCGCCTGTCGGACTGCCAAAAAACAAACCCGGGAAACAGCCGGCTCAAAATAATTGCAACACCAAACACAAACACCGGGCGCGAAGCGAGAATGGTTGAAACCAGCGAAATAGGGCCGTTTTTCATCGCCCAGAAACCCAGCATGGAAGCACCAAGCACAAGGCTCTCGTTTAATACCAGCAATGCGGTTGCCTTGCGCGGATTTTCTATGTTCTTATAGCTTCTGATTACGCTTGGCCTGAGTGAGATACACAGGGAAATCACTACCAGCACCAGCATGCTGACCCAGTAAAGAGTAAATGAGGATATTTCTTCCAGAGCGTATTTGGCGGAAAGATCGGACCCGGCAAAAAGCAATGCAGCTATTATCAACAGAGGGAAATTTTTACCCAACCATCTGCCGTTGCCGCTGGATCTGGGGCGCAAGGCAACCGTGGCGGCACCAAAAACCACAACAATAATCGCCAGCCACTGCCAGATGTTCAGGGTTTCACCCAGCAAGGGCATAGCCGCAAGAGCAACAAATACAGGGTAGGTATAGATAAGCGGCACCACCCCAACTACTTCTTCACTCTTGAAGCTGAAAATCATAAGTAAAACTGCTCCTGCTCTCATCAATGCAGAAACAAGAGCGCTTGCCACTATCGTAGAGGCCAGGCCTTCAGGAAACGGAAAAAGATAGACAAAAGGCTGGATCAAAACCAGTATGACTATGGAAAAAGCCAGCAAAAAAGCCCTCACGCCGGGCATTCGCCGGGCTACCAGATGGCTGTCCAGATTGTTTATAAGGCCGTATATTAAAGAAGCGCCAAGAGCAGCAACAATCCAGTTAACCAAATCACCCCTCCTTCGGCACTTAAACTTAAAACCAAGTTTACCCCTTACTGCCTGCCAGTGTAAATCGGAATCAACTGAAGGTCATCGCCAACTTTTGTTTCAGCTTGGCTGGGGATGCTGTTGTTATTTAATATATCAGTAATAGAATCGTGTATTGTTTTTTACAGATTTGGAATATATAATAGGCTAAATTAATCAATGGTCAGCCCCGGTAAATACAGACACTTAAATACTTGCTTAAGGAGTAGGCCTATGAAGAACATGTCTGCTAAATTTACCCTTTCTGTTTTATTGGTTCTTATCCTTGGTCTGGGGATAACCGCCTGCAACAATGGCGGTAATGGTACTACTCTCCCAACCACCTCTGCGCCGCCTGCCGAAGCTTCTGCGATGGCCATCATACCGGATGCCCCGGAGATAACCCCCGCAGGAGACCCGGTAAGAGAGCAGTGCACCGGCTGCCACGCGCAAAACGTTGAAATGATTGACAGTTCCAACCACGCAGTACATGATTGCGCCCAGTGCCACATCCCCGGGGAACACCCCCAAAACCCTCTTCTCAACGAATCGGTTGTTAACCAGAGTAATGAGCTATGCGGTGGATGCCACCCCGACCAGTATCGCAGTTTCCACACCATCAACCTTGAATCTGAAGCCAGGGAAGAAAAAGCAACACCTGTTGGCGTATCCCCGATGTTCGATAAGCTGATGCAACCATATGGCTTCACCAAGGAGCACAACGAACCCCGTTCCCATGCTTTCATGCTTCTTGACCACATCACGGTTGACCGAGCTTATGGTGGCCGCTTCCAGCTCGAAAACTGGCAGGATATATTAGCATCAGGGAACATATGGGATATCCTCACTGACCTTGGCCAGCAATATACACTGCCCGAATCCGCCAAAGCTGCCAACCCGGTATGCCTGACCTGTAAAACTACCGACAATATTCTGGAATGGGCATACATGGGAGATTCCCACATGTTTGCAGATTTCGACCGCACTTCAGATGTAGTTGAATTTATACAGGCTGTCGATAACCCGACAATGGGTTGCATCATGTGCCACGATCCGCATACCACCAGCCACCGTGTTGTTCGTGACGGCTTGATTGATGCTGTTACTCGCGGCGATAATGAAATTTATGCTGATGTCAACGGGGAAAGTCTCGCAGATATTGACGTAGTAACCTTCAGAAACTTCAGGAAAATCGGCCTGATGGAAGAACCGATAGCCAACATCATATGCGCCCAGTGTCATGTTGAATATGTCTGCAACCCGGGTTATGACATGGCTACCGGTGAATATATAACCATGGAAGATCCACGCACCAACCACTTCCCCTGGGTTAACGTGTTTGATGCTTACGAGCACTATAATGAACTTGGATTCCGCGATTTCAAGCATGCTGTAACCGGTGCAACTCTGGTTAAACTGCAGCATCCGGATGCGGAGACCAACTACGGCTCACTCCATCAGCAAAATGGTGTTGAGTGCAGTGATTGCCATATGCCAAAGCTCACAAACCAGGCAGGCGAAATATATACTTCCCACTGGCAAACCAGCCCGCGAACCTACATAGACGAGACCTGTCTCAGCTGTCATACCGATTGGACAGAAGAAGAGGCCGAATACCGCATTGATTCTATTCAGAATTATATCAAGGGCAAGCTTTCCAAGGCAGAATACTGGCTGAGCGAGCTTATCGATACCTTTGACCTGGCCATAAGATACGGGGTAGATGAAGCCACCCTGGACGAAGCACGGGAATGCCATTCGCAGGCACACATTCTCTGGGAATGGTGGACTGCCGGCAATGGCGGCGGTTTCCACAACCCGGATCAGGCACGGGAAGCTCTTACTCGTTCAGTAGAGTTTTCCAAGATGGGTATAGAGATACTCGAAGAAGCCATGAAGTAGTTTAGCTAATCCTGCTACAACTCTTAATGCGCCGGCTTTTGCCGGCGCATTAATTTCTACTGACATGGAATCAGTCTATTAGACACTGGATAAGTATTGACCTATATTTATATCACCTTCAAAAAAACCTTCCTGTAACAAAAACTCCTACTTTTTCGTTATACATGAGGAAAGGCATTGCTAAATTACGATTCTCCTGATTTACAATCTGAAACCCATTCCGGAGACGGGATAAGTGATGGCAGCGGCCTGGAAGAACCCAACGGTCCAAACACCAGCATTGAATCTGTTAGCGGGCCTCACCTGCCAGCCCCTGATTCAGGTGATGGTATTCCGGATGGAAGCGGGTTCTAGTTTGTCACTTACAACCAATAATTCCGGAATAGTTAAGACAATAGTAATGGAGTACTAATAGAAAGTTGACTTGGAACGATTTTCACCTTAACATGGAGCAACTGTTTTAAGGATAAACGCCGGTATAAACCGTTATCATAATTATATCTTGTGCTATTGTGTTCTTTGATGTATTTTTAACATCGTGTTAAAGTACTTGCCAGTTATTTTATTTAATGCTTTCGCCTTTAAGCATATAGCCCGGCCATCACAGCTCTCTACACAACTTGTTTCTCTTGCCTAAGGTAATTCATTCCTGTCAAGGCCGAAGCTTTTAAAACCAAAACATTCTGAAATGCTATCTAGCCAGAGAAGTGTTCAGGCAAGAAAGGAGCTTACATATGAAGTTTGAGTTTTATAACCCTACCCGCCTTATTTTCGGTGCCGGAAGGCTGCCGGAAATAGGCAAAATAACAAAAAATTATGGCAGGAAGGCTCTTATCGTAACCGGAGGCGGCAGCGTCAAACGCAGCGGCGCATTTGATCGCGTTGTATCAAGCCTTTTAGAAGAAGGTGTAGAAACAGTAGAGTGTGCTGGTATAGAACCAAACCCAAGGATTACTTCTGTTAAACGCGGCGCCCAAATAGCCCGGAAAGAAGATTGCGATGTAGTAGTTGCTCTGGGCGGCGGCAGTGTTATGGATGCCGCCAAGGTAATAGCAGCTGCAGCTTTGTATGATGGAGACCCCTGGAACATGATTAATCATGGCCAGCAAAACTGGCTGCCTCCCAGTAAGGCTTTGCCTGTCATCACTATCCCCACCCTTGCTGCCACCGGGTCTGAAATGAACCGTGGCGCTGTTATCAGCAATAGTGAAACTAAAATAAAGTCATTTGTTCTTGCCGAATGTCTTTATCCAAAAGTCGCACTGGTTGACCCTGAATTGACATTGACCGTACCCAAAGACCAGACTGCCTATGGCGTTTGCGATATCATCACACATGTAACCGAAGGCTATTTTAACAACAGGGCAAATACACCCATACAGGACCGGTTCGCCGAGGGCGTTATTATAAATGCCATAGAGTGGGGCAGCAAAGCAGTGGCTGATGGGAATGATCTTGAAGCTAGAACCCAGGTTCAGTGGGCTTCAATCGTTGCATTAAATGGATGGGTACAGGCTGGGGCGAAGGGGTCTTCTCCAGTGCATATGATCGAACATGCTCTTTCTGCCCACCACGATATTGCACATGGAGCCGGGCTTTCGATTATCAGCCCGGCATGGATGCGTTTCACAGCCAAAGTCTACCCGGGCAAATTTGTGCAATTTGCCCAGCGTGTTTTCGCCCTCAAAGCCAGAAATCCGGAGGACACAGAATGCGCCCTTGAAGGCATCAATCGGTTGGAGGAGTACTTCAGATCCATCGGGTGCCCCACCCGGCTGTCGGAGCTGGGCATAGGGGATGAATTATTTACCCAGTATGCCAGAGACTCCATCCTCGTCTCCCACGATGAGAATGGTAAACTGCCCGGACGTCTGCCCATGAGCGAAAAGGATATCGTAGAGATATTAAAATCCGCCAGTTAGCAGGCGAACAATTCAAGCCTTTAAGCACTTAAAAATAACCAATTTTTTGCCTTGCTGGAAAACCTTTGACTTTATACGATATGGCGTGAGATAATATATTAGCATGTACGCATATATTTAATTATTGAAAAGAAATGACAAATACCAGCGAGAATGAGTGCGAGGTAAGGGCGGTCAACAACGAACTGGTTGAGATGTCAAAGAAACGCCTCCCTCCTGATGAAAATATTTTCTTATTGTCAGAGACTTTCAATGCACTGGCTGACTCAAACCGCGTTAAAATTCTGCTTGCCCTGAAAAGCCAGGAACTCTGCGTTTGTGATATAGCAGCTATAACTGGCATTTCTGATTCCGCCACATCCCAGCATTTGCGCTTGCTGAGAACACTTCATATCGTAAAACGACGCAAAGAAGGCCGCATGATGTACTATTCACTGAGCGATGACCATATACGAAATCTTTTAGAGATAAGCCTTGAACATACTTCTCATTAGTACAAATATCCTTGCTCAATATTTTTTAACCCAATGAGGGCGTTGATTTGACCGCAACCGATAAAAAATCAAAATCCTGCCAAAATAGCGAAGCTTCCCATTGCCATGATTGTGATGAAAAGGTTTTTAATACCACCCGAGAGCTCTTCTCGATCGGCGTTTCCTTGGTTCTTTTCATTATCGGGATAGTTTTCTATCGGCCTCTCCATGACACGCCTTTCAGCATTGGAGAATATGCAGTGCTGATAACAGCATACCTGTTAAGCGGGTGGCAGGTTTTATGGGCAGCTTTGCGCAATTTGACCCATGGGAAAGTGTTTGATGAAAATTTTCTGATGGCGCTGGCAACAGCCAGCGCCATCGCCATTCACCAGCTGCCGGAAGCGGTTGCTGTTATGCTTTTTTACCGAACCGGCGAATTCCTGCAGGAGCTCTCGGTCAATCGTTCACGCAGATCGATAAAAGCCCTGCTTGACACACGCCCGGACTATGCCAGCATTATCACTGAAACAGGGCTTAAAAAAGTCTCGTCCCAGGAAGTGGAGATAGGGGACAGTATAATTGTAAAAACTGGGGAAAGGATCCCGCTGGACGGTATTGTGATGGAGGGGCAAAGCCTGGTTGATACCTCAGCTCTTACTGGAGAATATGTTCCCAGGCACACCAGTAAAGGCGGCATTGTATTGGCCGGAACTATCATTAAGACCGGATCACTAACAATAAAAATAACAAAAAAGTTCGCTGATTCCTCAATATCTCAAGTGTTAAATCTTGTGGAAAACTTGACATCCAGAAAGGCCCCTACCGAAAAATTTATTACAAGGTTCACCAGGTACTACACACCGGCAATTGTCATTAGCGCTCTTTTTGTTGCAATCATCCCTCCGCTGTTTTTCACAGGAGCAACATTTTCCGAGTGGATTTACCGGGCCCTTGTCCTGCTGGTGATTTCTTGCCCATGTGCTCTGGTGATAAGCGTGCCTCTTGGATATTTTGGCGGTATCGGTGGAGCTTCTCGCAGGGGCATCCTCATAAAAGGCGCAGCCTTTCTTGATACCCTCACTGAAATCAAAACTGCCGTTTTTGACAAGACTGGCACACTTACCAGAGGAGTATTTAAAGTAAAGGAGATTGTCTCCCACAATGGATATAGCAAGGAAGACCTGCTGAGGCTTTCTGCAATTGCCGAATCCCACTCAAACCACCCGATTGCACAATCCGTTCTCCAGGCATACGGAAAACAGCCGGACTCTGCCAGTATAAAGGATCATTTTGAATTCCCGGGGATGGGAATCACTGCAAAGATCAACGGGCGTTCAATTATTGTGGGGAGCGACCGTTTTCTTCACAGGCAGGGCATCTCACACAATGAAGCCGCATACTCGGCAGGAGGAACTGTGGTGCATGTGGCAATTGATGGCAGGTACGCTGGATACATTGTTATTTCTGACGAGGTTAAAAGCGACGCAGTGGAAACAATACGCTCCTTGAAGAAGTTGGGGATAAAGGAAACTGTTATGCTCACCGGAGATACCAGAGATGCTGCGGCAGCTATCGCTAAAAAAGTGGGAATAGACAAGTTCCTTGCCGAACTTCTACCTGAGGATAAAGTAAAAGCTCTTGAAGCTTTAAAAGCAGGTTCGGGCAAAAAAGAAAAGATCGCTTTCGTTGGAGATGGAATAAATGATGCCCCGGTGATTGCTCTTGCCGATGTCGGCATAGCCATGGGAGGCCTTGGTTCTGATGCAGCAATCGAGACCTCAGATGTGGTAATTATGACCGATGCTCCTTCAAAACTACCTGAGGCAATCAAACTTGCAAGAAAAACACGAGCTATTATATGGCAGAATATCGCACTGGCGTTTGTGATAAAGGGGGTTTTCATATACCTGGGTATTGCAGGAATAGCGACCATCTGGGGAGCAGTATTTGCAGATGTGGGCGTAGCTCTGCTGGCAGTACTAAACTCTACCCGGGCTATGAGATAGACTAAACATATTACAAACTCAGAAGGATTCAACCCACCAGAGCCTGCGGCCAATACGCTCGGCTGGTTTCATGCGTGATAAATGTGTTTTGATAAAACTGCGGCTTGCCTGAAAACGCCGCCGGAGCATAAATCGGTACAAAACGGTTCCAAGCCGGTTACCAGGGAAGCCCCTGCCAGGGTTTATCCCTGGTGAGAGCAATAGTATTCTATGGCTTTGGTGAGAAACTCAGGCAGGTCTGCATGGATACCCCTGAAGTACTTTGCAAATCTGGCATCCTCGCTATAGCTAAGCCCCAACCCCAATACAGCTTCATCCGAATACTGATGGAAGTTTTCCAGCCACTGCCGCCATCTGGTTACCAATTCCTGGACCTCCGGGCTTTCAAAACCTTTCGGCATATTATCGCTGATGTCCTTAAATATTTTTCCGCCCTCGGCCTGCACCATGGCAAACTTCTCCTTGCCCATGTTTACGATGCGCTTCTCGCTCTCCTGAAGCGTCTTTTCGCCCCAGCGCTGGCGCACCTCTTCGCGGTATTTCTCAATCTGTTCGTTGCTAAAACCCTCGTAAAACTCTTTAATCTGCATCTTTATTTCCCCTTTTAATTCTTTGATAGTCTTATCCACAGTTGATAAAAGATGATTTATTCTCTCGGCTTTTTTGC
>JAQUQL010000007.1:0-5466 GCA_028716145.1 Dehalococcoidales bacterium
TCCCCGATCACCGGTAGGCCCTTGGCGGCAAACCTTTGTTGCCAATATTTTTCCCTGGCTATGAACACCGGTATACAGTTGATCAAAGCGCAACCGGCTTCCAGGATCTGCTCAACGTACCATTTGGTGGCCATTTCGCTTCCAACTGGAAGGTAGTTGATAACCACATCGGTTTTGGTATCTTTAAGGATTTTTACTATATCAGCAGTTGGGCCAGGCGCCTTTTCTATTATCTGAGAAAGATATTTTCCCAGACCATCATGGGTCATGCCTCGCTCCACCTTAACGCCCAACTGGGGAACATCGCAGAATTTATAAGTATTGTTGGGCGGAGCCATGATGGCTTTGGAGAGATCCTTGCCCACCTTGTTTTTATCTACATCAAACGCGGCTACGAAATTGATATCGCTTATATGGTACCCGCCCAGGTTTACATGCATTAGACCTGGAACGAATTCAAATTCCTTAGCCTTTTTATAAAATTGAACTCCCTGCACCAACGAGGATGCACAGTTACCCACACCAATAATGGCGACATTGATACTACCCACTTTTAACCCCTTTCGTTTTTATGTAAAGCTTAATAATTTACCTTAATCAACCTAAGAAATATAGCTATTTAAAGCATGAATGTCAAGGATGAAGATTGCTGGTAAATACTTTTCTGGGTTTATACCAGCCTGGTGCATGCCCGCCAACCAGCAGGGCTACCAGGTTTCGATCCTCATCATATGCCCGCCAGTTTGTACTTTCCCCCGAAGCGTCTGGACGGAAAATGCTACCTCCATTGGCAACCAGGCCGGCTTCATCATCACTCAGCTCGATAAGAGGCAGGTGACCAAGAACAGAATCCAGGGGCAGAAGGCTAGCAAGTAAAATATCCTGCCCGCCCGGTTTTTCAATATCATCCAGCTTGAGAGAATCGCTGATTTTCAAAGGACCATAGGCGGTTCGCTCCAGCTTACTCAAATGACCACGGCTTTGGATGGCCAAGCTCAAATCACGGGCGAGAGAGCGGATATAAGTGCCGCGGCCACAGGCAATTTCGATAGTGAGAAACGGTGGAGAGAAAGCTACCACTTCCAGGCTGTAAACGTTAACAACGCGGCTTTCAGGTTTCGGAGACAAACCATCCCTTGCCATTTGGTACAATCTCTTTCCATCCTGTTTTATTGCACTGTAGACTGGGGGAACCTGCCGAATCTCTCCGATGAACCGGGGCAGAGCTTCTTTTACCTGAAGCTCGGTTATATGTGAAAAGTCTGCCGTCTCAACAACTTTTCCGGTAATATCAAGGGTATCGGTTTCAACACCGAGAGTGATTTCAGCCAGATATGTCTTTGGATAATCAAGCAGAAACTCGCTTACCCTTCTGGCACTTCCGAGCATGATTGGTAAAATTCCAGTAGCAAAGGGATCCAGTGTGCCGGCATGACCGGCTCTTGTGCCACCGGCCGCACGGCGTACCCTGGAAACTGCCTTAAAAGAGGTTATGCCAGCCGGTTTATCCAGATTCAGGACGCCGTCCACCAGCTAAAGCGAATCCTCTTTTTGGATTTCATTAATCAACTCAAGCACCTGGGCACCCTTGGCAATGGAGTTATCTTCCTGGAACAGTACATCAGGAATGGTACGTATACGAATGCGCTTCATGAGTTCATTGCGGATAAATCTGGAAGCTGAATTAAGAGCTGCCATGGATTCTTTTTTATTCTCTTCAGGCCCATATAAACTGACGTATACTTTGGCAATGCTCAAATCTGCTGCGGTATCTACCCTCAGCACAGATATAAAATTATCCAGCCTGGGGTCTTTCAGATCTTTGAGCAACATGTCTGATATTTCCTGGCGGATAAGACTGTTTAACCGCTCGATACGCCGTGACATGCCTATGCCTGCCTGGCCTTCTGTTTGCGAACAACCTCGATAATATCCCCAACCTGGAAAGCATTAAAATCTTTAAGATCGACGCCGCATTCATACCCTGCTGGTACATTGCGAACGTCATCCTTGAAACGTTTCAACCCGGTTATTGGCGACTGGGCAACAACTTTATCGCCGCGTTTAACCCTCGCCATAGCATCCCGGGTTACCGTGCCTTCAACCACATATACACCGGCAACCTTGCTCTTTTTGCCACTCGGGAACACTGCCCGGACTTCGCACACACCTTCAACAACTTCAATAATCTGAGGCGCAAGCAAACCCTTAAGGGCTTTTTCGACGTCTTCTATCATTTCGTAAATAATACGATAGGAACGGATATCTATATTTTCTGAATCAGCCAGCTTTTGGGCTCCTGCTTCTATACCAGTGTTAAAGGCAATAATTAAACCCTTGCTGGCGACCGCCAGCATTACATCGCTTTCGGTTACGTTGCCGGCACCAGACCTGATGATGGTAACTCTAACTTTTTCGGTGCTAAGTTTTTCGAGTGAGTTTTTAACCGGTTCAAGGCTTCCCTGAACATCAACCTTGAGAGCAACTGCAAGTTCTTTAACTTCCCCTTCCTCGATCTGTTCAAAAACGCTGGAAAGGTTAACAGTCTGGGTCTGCCTTTCCTGGGTTTTGCGCTGAACAAATGCACGGGCTTCCTGTTCTGAATTAAAGGCTACAACCGGGTCTCCAACTTCAGGAATATCGTGCAAGCCAAGTACGGCAACCGGAGTTGAAGGATTAGCACGGCGCATCCGTCTGCCAGTACTGTCAAACATGGCACGAACACGGCCCCAGGTGGTTCCAGCAGCGATATTATCTTCAAGCCTCAGTGAGCCATCATGGACCAGCACGGTTGCCATCGGCCCCCGGTTTTTATCAAGACGGGCCTCAACGACCACCCCACGTGCCAAAAGGTTGGCATCCGCCTTGAGTTCTTCCATTTCTGCAACCAGCAGGATATTTTCCAATAGCTCCGGGATTCCTTCTCCGCTCATAGCAGAAGTATGCACGCAGATGGTATCCCCTCCCCACTCCTCGCAAAGAAGGCCGGCTTCAGAAAGCTGCTTTTTTACGTGGTCAGGATTAGAGCCGACCTTATCTATTTTATTGACCGCAACAATTATAGGGACGCCTGCCGCCCGGGCATGGTCAATAGCTTCGAGCGTCTGTGGCATTACACCATCGTCGGCGGCCACTACAAGTATGGTAATATCGGTAACCCTGGCACCCCTCGCCCGCATAGCTGTAAATGCTTCATGGCCGGGGGTGTCCAAAAAGGTAATCTTTTGTTCACCCAATTTAACCTGGTATGCGCCTATATGCTGGGTTATGCCACCGGCTTCGCTTTCCATAACATTGGCTTTGCGGATAGCGTCCAGCAACCGCGTCTTGCCATGGTCTACATGCCCCATTATGGTAACTACCGGTGGCCTGGTCTTCAAACTGCCAGCCTCGCCTATGGTTTTCTGCTGACGCTTGATTTCACTGATAACACTGGCGGCCTGAGCAGCAATAGGCTGCGGCCTGGTTTCAAAGCCCAACTCAGCACTGATGGCTGAGGCAGTATCGTAATCCACTACCTGATTAATATTTGCCATTATACCCCGGCGCATCAGTTCTTTGATGATATCTACCGGAGTGACTCCCAATAAATCAGCCAGCTGGCGCACACTTAAAGCCCGGGGGAGTTCAAGCGGTGCATTCTGCTTGTTATCTTTACTATTCTCTGAATCTTTAGCTAGTGCCAATTCTCAAATACTCCTCTCCATCTTTTCTAAATACTCGCAGATGCCAGCTTTTTCTTCAGCCGTAACACCCCGGTGTAATGAATGATTGAGTTTATCCTTCTTTAAAGCGGTTTCCCAACATTCCAGTACCGGGCATATATAAGCCCCGCGGCCTTTTTTCTTGCCAGTTTCGTCCACCATTACCCCTTCAGGGCTGGCGACAATTCTTATAAGCTCCTGTTTGGGAGCTATTTTCCTACAGGCGATGCAACAACGCTGCGGAACATGCCTAGAAGTACTCATCCTCGTCATCCATAAGCAGCATATCCCGCTTTTGCCTCTTCAGGCGGATACCGTCTTCAGCCTGTTCTTTTTTGCCAGCTTTCTTTTTCTTTTTCTTGGGTTCAGGCTTGGCTGGCGGCGGTATAAGCACATCTTCAGCAAACCTGAGGGCAGGCCCGGAATCCTTGCGGGATGCGGGCTGCTTTTCAGCCTCGGTGGTGATCGGTATTAACTCAGCCTCTATTTCCTCAACCGGCTCAGGTGCCGGTGCTTCTTCTGTTATTGCCTGAGCCGCCATTTCAGCAGCAACCAGAGCGGCTTCAGCCTCTTCGGCAGCTCGTCTTGCTTCATATTCAGCTCTTTGTTCTTCAGCTTGAGACAAACTCTTGATATCTATCCGCCAGCCGGTCAGTTTTACTGCCAGACGAACGTTCTGGCCTTCCTTGCCGATGGCCAGAGAAAGCTGCTTATCCGGAATAATTACTTCGGCAGTTTTTTCGTTGCGGTTAACCCTGACCTCGGCTACATGAGCCGGGCTTAGTGCATTGGTGATAAATATAGCCGGATCGGCATTCCAGGCGATTACGTCTATCTTTTCACCGTTTAATTCATTTACGATGTTTTGGATACGTATACCCCGTAAACCCACACAACAGCCAACCGGGTCTACACCCTGCTGGCGGGCGGCTACGGCAACCTTGCTGCGAAAACCGGCTTCGCGCGCCACTTCTTTTATATCTACAGTGCCGTTAAATATCTCCGGTACTTCAAGTTCAAACAAACGCCTGAGCAGGCCGGGGTGAGAACGCGAAGCTATTAGTTGCGGCCCACGAGCGGTTTCTGCAACTTCCACCAGGTATATTTTTAACCTTTGACCGACACGGTAGCGCTCGCTTGGAGCCTGGTCCTGTGCTGCAAGCATTGCTTCTGCCCGCCCCAAATCTATATAAGTGTTGCGGGGATCAACTCTGCGTACAGTACCAGTGATGATATCGCCAACTTTATCTGCATATTCTGCATATATTGCACTGTGTTCAGCATCATGAAGACGCTGCAGAATAACCTGCTTGGCAGTTTGAGCAGCGATTCGGCCAGCGTTTGAGGGAGTGGATTCGACCATTATTTCCTCGTCAAGAGCGGCCTTTTTATCTAAACGCCGAGCATCGGCCAGGCTTATCTCCTGGCGCGGATCGCTAACCTCGCTGACGATCTTCTTCTGTGCCCATACAGCAACCTCGCCAGAAGAAGGATTGATTTTTACAGCAATGTTCTGATTGGGAACGAAGTTATTTTTACGATAGGCTGAAACAAGCGCAGATTCCACCGCGCCCAGAACCACCTCTTTTGAAAGGTTTTTTTCAGCCGAAAGCTGAGTAATTGCGAGCATGAAGTCGCTCTTCATACCAATCTATCCTTCCTCCAGATTTAAAACTCCATTACAACAAAAAAGTGGGCTTTTGGCGTCCCACTTGATAGAAGTATTCTCTTGTAGAATTAATATATCACAGATGGCTTCAAA
>JAQUQL010000007.1:5566-33932 GCA_028716145.1 Dehalococcoidales bacterium
AGCATCTCGGTTATAAAAAATAGCCAGATTACTATAAGCAGAACTGCGCCTGGATTCTGAAATGAGTAGAGGTTGCCAATGATTAAGTCTTTATCTGCCAGATACACTGCCAGAGTAGCTATAAACAGCAAGCTCCTGACCAAAAGTTTGAGGAAGTTTAGTTTTACTACCCCGGTTGTCTTTTGTTTTAATCTGTTAAGCATCGTTCCCGGTCAAAGTGTATTCCCCGGTATTTCCTGGTTGATTTACCAGATGAAATTTATCCGGAGTTAAATATTACAGTTTGCATAAACTTGCTTCCCTGCAATCGCAAACAGGTGCGGCTCAACCGAACCTGCCAGCCCTACTTAAGACTGCTTATTCATTTATTTACATCTTTGAGCATATTGTATCATTTTTTGCCCGTTTCCGCCTTAATAATCGATGGTTTTCGGTTGGCGCAAGAATGAAAATACGCCTTTTGACTTGCTTGTTGATTGACATCCAGGATGTTTGTAGTTACCATTTTAGCTGACGTCATGCTAGCTCGAGTTTATAGTTGCGCCCTTATCGGACTCGAAGGGGCGATTGTAGAAGTTGAAGCAGATATCTCTCCCGGGCTCCCTTCATTTACGGTAGTCGGCCTTCCGGATGCGGCTGTGCAGGAAGCCCGCGAAAGGGTCAGAGCGGCAATCCGTAATTCCGGTTTTTCCTTTCCTTCGCGGCGTATAACTGTAAACCTTGCACCTGCTGACCTAAAAAAAGTCGGCCCTTCCTACGATCTGCCAATCGCTGCCGCCATTCTGATCGGCTCTGGCCAATGCAAGGGAGACATCTCCGATATGCTCCTGCTCGGTGAACTTTCCCTGGATGGAAGCTTGCGCCACACCAACGGAATCCTGCCCATGGTAGCCTTTGCCAGGGAAAAGAAAATGTCAGCAGTGATAGTTTCTGAAAGTGATGCTGCTGAAGCTGCACTCGTTGAGGGCATCAACATCGCCTGCTTCAAAAACCTCCGCCAGCTCTCAGATGCTATCTCTTCCCCTGAGCCGCTGGCTTTCTACCAGCCCCATAGCGCTGGCTGCGCGCCTTCGCCACCAGCTGACTGGGTTGATATGTGCAGTATAAAAGGCCAGGAGCACATAAAAAGAGCGCTGGAAGTAGCAGCTGCCGGAGCACATAACATAGTTATGACCGGCCCGCCAGGAAGCGGCAAAACGATGCTTGCACGGGCGCTTTCTTCTATACTCCCGCCAATGACGCGGAATGAATCGCTTGAGGTAACAAAAATCTACTCTATCAGCGGTTTGCTGCCGTCAGACACTCCCCTGATTCTTAACCGCCCCTTTCGGGCACCCCACTACACTATCTCCAGTGCTGGAATGGTTGGAGGCGGCTCCTGGCCAAAACCTGGCGAAATCAGCCTGAGCCACCGGGGAGTACTGTTTCTTGATGAGTTGCCGGAGTTTGGTTCTGCCAAACTCGAAATACTAAGGCAGCCCATGGAAGATAAAACTGTAACCATCAGCCGCGTAAAAGGCAGCATTTCGTTCCCTGCCAATTTTATGCTGGTAGGAGCCATGAACCCCTGCCCGTGCGGTTTTTATAATGACCCGGTAAAAAGCTGTTCCTGCTCTCCTTCTGCTATTGCTCGTTATCAGCAGAAGTTAAGCGGGCCTTTTACAGACCGGATTGATATTTTTGTTAATGCTCCACAGGTAGATTATGAAAAACTAACCTCTGACCGGCATGGGGAGAAATCATGCAGCATAGCAAAAAGGGTAAAAGCCGCAAGAGCAAAACAGCTAGAAAGGTTGATAAATACAAACGCTTTGACTAATTCCGACATGTGCGCTGAAGATATTGCAGATTTTTGCACTTCGGACGATACTGCACGCAGTTTGCTGAGGGAAGGTATGCGTCAATTGCACTTATCAGCGCGTGGTTACCACCGCATATTAAAACTTGCTCGAACTATTGCTGATCTGGAAGACAGCCAGATAATAAAGGCTCATCATGTAGCAGAAGCAATGCAGTATCGCCCCAGATAAATATTGTTTCAAAACAATGGGCGTTTTTCTTTAAATTTATAAGGGGAACATGCCTTCAGCATGTTCCCCTTATTTTTGTGCTCGGTTTCCCTGACGCTTTAGAATACCAGCCATAACAGCAGTGCCAAAATAAAAAGCACTAAACCAACAGCCAGGCCAATAAACCCTCCGGCTTTCAGGCCACCAGCTTCCAGTTTCGGCGGAAACCTGGTGACAAACTGCCGGGCATCCGGTCGCCTGACGATATCATCATAGTAACCTTTTTCTTCCCGGTAGCCCCAAGTAACCAGGATGGCCCCAAAAAGGGTGAAAAAGGCTCCCAGTATCGCCACAATTGCCGGTGCTTCCATAGCTCACCACCTTATCTTCGAGCTGGTATGTACCGTCTCAATATAACGCGTGCTGATTATTTAATCAAGAACTATTTTACTTCAACAGTAGCGCCGGCAGCTTCAAGCTTGGCTTTAGCAGACTGGGCGTCTTCCTTGCTGATAGCTTCCTTGACTGTTTTGGGAGCGCCTTCTACCAGGTCTTTGGACTCTTTCAAACCAAGGCTGGTAAGCTCTCTTACGACACGAATGACGTTGATCTTGTTATCGCCAACAGCTTTAAGCACAACATCAAATTCAGTCTTCTCTTCTTCAGCGGGTGCAGCTTCTCCGCCACCTGCTGCAGGAGCAGCTACAGCTACCGGAGCAGCGGCGCTAACGCCAAACTCTTCCTCCAGTGCCTTTATCAGCTCTGCCAGCTCGACAACGGTCATGCCTTTGATGATTTCCATTACTTCTGCTTTTTTGTCAGACATTTATGCCTCCTCAAGTTGATTTATTCTTGCCTGTAATACATAAGCCAGACCTCTTACAGGTCCAGCCAGACAGCTGACGAGCGCTGTCAACGGCCATTGAATACCGCCGACAACCTTGGCCAGCAGGATCTCGCGTGAAGGTAACATCGCCAGATCTTTTACTTCTTCGGCGCTAAGAAGCGATTCCCCCAGAATGCCTCCGACAATATCGATAGGGATATCACCGTTTTTTGCAAAATCTACCACCAGCTTTGCTGCTACTACCGGATCGTCATAACCGAAAGCAGCCGCAAGCGGCCCGGTAAAAATGCTGCGGTCAAAACCTCTACCAGACTCTTCAGCAGCAAATCGAGCAAGTGTATTTTTTACTACCCGGTAATCAACACCAGCCGCTTTCAGCTTTCGCCTGAGCGAGGTAATATCTGCAGTTTTCATACCGGAGTAATTGGTAAGCACTACAACCTGGCTCTTTTTGAAAGATTCAGCTACTTCTTGAACAACCTTAACTTTTTGTTCACGTACTTTTGCCTTTTTCGACATTAGCCCCTCCTTTTCCCTAAATTTAAATATCCCTGTGCTTTCCACAGGGATATTGCCTCACAAGAGGTTACTCTTCGAGACCTTCCTGGGCAGGCAACATATTAAGCCTTGCGACACCTGCTGTCTTTGGAAAGCGGTTATCTTGTATTTTTGGTTTTTTAACTTACCGAAATAGCCATGACCTCTTTGATGTCCAGTTTGATTCCTGGCCCCATCGTGGTGGTCAAAAATGCGCTCTTTATATACTGCCCTTTTGCTGCAGCTGGTTTAGCTTTTAGTATGGCATCTATAACAGAATATATGTTTTCCTTGAGCTTATCAGCTTCAAAACTGGCTTTTCCCACTGGAACATGGATAATAGCAGTGCGGTCAAGCTTGAACTCTACCCGGCCTTTCCTGGCATCCTCAATGGTTCTTGGCAGATCTTCCGCACTTACAACTGTACCAGCCTTAGGATTGGGCATGAGACCTTTTCTGCCCAGGATTTTACCCAGTTTTCCAACCTTGCTCATCATATCAGGCGTAGCAATAGCAGTATCAAACTCCAGCCATCCACCCTCAATCTTTTTGGCAAGATCTTCACCGCCAACGTAATCTGCTCCGGCGGTTTCAGCAATCTTTACTGCTTCACCCTGCGCAAATACCAGAACTCTGACGGTTTTACCGAGTCCATGGGGTAACAAAGCTACTCCCCGAACCTGCTGAGCGCTATTGCGCGGATCGAGCCCCATGCGCAGATGAAGCTCAACAGTTTCGTCAAACTTGGCTTTAGCCATATCTTTGGCCTTCCCGATTGCATCAACCGGGTTATAACTGGCCTGACGGTCAATCGTTTTTAACGCTTCGTCATATCTCTTGCTATGTTGTGTCATTCTAATCTTCCACCTTGATACCCATATTGCGGGCAGTGCCAGCGATAATCCGCTCAGCGCCTTCGACATCGTATGCATTCAAATCAGGGAATTTGGTAGTGGCGATCTCTCTGAGTTTCTCCCTTGATAGCATGATTGGAGCATCTCTGCCGGTGGATCCAGCACCCTTGTCTCTTCCAGTTGCCTTTTTTAGCAGATCAGAGGCAGGAGGAGTCTTGGTGACAAAACTGAATGTTCTATCAACATAAACTGTAATCTCGACAGGTATAATAGAACCGGCATACTTGGAGGTTCTTTCGTTATACTCCTTGCAGAAACCCATAATATTGACTCCATGCTGACCCAGCGCCGGGCCAATAGGAGGAGCCGGGTTGGCCTTACCGGCTTCTATCTGTAACTTGATTTTTGCTTTTACCTTCTTAGCCAATTGATTCCACCCTCAATCCTTTTAAAGCTTTTCAACCTGCAAAAAGTCCAGTTGTACCGGAGTTTCCCGACCAAAGAGGGAAAGTAATACTTTTACCTTGCCTTTTTCGGAATCCACTTCGTCTACTGAACCAATAAAGTCTATAAATGGCCCATCAACCACCCTGACACTTTGGCCTTGCCGCAGGCCAACTTTTACTCTGGGCGTTTCGGCCTCTACCTGGCGCTTTATCCAGCCTACCTCGGATTCTGCCAGCGGAGTGGGTTTGTTGCCGCTGGATACAAAACCGGTTACTGCCGGGGTATTGCGCACGATGCTCCAGCTATAATCATTGAGCCGCATTCGCACCAATATATATCCCGGCAGAATCTTTTTATTTACAGTACAGCGCTGGCCATTTTTAATCTCGACTTCTTCTTCCTTGGGAATAAGAACTTCTTCTATATCCCCTTCGAGATCCATGCTGCGTCGCCGCTGCTCCAGATTTTTTACTACCCTTTCTTCATAACCTGAATAGGTATGAACAACATACCACTTCATGTTATCGTTGCCAGTTTTTGTTTCAGCCGTCGTTGACATACTAACCACCAAGAAACAACTTATCTATAATAGTGGTGAATCCCCAGTCCATTAATCCTAATATAACTCCCATAAACACAGCCACAAGAAGTACCAGACCGGTTAGATAAAACGTCTCTCTCCGGGTTAGCCAGGTGACTTTTTTAAGCTCACCGATTACATCGCCAAATATTCTGAACCGTGAAGGTTTTTTTTCTACAGGCTTATTCACCATAATATTTTCCCAAATTTAGGTTATTTAACCTCACGGTGCGGCCGACTTACCCGACAACGCGGGCAGTATTTATTAATCTCCAGCCTTTGAGTGTCATTGCGCTTGTTTTTTTCAGTTGTATAATTGCGCTCTCTGCACTCGTTACAGGCAAGAGTGATTACCATTCTTGCTTCGCCTTTTTTAGCCATATTATTCTATGATATCGGTGATTGAGCCAGCACCAACAGTGCGGCCACCTTCACGGATAGCAAACCGTAAACCTTTCTCCATCGCTACCGGATAGATGAGTTTGACTCTCATTTTAGTATTATCGCCAGGCATAACCATTTCCACGCCTTTTTCCAGTTCAATCTCACCGGTTACGTCAGTGGTGCGAATATAGAACTGCGGTTTGTAACCGTTAAAGAAAGGAGTGTGGCGTCCACCTTCATCTTTGCCAAGGACATACACTTCAGCATTTGCATAAGTGTGCGGTTTAATGGAACCGGGAGCTGCAAGCACCTGCCCACGTTCGATATCCTCACGATCTACACCGCGAAGAAGCACACCAACAGCATCACCTGGTTCAGCCTGATCCAACATCTTGTGGAACATTTCAACACCGGTTACAACTACCTTGCGTGGTTCATGGTGAAGACCAACTACTTCTACTTCATCTCCTACTTTAACAACACCGCGTTCGACACGTCCGGTCGCAACTGTTCCGCGGCCTTTAATGGAGAATACATCTTCTACCGAAAGCAGGAAGGGTTGATCCGTCGGCCTGGGGGGAACCGGTATATAACTGTCAACCTGTTCCATCAGTTTAATGATAGAGCCGCACCAGCGGCAATCTTTGCTGCCACAGCCACACTCGAGGGCTTTGAGAGCACTTACACGAACAACCGGGATATCATCGCCCGGGAAGTTGTATTTACTAAGCAGATCCCTGACTTCCATCTCCACCAGTTCAAGAAGCTCTTCATCTTCCATGAGATCGCATTTGTTCAATGCAACCACGATAGCAGGAACTTCTACCTGGCGGGCAAGAATAACGTGCTCTCTGGTTTGGGGCATAGGGCCATCAGGAGCACTCACTACCAGTATAGCGCCGTCCATCTGGGCAGCACCGGTAATCATATTTTTTACAAAGTCAGCGTGACCGGGACAGTCGATATGAGCATAGTGGCGGTTGGGAGTTTCATACTCAATATGGGAAATAGCGATAGTAACGCCTCTGGCTTTCTCCTCAGGCGCATTATCAATAGTGAAGAAGTCCCGATAAATGTTCTGGCCGCCAACATGCTTGGCCAGCACCATGGTTATAGCCGAGGTTAATGTCGTCTTACCGTGGTCAACGTGACCAATGGTACCTACATTGCAGTGTGGTTTACTCCTGTCAAACTTCTGTTTTGCCATTTAAGCCCCCTTTATTCCTTTACACCTTCTTTATTATTTTTATAATCAAAAGCCCACAATCAGATTCGAACTGATGACCCCGTTCTTACCAAGAACGTGCTCTACCTGCTGAGCTATGTGGGCAACCTGCTTATTATACACGCGCCAGGCGTTTCGTGTCCAGTAAAAAATATGGTGGAGGGAACAGGATTCGAACCTGTGTAGCCCTTCCAGGCGGCAGATTTACAGTCTGCTCCGATTGGCCGCTCCGGCATCCCTCCATTTGAACACTATAAAGTTGACAAAAAAATAGGCGCAAGCCCGAGAGGGGACTCGAACCCGCTAACCTACCGATTACAAGTCGGTTGCGCTACCGTTGCGCCACTCGGGCACCATTTTGGCAGATTTACCTGCCAATGTCAACAAACGCCAATTATAGGAAAATACGCGCTCCAAGTCAATTAATAAAGCTAAACTGTATTATCAGCGCTATTTATTTGAACTTCCAGTTTGCCTCTGTTATTATGAAAACAGTTGATGCTTTAAATACCCAATACTAAGAAAACAGGAGATTACCAGTATGTTGAAAGTGACCGAAAGAGCCGCTCGTGAGCTCGAGAAAATGCTTGAAGAAAAGGCTGATACCAAAGACGATTGCCTTAGACTTGTAACCGAGGATGGAGTTAATTTTGCCATTGGAGTTGGCAAGCCGAAAGAAGGTGACCACTTTGTGAATTACAACAACAAGCGCGTGCTGGTTGTAAACGGCATCCTGGCAGCGCACCTCAATGATGCCACAGTTGGTGTAAAAGATACGCCCAATGGAGCAGAAATAGTAGTGTTTATGGAATCTGCCGAGTAAACTGGTTACTCTTTTCAGCTTGGACTAACAAGCAAACTACATCTCAATAGACTAAAAACCCGCTTCTAAATTTTTTAATTTAAGCGGGTTTTTCTTATTCTTGATCGTCCGTCAATTCAAACCGAGACCTTCTTTTAAGCTTATGAAGTTCAAAAGATTATCCCGAGCCAAAATACCCTCCAGCCTGCCATCCATAATTACCGGAAGCTGGTTAATATTATTCTTGGTTAGAAGCTTGAACGCCTCACCCAGTTCTTCCTCTGGCCCAACTGCCTTTAACTGATCAAGCGGGGTCATTATCTGCTCCACACGGGTTCCCTCCCATTCACTTCGCTCGAGTTTTTTAACATCGGCCAGCACCACCAGCCCCTTTATCTGCCCCTCCAAGGTAACGCCAAAGCAGCGCTTGCCGCTGGGAAGAATATGATCATTAACCAGTTTTTTTACACTCATGTCCGGCTCAACCATAGAACAATCCAGGCTCATGACCTCTTTTACCGTGTGCCCTTTCATTAACTGCCTGACAGTTAACTGGCGGTAGCTTGAAGCTGCAGCACTTCTGATAAACCAGCCTATGATGCTTATCCATACGCCGTTGAGCAGCAAGCCGTAAAATATCAGAAAAATGCCACCCAGGATAAACAACATGCCAACACCCTGGCCGATGTTCGAAGCTATGCGCGTAGATCGGTCAAGGTCATCGGTTTTCCACCAGATAAGCGATCTTAAAACCCTGCCTCCATCCATCGGGAATCCTGGAAGAAGGTTAAATACGCCCAGCATAAGGTTTATCCAGGCTAGCCAAAAGGAAACTGCAATAACCGCCTCGGCTCCGATCGGCAGAGTAAGCCATAGAGCGCCAAATATGATTCCTATAATAATGCTTGACAGAGGCCCGGCAATTGCCACCAGGAATTCTACCTTTGGCTCCTTCGGTTCTTCAGCTATTTCAGCGATGCCGCCAAGGATAAAAAGCGTGATGGAGGAAACCGGAATGCCGTATTTTTTTGCTACCAGGCTGTGAGAAATTTCGTGAATCAGCACGGACAGGAAAAATAAAAGGCTGGTCACCAGACTGATGCCTATGGTAAGGCCAGTTGACCATCCGGGATAAGTGAGTGGAAAATAGTTATAAGCAAGAGCCCAGGTAACAAGGCCAAATATTATAAACCAGGAAAGGTGTATCCTGATCGAAATTCCAAATATTCTGCCAACAGGTATCCCGTTTTCCAACTGCTACCTCTCTTCTTCCGATAATCTTTCAACAACTATCACACGCTGGGCGGCACCCCTGCCCAGCGCAAGGCGTGAACCTTTAACCTCAACAATCACCGGACCATTAGTTTCCGGACTCACCAGACGTACTATTGACCCTGGGACGATTCCCATATCACCCAGCCGGGTTTTTAAACCGCATCCTGCATTTACGTCAACAATCTCCAGATCTCTGTATGCCGGAGCCAGAGACAATGGAAAACCTTTACTTTTCAATAAAGCTCCTTCTCAAAATAATTTACCGTTTTTAGATGAGACCTTGCACCGTGAAGAACATGCCGCCATATGCTCAGGATTTCTCTTACCATGATTCAGGTAATAGTTAAAACCCTCCAGCCACAAAGGCTTCCCCTGCGGGCAGCCCATTACATATTCTATGAACTTGTCCAGCCTTTCCACACTTATTGAGCTTAGATAGTGCTCCATGCGACACGCATCTTCAGAAGCAATATCTTCTTTTACATCAAGAATATCTATCAAAAACCTCTTAAGAGCCTGGTGGCGCTTGTATACATCGCGGGCAATTCTTAACCCTTTGCCAGTTAGATGGATTTCACCGTATTTTTCATGTGTTGCGAACCCCATTTCAACCAGCCTTGACAGAGCTGATGTTACGCTGGGTTTTTTTACGCCCATAGCCTGGCTGATACGGGTTACGGTTACTTTTCCTCCCTCCCGGTCCAAAACCATAATTGCTTCAAGATAATCTTCCATACTGGCTGACTGGCGATCGGTCAAATTGCCACCTCTTAGTTAGGCTTATCTAACAATTATGGTTTAAACTGTTTGGTGTGTCAAGAGCTTTATTGTTGTAAAACGCTAGAACGCAAGAACCATGTTTGCTATTAAAAAATAGAGAACCACTCCAAATATATCCATTACAGTGGTAATGAAAGGAGCCGAAACCAACGCTGGGTCTACTTTAAATAAACGGAATAAAAAAGGTAAAGAGCCGCCAGTTAAGGTGGCCAGTGTTGCTATACAGATTAATGTGATGCTTACAACCACCGCTACTTCAATGCTCCTTCCCAGCAGGTATGCCCACCCTAAAACCAGTATCGCCAGAACCAGCCCCAGCATCAAACCTATACCAGCTTCCCGAAGTATGATGGAGGAAGCCCGCCGCGGAGTAATTTCCCCGGTTGCAAGCCCTCTTATTACTACTGTTGCTGATTGAGAACCGATGTTGCCTCCGGTGCCGATAAGCAAAGGAATAAAAGCAGCCAGGATGACTACTTCCCCGAGTAAATCTTCCTGTCCGGCTATAATGGAGCCGGTAATGGTATTTACAATGATCAGCAAAAAAAGCCACACCACCCTGCTTTTGACCACACTGAACAGCCGCGAAGCAAAGTAGCCTTGTTCGGTGCCGGTTACCGCACCAAACCGGTACATATCTTCAGTCGCCTCTTCTTCAAAAATATCTACCACGTCATCCCAGGTTACGATACCAACCAGACGATTCTCAGCATCTACTACCGGCACAGCCAGCAGATCATAATCTCTTAATATTCTGGCAACCTCTTCCTGGTCAGTAAATGTGCTAACGGTTTTGGGATTTTCCGAGGTGATTTCCGTAATCCTGGTTTCAGGATCAGCTAATACCAGGTCTTTAAGGCTAACAGTGCCCAGTAATTTCCTGCCGCTGTCCATCACATAAGCAACATAGATGGTCTCCTTTTCGACCGCCAGCTTGCGGATTCGATCCAGGGCTTGAGCAATATTAATACGGGAATCCAGATCTATAAAATCAGGCGTCATCACTCGACCGGCGGTATTATCTTTATAACCGAGCAGTATCAGGGTTGCCTGCCTTTCATAAGTAGACAGCAGTTTCAACAGCCGCCTTGCCACCTTGGCAGGCACTTCATCCAGGAGCTCCGCCCGGTCGTCTGGCTGCATCGATTCAAAGAAAAACCTGGCCCGGTTGTCGGTAAAAGTCTCGAGCAATTTTAGCTGTTGACTGGAATCGAGATGATCGAACACCTGCATGGCAAGGTCTTTGGGCAACAAACGAAAGCTCATAAGGGCGCTGCTGTCATCGGCCGCCTTCAACAGATCAGCGATGTCCACACTGTCCAGCCTGACAAGCTCTTCTCTGAGAGCCTTAAAATTCTTGTTTTCAACCAGCTCCCGCAATAAAGCTGTGGTTAATATCAGTTCAGACATAACACCTGTTCCAATTTTGTAATAATACAGATATCACATATAGTGATGGCAACCTGCGTTTATTCCATGCTGGGTTTTTTATCACATATATACATCAACCATTTTTTTGTTATGGTAAAATATTATTATATCTTATCAGGAGGAAAGTTGATGTATAAAAGTATTCTGGTGCCCCTTGATGGTTCAGCACTATCCGAAACCAGTTTGAACCATGTGGTCGAACTGGCAGAAAGCAAAAACCCTCCTGCCGTAGTCCTGCTGAGAGCAAGAGAACCTATGGACAGCGGTGTCAGGCAGCGTCTCAGCAGCGATCTTGCCCGGCAACTGGATGAAGCCTATCAGGAAGAAATGGAAGAATACCTTGAAAAAACAAGCGCATTTCTGGCAGAAAAGGGAATAAGCGCCAGAACCGTTGCCGTCACCGGTTCAGCAGCTGAAGCTATACTGGATTATGCCCGCCAGAATGACACAGATATTATCGTAATGAGCAGCCACGGGCGCACCGGCATCGCTCGCTGGGCATTTGGAAGCGTGACTGAAAAAGTGCTCAAAGAGTCTTCAATTCCAGTGTTGGTCATTCCTCACAAATAAAAATAGTTTACGCTTCCTGTTTCAGCCTACCAGTCGGGCTGGCCACTTTTGCGAAGGGTCTGAACAAGGCTTTCCAGCGGGATAGCTGCCATGGTTGTCGGATTTACTGTTCCAGTTGCCGATAGCTTGATGGCGATTTTTGCCGCAACCTCATCCGAGGGAGCTTCGATTATATTGATAAAGTCATATTTGCCCAAAAGTGCATACTGGGTGACGATTTTCCCGCCCAAAAGCTCAATTTCTTTATCAAGCTCTTCTTTTATCCAATCCGGATTTTCATTAAAATTCTTCCGCCCTTTATCTGTAAGCACAACCAACTGAAGATAACGTGCCATACCGCCCTCCTGACCAAATTATTACGGCTAATTAAAACATAACGACTGCTGTAAAACAAGCATTACGCCTGTGGTTTCAGGTATAATAGTGCTTAAGACATTTTGCTTGCTGCTGAGAGGTTCTAATGGTCGACTGGCAAATTACTGCAACAACCATATATTGTGATGCCGTGCGTGACGAGGTTACAATCTTTGTATACAGGGACGGCTCTTTGGGATGTACAGGATTCGGCCAAAATCCTGGCAAAGAAAATAAAAGCCCACAAAATATCGAAGCCGAATATAAACATCCTATCAAACCGGGATGCCTGGGTCTCCCATGCGATTATACGACCGGCTATCGCGCTAAACTTATGTCTGAAGAGAACAACCAAAATGGATAAATCCGTTATTCTGGATATAGACAATCTCGAGCTTACTTTTGGCGGAGTGCAAGCCCTCAAGGGAGTGAGTGCCCAGGTAAGAGAAAACGAGATTCTGGCAGTTATTGGGCCAAATGGTGCCGGGAAAACCTGTCTGCTAAACTGCATCAACGGTTTCTACAAACCGCAAAAAGGCAGCATAACTTTCAGGGGCAAAAACATCACAGGAATACGTCCGGACCTGGCAGCAAAAATGGGCCTGGCAAGGACTTTCCAGAATATCGAGTTATACGCAGGTTTGACATCGCTGGAAAATATAATGGCAGCCCGGCATGTGCATATGAAGCAAAATGTGTTCTCTTCCGCCTTATATTTTGGTCCAGCCCACAAGGAAGAGGTAGAACACCGCCGAATAGCTGAGGATATCATAGACTTTTTGGAGATTGAACCTATTCGTAAAAGCGTGGTTGGATCCCTGCCGTACGGTATGCGCAAGAGAGTCGAACTTGGCAGAGCCCTTGCCCTTGAACCCTCCGTCCTCTTGCTCGACGAACCTATGGCCGGAATGAATCTGGAAGAAAAAGAAGATATTGCCCGTTTTATTATCGATATTTTTGAAGGTCAGGGGCAAACTTACCCAAACACTCCAGTACTCAGAGACGGCGTGAAAAGCATTATACTTATTGAGCATGATATGGGAGTTGTTATGGATATTGCCGACCGCATAATCGTGCTTGATTTCGGCAGAAAGATTGCCGATGGAACACCGGAGGAGGTTAGATCTAATCCCGAAGTAGTTGCGGCTTACCTTGGCAAGGAAGCCTGAAACATAAAACCTGTTTATTCCCAGGTCCGAGAATCTTCTATCTTGGCATCCCCCGGTTTAAAACTACCTTCCGCTTCAATTCGAATATCATCGAGCTTAATCCGGCATCTTGACTGGAAGTCCCTGGCGATTTGGCTGCTGACAGCCAGTTCATCTGCTCCTGTTTTCAGGCTGATAATCATCTCTGCCAGATCCCGTTCCCCACTACGACTCACCCGCAGCTTGTAGTTGGTTACTTCTTTAAATCTTCCCATCAACCCATCAACCTCTCTTCCCACCACAAACATTCCACGGATTTTTACCGCATCTCCCGCCCTGCCCAGAATTCCCTTTAACCTGGGAGCGCTTCTTCCACAGGGGCAAGGAGATGTATCCAGGGTAGAGAGATCGCCGGTCCCGAATCTTACCAGCCCCCAGGTTTTATTATGTATGGGAGTTACCAACACCTCGCCAACTTCGCCAGCCTCAACTGGCGAGCCAGTGGCCGGATCAACGATTTCAACCACGTAGTCATCCATAAGGTGAAAGCCCTGCTTACACTGGCACTCGTAAGCTATTACTCCGCCGGGCTCGGTTACCGCATAACCCTGGAAGGTATCAATACCGTATTCCTGTTCAAAGGCAGTGCGCGCAGAAGCAGCCAATGGTTCACCAGTGAACCATGCTCTCTGCAATTCATATTTTTCTCTGAAATCTTCTCCGGCTTCTTCAGCCCTTTTTATAAGCGTCATCAAAAACGACGGTGTACCCAGAAAACCAGTGACTTTCAAATGCTTCATAGCACGCAGTTGTATCTCGGTATTTCCTGCTCCGGTAACTACTACCGTAGCCCCACAATTTCTTAGGCCTTCATGCATAAGCAGTCCGGCTGGAGAAAGATGATATGTAAAGCTGTTCAGCACCACATCGCCCCTCCTGAAACCAGCGGCCCACAGTGCCCGGCTGAACCATTCAACGTGAGCGGGCTGTACCTCGTATACCGGACCGGGTGAGATAAAAACGCGTTCGATTTCCGAAAGCGCAACAGTCTCCAAGCCACCATAAGGAGGATTTTCCTCCTGAAGGCGGATGATATCCTCTTTACGGGTCACCGGCAGACGGGCTAAATCACTTACATTTTTAACATCATCAGCCTCAAGCCCGGCTTTTTCAAATACCTTTCTTGCCGCTGAAGAATGGTCATAAACATGGCGCATCTGCAACCTCAGCTTGCCATTGAGAAAATTATTCCTGGCCTCAGGAGAAATTGTTTCCCATTCATCATAATGTTCGTCTCTTCTTAAAGCCATCTTTTTCGCCTCTTGTAATGCTTGAGTTCGCGATAGTTCTTCTTGGCTCCGGTTGCCGAAAGCCCCATGTAAAACTCTTTGACATCTTCGTTGTTCTTGAGGAAATCAGCGCTTCCGTCAAGGACAACCCTGCCGTTTTCCAATACGTATCCGTAATCAGCTATGCTGAGAGCAACCCGGACATTCTGCTCAACGATAAGAACAGAAGTTTTCTGCTCTCGGTTGAAGCGTTTTATTATTTCGTAGATTTCTTCCACCAGCATCGGAGCCAGGCCAAGGGAAGGTTCATCAAGCATCATCATTTTGGGAGCAGCCATCATAGCTCTGCCGATAACAACCATCTGCTGCTCCCCACCGGAGAGATACCCGGCCGTGTTTTTTCTGAGGTCTTTCAGCCTGGGGAAATAATGGTAAACCATATCCATATCATCCCTGACCTGACCCCGGTTACTCCGATTAAATGCTCCCACCAGAAGGTTTTCTTCAGCAGTGAGATGGCCGAATATGCGCCTGCCTTCCAGGGCCTGTACGATTCCGAGCCTGCCAATATCTTCGGCGCCTTTTTCATCTATACGAGTTTCATCCCAGTAGATTGAACCATCGGTTACCTTTCCTACTTCAACATGGAGAAGCCCGGATATCGCCTTAAGAGTAGTGCTTTTCCCAGCCCCATTGCCTCCCAGAAGGGCCACTATCTGGCCATCTGGCACAATCATGGAAACGCCGTGGATCACTCGTATTACGTTTAGATAGGTAACTTCTATATTGTTTAATTTTAGCATGCCGTTCCTGTCAGTATTCTACTGCTTTCCGAACCAGTCGTATTTTTCATACTCAATCAGCGGCGCATCAATCCAGTCGGTTACTGGATTGATGCTGCCTTTCTGTACCTGGAAAACGCGGAGTGATTTTGACATACGATTATCACCTACAGTGTAGCTTACCGGCCCCTGAAGCCCCTCCACGTCATAATTATTAAGGGCTTTGATCCCGTAATCCTCGTAAGCTTTCCATGCCGCTCCGTCTCCCTTTGCCAGAGCTTCATAACCAACCGATTCCACTGCCAGTTCAGCAGCTTTTGCCATAATCAGGCTCTGACACCAGGAAGCAATATAATCCATATTGCCATAGTCAGATGGGTGGTAACGCTGGCAATATTCTTTTAATTTTTCCATTCCCGAAGCATCATCATCCCAGTTGACCGTCGGAAAAAGGCCATAAACCCCTTCACAAACATCGGCGCCTGCCAGATCAACCAGCGCTTTGGTCATCCCGGCATGTCCACAGGCGATCACCATGTTACCACCTGTCATCCCTAGCTCGTTGGCATTTTTGATTATCACTGAACTGGGTTTAGGCGTACTGGCAATATAGAGAATATCAGGGTTCAGCGACCTGATAGAGTTCAAGCTTGTGGTTTCCGAAGTGGTACTTGCCGTATGTTCATAGACCGGCTCTATCAACTCAAACCCCATCTCGGCAGCCTTTGCCTTTGCCCCGTCATGAGCACCTGAACCGGTAGAATTGTTTAGCAAATGCATGGCAACTTTCGGCTTGCCCTGACCATTCCAGAGGTTGTCTTTGTAATACTGGGCAAATACTACAAAGTCATCTCCGTAATCGGGCATCTGTCCGTATATATGCTTTGGTGGCCTGTAAATAACCGGAGCTCCGTATACCGCAAGCCCGGTAAAACCGTTCTGGTTGGCTGCAGACATCCCGGCCGTCATCATTGCCGAAGAGGAACACCCGAAGGTGATGCATCTGCTGTCCATGAATTTGTGAACATTATTGACCATATTGGATGGATTATAGCCATTATCCATCCAAACCAGTTCAACCGGGTAGCCTCCAACCCCTCCCCATTCTTCATTTATATAGCGAACCGCATCCTTGTTCCCGTGCTCGAGTACCTGCCCTTTTTCAGCAGCAGGCCCCGTGCTCGGTGTGGAAAGTCCTATTTTGATAGTTTGTTTTGTTTCACCACAGGCTGATATCAAAAAGGGTACACCCCCGATAAACAAAACCAATGATGCCACACCGGTGCCTTTGATAAACCCGCGTCTGGTGATATCCTTCGAATGCTTACTAGCCATTTAGATTTCCTCCCGCTTTTCCTTTTTAATTTTACAGCCCTGATTATTTTAGTAAGAGAAGGGCCAGAGACGATAGGAATTTTTAAACATCTGCCATCGGTGAGCGACACCCCTCGGTTCAAGAATCAAAAACAAAACAATCACCAAACCAAAGAGCATCGGGGTAACCCCTGAAGCCCATCCGGAGGGCAACGCAGTTACCGTTGACTCCAGAAACGGAACCAGCTCAAGTGATATCAACCGTTCCAGCAAGCGGACAAAAACTACTCCAAATATCGGCCCAACGGTTGTACCAAGACCGCCGATGATGATCATTCCAACGTACAATATGGATTCCTTAAAGCTAAAAAACTCAGGGTTAAGAAAACCATAATAACAGTGAGCCAGCAGTGCTCCGCTGATACCGGCAAAAAAGCATCCCACGAAAAAAGCCAGCAGCTTGTAACGGAACAAACTTATGCCCATGACCTGGGCTGCCAGATCATTATCTCTAACAGCAACAAAAGCCCTGCCCTGACGAGTTCTGGCAAGATTTTTTGCAACGAATACAGCAATTACACAAATGCCCATTATCAGATAGTATTTACTTAACTGGCTGGTAAACTGAAAACCGAATATTTCCGCCGGTGACACGTTTAGACCAATATAACCGCCAGTAACGCTCCCCCACTGACTTATAACCCACATTATTATGAACTGGGCAGCTATAGTACTGATTGCCAGGTAAAACCCTTTCACCCTTAAAGATGGAATGCCAAAAAGTACGCCGGTCAGGCCTGCTATCAGCCCGCCCCCAAGCATCCCTATAATAAAGGGAACACCGTATTGACCGGTAAGAATGGCAGAAGTGTATGCTCCAACAGCAATAAAGCCGGCATGGCCAATGGAGAGCTGCCCGCAATAACCGGTAAGCAGGTTTAACCCCATGGCGGCAATAATCGTTATACCGATAATATTAAAAATGCTCAGCCAGTAATTGCCCATAAGTAAAGGCACTACTGCTAACAGAACGATAAGACCACCAAACATAACCCACTGCGTTTTGGTGCGAAATATCGCCATATCCTGGGCGTATGTATAATTTCTGATGCCAGCCGGTAAATGCAATTTTATATCCTCTCTATACGTGATTCACCAAACAATCCGTATGGCTTAATGAACATCACAATAATAATTATTATAAAAGGTATTATTTCCTTGACTCCCGGCCATGTATAAGCGGTAAGATATCCTCCTGCCAGGTTCTCCGCCAGCCCTATTATGGGCCCGGCGATAATAGCACCCAGGAAGGAATCCAACCCGCCAAGAATCACTACTGAAAATGATTTCATCCCTGTTTCAACCAACCCGTAACTGATGCCGCCGATGCTCGACATCAGTATCCCGCCGACAGCAGCCATAACACAGGCAAACATCCACGAGCGGGAGAATATCCTGGTTACCGGTATACCACATGCCTGTACAGCCATCTGGTCGTCAGCAGTAGCCCTCATGGCAATACCCATTCGGCTATATTTAAAGTAAAGTGAAAGTGCTCCAAACAGTAACAGCGAAACACCCGCTGCCCAGAGATATTCCTGAGACACCACCGCGGTACCGATACGTATCGGGTCCTGAGGGAAAAGCCTGGGCAGGACATCTACCCCCCATGGCCAGATAAAGGTGCAAAGGCCTTCGATGAAATAGGCCATTCCCAGCGTAACTGCAATAAGAGAAAGAATGGGCTGAGCAATAAGCGGCCGCAGAACGAATCTTTCAATGATCCAGCCAAGCAACAAAGCAAAGGCTACTACTACAACCAAACCCAACCAGACCGGCAGTCCAGTCTGGGCAAGCATCCCATAGGTAAACCAGGAGAATAGGAGCACAAGCTGGCCAAGCGCCAGGTTGGCTACTCCGCTGGATTTCCATATCAGTACAAAACCCATGGCGATTAAAGAATAAACCATACCTACCGTGATGCCGGTTATCGTATACTGAAGTAAATCAGCCATTGATTCCCCCCTGAGAATTCGAAGATCTAACCTTTATGGACGTGGTAACTACGCCTTTTCTTCCATCCCGGTAAGTCACCGGAGCTTCTATTATGACTTCTTGGCCGCCGCCGTACATAGCTTCTATCAGCTTTCTGTACCGCTCTTCCATATATTCCCTTCTAAGTTTGCGAGTGCGTGTAAGTTCCGCCTCGTCGGCATCGAACTCCTTGTGCATCAGTACGAACTTTCTAACCCTTGCCTGTTCAGGCAAATAACTATTTACCCTGCTTAGATCCTGGCGAATCAGCCCAGCGATCTCATCGCGCTGGGAAAGATCCACAAAGGTGGTGTAGGAAATGTGGTTATCTTCTGCCCATTTGCCTACCATGGCAAAATCCATATTAATGATGGCAGTAACGTAATCCCTTTCGAGACCGCCAACTACCATAGCATCCTTAATATAGGGGCTAAAACGCAGCCTGCCTTCAATATACTGCGGAGCATACTTTGCCCCGGTTCTCAGCTCTCCCATATGTTCCAGGCGATCGAGAAACAGAATGTGCCCGTCACCATCTATATTTACAGCATCACCAGTACGGCACCAGCCATTATAGAGAGCCTCCCTCGTCTTCTCCGGATTGTTGTAATAACCGCTGAACATGCTGTCGCTTCTGACCCATAGTTCACCGGAATCCATGAGCCTCACCTCAACCCCTCTTGCCGGCCTGCCCAGACTCTCAAAGCGGATCTCTCCCTCGCTGTGGCTTGAGATGTAACCGGATTCAGTGCTGGCATAATTCTGCCTGAGCGATACACCGATGGCGTGAATAAAACGAAATGTATCGAGGCTCAGCACCGAACTGCCGGTAACAGCAAATCTTACCCTTGATAAACCCAACTTATCCTTGAGGGGATGGAACAATAACAGATTTGCAACAGCATAGAGAATTTTCCATTTGGCTGGGGGCTTTTTCCCTTCCAGAGTGAAATCGGCCATCCTGTATCCAACTGGCATAAACAATTTAAATACAAAACGCTTGAGCCAGTGGGCATCCATCATCTTAACCTGTATTTCGCTTACCAGCCCTTCCCACTGGCGGGGTCCATAGATTACGAAATTCGGCCCTACCTCTCGAGTGTCATGGGCGATAGTGTCCGGCTCTTCGGCAAAGTTAAGCCGGGCACCGGTAAGAAGATGCGGTATAGTAGAAAAGTAACTATCACCAACCCATGCCGCCGGAAAATTGGAAATCAAATCGTCTTTTTCAGTCAACGGATATCGGCTTATAAAGCTCTGGGCTGTACGTATCAGCGCGCGGTGGGTAAGCATAGCCCCCTTGGGAAGGCCAGTAGTACCTGAAGTATAATAAATAAAAGCGGTATCATCCGGTTGAAGCCTGGAAACAAGATCCTCAAACTGCCCCGGATTTTTTTCATCATATTCTTTGCCCAGAGATGTTACCTGTTCAAAACTGGCCAAAAGCGGGTCATCATAGTTCTTTAACCCCTTTGGGTCCCAATAAACGATTTTCCTGAGAGAGGGAAGTTCATGTTTTATCTCAAGAAATTTATCCACCTGCTCCTGATCGTTGGCTATGGCAAATGATGAGCCAGAATGTTCCATGATGTATTTCAGTTCGGATGGTATTGAATCTACAAATGACCCGGTAGCTATGCCACCGGCAGCCTGGATCGCAAACTCGGCCCAGAACCACTCGGGTTCGTTATCACCGATTATGCATGCCACATCCCTCGGTTTCAAGCCCATCTGCACCAAACCCAGCGAAAAATATTTTACCCGCCGATAATAATCCTGCCAGCTATAGCGCTGCCATATACCGAAACACTTCATGCACATTGCGGTGCGGTCAGCCTTTTTAAGGCTGTTATCCAGCACCAGGCCTGGTATTGTTTCTGCTACAGTTTGTGCCACTTTTCCTCCCGGATATAAAGAAACCTCCCTTGCCGGGGAGGTTTAATCTCTACCATATCAGGTTAAGTACTATAATACCTGCATAAAAGAAATTCCCCCGGCGCACCTTGTGCGCCCGGTAAACGCGAAATTTCTCTCAACCTGCTTGATGTTTTTATTACTCATTGTCTGCTCTTATTTAGAACGAGGAGAGATTACCACAAGAATAATAATCCGTCAAATGTTTATTCGGTTTCCGGCGTCTTTGAAACAGCTTTTATCTTTCCAACAGGAACAGTTGTGCCTGTTGCAATAGCTATTATCTCCTGGCAGGAATTGGTAACCTTTATTTCACTAACACTGATGCGCTTACCGCTCTTTACTACCCGGGACTGGGCAACCAGAGTTTCTCCCTCTGCTGCCCCGCGGAGAAAGTGCATATTGAACTGGCTTGCCACGCTTGGATAAGCCAGAGAATTAGCCGCATATCCAAATGCATGATCAGCTAAGGCCATAATAATACCCCCAAAGGCCATACCATGGAAATTTTTATGCTCGGGTTTTACCACCATTGACACCCGGGCATAACCCGGTTCAAGAGCTTCAAGCCGCATCCCGATAAACTCAACCGCAGGTTCTACCCTGCTGCTTAGCAGATATATGTTGTTTTCGGTATCATTTCCATGGTTCATCGCCATCCCCTGATAGCCTTCCCCAGACCCTTAACCGCCCCCTCAAGCGTTGCCTGGTTCACGCAAAAAGAAAGCCTCATGTATCCCTTCCGCCCGAAGCCGCTGCCTGGTACTCCGAGCACACCATATTCCATCAGGTGCTGAACAAACGCAGCATCATCTTCAGCGGGCGTTTTTGGAAAAAGATAAAAGGCGCCTTGAGGCTTGACAGCTTCATATCCAGCTTCAATCAAACCTTCGTATAGATAATCACGCCGGCGTTGATACTCAGCCACAGAAACCGTGACGTTTTGCAGATTCGTAACAACGTTTTGCATAAGAGCTGGCGCGTTTACGAACCCCAATATTCGGTTTGCATATACAAACCCGGCCAGGAGTTCGCTTTTTTCTTCAATATCAGGATTGACAGCGATATAGCCTATACGCTCACCGGGGAGAGAAAGATCTTTGGAAAAAGATGTCGCCATGATACTCTGGTGATAATGGTTCAACGGAGATGAAAACTTTTGATCATCATATATCAGCCGCCGATAAGGTTCATCGCTTATAATGTAAATTGTCTGGCCAAAACGCTGGCTGCTCTCCTCGAGAACATCAGCCAGTTTTTTTAATAAAATGGAGTCATAAACAACCCCGGTCGGGTTATTGGGAGTGTTTAAAATAAGCGCCCTGGTTTTTTTAGTGATTGCATGTTTTATTTTATCCGGATCTGGTAAAAAGTCGTCCCCGGAATCAACCAGCCTGGCTACCCCTCCATGGTTATCGATGTAGCTCAAGTACTCCGGGAAATAGGGGCTTGGAACAATTACCTCGTCCCCGATGTTGAGCAGTGCTTTCAGAATTACGTTAAGTCCGGCCGCTGCCCCGCATGTCATAATCACGTCACTGCCCTGGAAACTTAACCCCAGCTCGCTTGAAATGGCACCAGCAACTGCATCACGAGTTGCCTCGTATCCTGCATTTGCCATATAGCGATGCATTCCGGCACGAGGGTTTTGAGCCTGGTATGCCAACTCCTGCCTGAATTCGGGTGGCGGTTCATCCTCCGGATTTCCGAGAGACAGATCAAATACATTCTCTGCGCCCAACCGCTTCCTCAATTCTCCTCCGGCTTCAAACATCCGCCGTATCCAGGAGCTTTGTCTCATGCCCTCTGCGGTTTTATCTGATACCGGCATTTTTTACTTCCTCCCGGCCCAGCGAAAATGCCTGGAGATTGATCTGGATAATCTTTGATGGAAGTTTTGCTTCAAGAGCTTCCTGCCAGACCTGCTCAGTTAACGGGAGCAGTACGGAAAGTGCGCCGAGAAGAAAAACGTTAAGAGCCCTGGTATTGCCCAGTTTTGATACTTTCTTTAACCCATCGATAAAAAACACCTTTCCCGCTCTTTCCCTTACTACACTGAGAATTGCCTCGTCCTCGGGATATTTCTTAGCACCGGTAGCCACGGTTAGAGGGGGAGCGCCATAACTGTTTATCACAGCCTGTCCGCCGGGCTTTAAAAAGTGGCAGTGGCGTGCTGCTTCCAGTTTTTCCATTCCAAACAGCACGTCTGCTCCACCAGTCGGAATCAGGGGAGAACTTACTACATCGCCCATCCTGACATGGCTTATTACGCTGCCTCCCCTCTGAGCCATCCCGATTGAGTCAGTCTTTTTTACGTCCCATCCTGTACGCATGGCAGCGTCTGCCAGTACGTCACTGGCAAGAATGATTCCCTGCCCGCCTATTCCGGTTATAAGAACGCTTATGTTTTGCATCTACTCTTTCACCGCCTCGTCAAACACACCGATGGCTCCAACCGGACAAACCTGGTCGCACAATCCACAGTTGTCACCGGCACAAAGCTCCGGATCAATATAGACGTTACCATCCTTATATTGTATTGCCGGACAGGCAAGTTTGAAACAGGTGTTGCATCGGGTACATACTGAAGTGTCTACAACTCTGCAGGCAAACGAACGTGCCCTTAAAGGAGCGCACTCCCCACGCACGATAATTACGGAGAGCTTATCACTTTCGGTTGCTCTGGCAACAGCTTCACGCAGGGCTTTAATATCAAAGGCATCTAAAACGACAACCTCATCGACACCGATCCCTCTGACCGCGTTTTCCAGGTTTACCGCCTGAGTTTTTTTGCCTCCGGCACTGATACCGGTAGCGGGATGGCCTTGATGGCCGGTCATGGCAGTTGTCATGTTATCAAGAATCACTATAGTTATTTGGCTCTGGTTATACACCGCGTTAGCCAATGCAGTCAGGCCAGAATGCATAAAGGTTGAATCTCCAATTACGGCTACCAGTTTATCGGTTACGCCAGCTTTTTCCATGCCAAGTGCATGGCCAATACTGGCACCCATACAGGCACAAGTATCCAGACCATTGAGGGGCTTGTAGGCTCCCAGTGTATAACAGCCGATATCCCCGGTTATCACCAGACCCCCGGCAGTTGGCTTGGTTGGCGCTGATGTCACTTTTTTTATGCGCCTGGGAGTTTTGCCAAGAGCATAAAACAAGCCGCGATGGGGGCACCCCGGGCAGAGAGAAGGAGGACGCAGAGGCAGTTCTGCCCGGCAGGCAGGCTCCTCACTTTCCACGTCTTCCAGAAGGCCAGCCTTTTTGGCCGATGATGCTACTATCTCGGGCGAAAGTTCGCCAGTGATAGGGATAAAATCTTTTCCACTGACTTCTATACCCATACCCCTCACCATTTCTTCAATAAAGGGATCCAATTCTTCTATCGCTATCAGCTTTTCAACACTGTCAGCAAATTCACGGACAAGTTGCTCCGAAAGCGGGTAAGTCATCCCCAAACGGAGCACAGCAGCATCAGGGAAAACCTCCTTTGCATACTGAAAAGCGATCCCATTTGCGATAATCCCCATTGAGCCAGTGCCCTTAAGAACCTGGTTGAGTGGCGTGTTTTGGGCATACTCCCTGAGTTCCAGTATTCGATTCTCTATAACCTCGTGTCTTTTTCGGGCAAAAGCAGGCAGCATGACATATTTTTCAGGATTCGGAGTAAAAGAAGCTCTTCTGGCACCAACCTCCGACAAGCCTTTAATGCACACTAAAGATTTGGAATGTGATATCCTGGTGGTAGTACGCAGAAGTACCGGGGTATCATATTTCTCACTTATATCAAAGGCAAGGAACATAAAATCGTATGCCGACTGGCTATCATAAGGTTCGATCACCGGGATTTTAGCCAGCCGGGCATAGTGGCGATTATCCTGTTCGTTTTGCGAACTGTGCATACCTGGATCATCTGCACTCACGACCACCAGCCCACCATTAACACCGGTTATTGACGCCGAAAGCAGCGAATCAGCAGCGACATTTAAACCGACGTGCTTCATGCTGCAAAGGCAGCGCACCCCTGTGTATGAAGCCCCCATAGCGATTTCCAGAGCGACCTTTTCGTTGGTTGACCACTCTGCATAAACACCTTCAAAGCGAGCGATGTTTTCCAGGATCTCAGTGCTGGGAGTGCCCGGATATGCGGTGGCTACTTTCATTCCGGCATGATATGCACCTAGAGCAATAGCTTCATTGCCAGAAAGAAGGTGTTTACTGCCAGCTGATATTTTTTGTATGTCTTGCATAGGCTGTTTCCCCTCAATTAAACAGGCGTCAAATTATCATTTTAACACCGATGGAGTCAAGAGCATTCAAGGTTGCAACCAGTCACAAAAGCTTCCTCTTACAGTTCGATCCAGGCAACAACCGATCTCCCGCTGATCTGGTGTAGTTTAGTTACAATATTCAATCCGAAAAACATTATTATATCTGAGTTTTGCAGCCAGTGTTTTCAGGACTGTATGCACAATTATACCTTATAAGAATAAATATCGCTTCCCTACGTTGTTTCAAGGTTGCAATCTAGGTTCATCAATTTGACAAATCAATAAGCAAAAAGATAAACTTGCCTTATAACTCCGAGCTTAGATTTCCTAAACCTATTACAGGCAGGGAAGCTGGCCGCAGGGCATGTAAAACGCCCCAAGGGTGTAACCGGAAACAGTTATGCCTTCCTCGTTTAAGGAAAGGAGCTGGTATAAAGAGGAAGAGTTTGTCTCGAGAAAACTGCGGATTTTGTCAGCTAACGATAAAAGATACCAGTACTGATAATCTGGGTATATTTGCGCATACGGGCTCTAATGCTTGTGTGCTTTTTTTATATGTATAGAGTGTACAAAAAAGGGGGTAGAATCTATGGAAATTAGCCGAAGGAGTTTTCTTAAAGCCTCCGGCGCAACCCTGGGTGGTTTGTTCCTGTTTAACGGCGTCGACAACAATGCTGTTATGGCCCGCTCACTTAAGAAAGTCCCTCTTAAGGAAAAGGTCAAGGAATCAACAACAATCTGCTGCTACTGCAGCGTAGGTTGCGGCGCGATCGTATCTGTCTACGAGGACGGCATCCTCAAGATAGAGGGCGATCCGGATCATCCAATCAACGAGGGAACGCTTTGCCCCAAGGGCCTGGCCATGTCACAGATCCACCAGGTAGATGGCAAACCCAACCCTCACCGGTTAACCAAACCTTTGTATAGGGCTCCCAATTCAACTGAATGGGAGGAAAAATCATGGGACTGGATGCTGGATACCATCGCTGCCAGGGCTAAGGCTACGCGGGATGCCACCTGGGTTGAATCAGCCGGCCGCACGGAAGGCCTGGCTTCATTCGGCGGTGGCGAATTGGACAACGAAGAGTGCTACATGCTGACCAAGATGAACCGCGCGCTTGGCGTAGTTTATCTTGAGCATTGCGCACGCATATGACATTCCTCTACTGTAGCGGCTCTGGCAGAGTCGTATGGAAGAGGAGCAATGACCAATCATTATATAGATCTCAAAAACTCCGATTGTATAATGATAATCGGCTCAAATGCAGCTGAAAATCATCCAATTTCATTCAGGTGGATCACAAAAGCCAAGGAACGAGGGGGCAAGTTGATCAGCGTTGATCCGCGTTTTACCCGTACCTCTTCCAAGGCAGATATTTACGCTCCGATTCGCTCTGGAACCGATATAGCTTTTATCGGCGGAATGATAAATTATGTCATCAGTGACATCGAACAAAATCCGGACAACTACAACATGGAGTATATTACCCAATATACCAATGCATCTTACATACTTAATCCGGATTTCGAATTCAACGATGGCCTGTTTGGCGAAATTGAACAAAAAACGTTCAATGGTTCGTATACAGCTGCTTCGAAAGCTACCTGGAAATACGCCGGTGGCAACTCCCCCGAAGCAGACATTACCCTCAAAGATCCCAGTTGCGTCTTCCAGATGCTGAAAAAGCATTACTCGCGTTACGATGCAGATACGGTATGCCGCATAACCGGTACACCCAAAGAAGATTTTCTCAAGGTATGCCAAGCATATGCGGAAACCGGCAAGAAGGATAAAGCCGGTACGATCTGCTATGCCATGGGAGCTACACAGCACACCTATGGTGTACAGAATATCCGCGGTTATTCCTTGCTACAGACACTACTGGGAAACATGGGGGTCGCCGGAGGCGGCATCAATGCTCTTCGCGGCACTTCCAATGTACAGGGTTCGACCGATATGGCATTACTGGAGCATATTCTTCCAGGTTATCTTGATGCACCAATCGAAGGCGATAACGATATTGACACTTATTTAAGGCGCTCTGGAAAACACCCGTCAGCTACCATAACTCCTCCGGCAGGTTTGGCTGCTGATACCAGCGCCAACTGGTGGCAAAACACCAGGAAGTATATTGTCAGTCTGTTAAAAACCTGGTATGGAGATGCCGCAACACCTGATAATGAGTTCGGTTTCCACTGGCTACCCAAAAAGAAGCCTGGTGTCAATTATTCTCACATAGCATTAATCGAAGCGATCGCAAGCGATATCATCAAGGGCCTGTGGATCTGGGGGCAGAACCCAGCAGCCGGCGGCCCGAATGCCAATGGTGCCAGAGAAGCCTTTGCCAAATTGGACTGGATGGTTTCGATTGATATCTGGGAAAACGAAACCGCTATCTTCTGGAAGAGGCCGGGAGTTGACCCAACAACCATAAAGACTGAAGTGTTCATGCTGCCTGCAGCCTGTTCATATGAAAAAGAAGGCAGCATCGCTAACTCCGGCCGCTGGGCGCAGTGGCGTTACAAGGCGGTTGAACCCAACGGTGAAGCAATTGCTGACCTTGAAATAATGGCTGATTTGATGAACAGGATCAGAAAGCTTTATCAGGATGATACCAGCGCACCCGGCAGGGAAGGAATTCTAAACTTAACCTGGGATTATGATCCCCATACCATTACCGCTGACCAGATCGCCAGGGAACTCAACGGCTACGATTTGACCACCGGTAAATTGATGGCCAGTTTTGCCAATCTTAAAGATGACGGCACTACCACTTCCGGTAACTGGCTATACTGCAACAGCTACACTGAAGATGGAAACAAATTGAAAAAGCGTGATCCGGTTGATGCTCATCCTCAAAAAATCGGTTTGCATTCCAACTGGGCATGGTGCTGGCCGGTAAACCGCCGTATCATTTATAACCGTGCTGCCGTAGACCTTAACGGCAATCCGTATGACGTAGAGCACCCGGTAATATCCTGGGACGCTGCAGGTGCCAAATGGGTCGGAGATGTTCCTGATGGAGGATGGGCTCCCATTAATATTGCTGAAAGCGGAGCTAAAACCCTGCCATTCATTATGAAACCCGAAGGGGTTGCCAGGCTCTGGGGATTTGGCAATGCCGATGGCCCGCTGCCAGAGGTATACGAACCCTGGGAATCACCACTGGAAAATAACTTAATGTCGGGGCAAAAGAATAACCCCTGCGCCTTCATAGGTAAATGGATGAATGAACAGGGCACTCCGGACAAATACCCTTATGTTGGCACTACCTACCGCTGCACCGAGCACTGGCAGACTGGAATTATGACCAGAAGCCTTCCGTGGCTGGTAGAACTCATGCCGGATATGTTTGCCGAAATGGATCCGGAGCTCGCCGAAGCCAAGGGTATCAATAATGGCGATAATATCGTTGTAAGTTCAGCCAGAGGCGAAGTAAGAGCGGTAGCTATAGTTACCAAACGTTTCAAACCACTGACTGTCGATGGTAAAACTATCCATCAGATCGG
>JAQUQL010000008.1 GCA_028716145.1 Dehalococcoidales bacterium
GATGGTTTCCTGTTTTAGGGGCCCTACCGAATCAGAAGCAAGGGGTTGCTCTCCTTTGATTTCCCTGGCTATTTCCAAGTAGGTGGAAACTTCAATATCTCCACTGGTGGACACACGGTATGTTTCTTCGTTTTCGGTGTTTTGGGTATCTTGGGTCATGCTCGCAACCTTTTAGTGAAAGATTATCATTATGCTATACTAGCGTCAAGTCTGGCGAGAGGCAGAAAGCATATGTTATACGAGCCAGAAGTTAGCCTTGAAAAGCAGCTCGCAAAAGCAGTTGAGATACTGCTTTCGGGCGGCGTTGTTGCATATCCAACCGATACCGTTTATGGCCTTGGGGCTGTTTATAACAATGTAACTGCCATACAGAGGGTGTATGCAATCAAGGGCCGGTCCCATATCAAGGCGCTGCCTTTGATAGTGGCTGATTATGAGCAGCTAGACGAAATTACTGCCTCGATCAATGCGTGCGGCCGGCTTCTGATGCGTTCATTCTGGCCAGGTGCGCTTACACTGGTCTTGCCCAGATCGAACAGGGTTACGGATGATATCACTGGTGGGGCAGATACAATTGCTGCAAGGATGCCGGATCACCCTGTCCCCCTGGCGCTCGCTAGGCGAACCGGGAGGGCGATCTGTGCAACCAGCGCCAATATCAGTGGCCAAAAAAGCACGATAATTGCCAGGGATGTGCTTAAAGGGTTGGGTTCATCGGTGGATTACATAATAAGCCATGGCAAAACCGGTTGCGGTATTCCATCAACGCTGGTTGATGCCACCGCAGAAGTACCTGTGATAATTCGAGAAGGGTTTATTACCCGGGAGCAGATAAACAGAGTATGCAAGTCATTCTATAGGGAGGCATAAAATTATGATAGCAATCGGTAGTGACCACAGAGGTTACAGAATAAGGCAAAGAATTATGAAATATCTTGACCAAGAAAATTATGAATATAAAGACTTTGGCGCTCCAGATGAACAGCCGGTCGATTATCCGGATGTAGCCCGGTGTGTGGGGGAAGCGGTAGCCCGCGGAGAAGCAGACAAGGGAATACTCATTTGTGGGACGGGCATAGGGGTTTGTATTGCAGCCAATAAAGTGAAAGGAATAAGGGCGGCCATGTGTTACGACGTCTTTTGCGCAATGCGCTCACGCCAGCACAATAATGCCAACGTTTTATGTTTGCCCGGGGACGTTGCTGATATAGATATTGAAGATATCGTTAAGACTTTTACACAGACTGAATTTGAAGGCGGCCGCCACCAGAGAAGGGTTGACAAGATAACCCAAATCGAAAGCTAGTTAAAGAATTTTCTGTAAGGAAAAACACAGCCTTAGGGCTGTGTTTTTTTATTTAAAGGGGTTGACGAAAGTATAAGGGGGTTGGATATTACAGTTCCATGCTGAAAATACGAAACATGGAGTAAAATGTTTGCAAGCGCATTTTGGGTAAGTTCCAGAGGTGGCTTTCCTTGACAATGAACGTGGCGACGTGTTATTTTAGGCACATATCAAACCGTGTATTTTCTTTCTCCGTCCGTCCTTAGACAGGGCGGGTTTTTAATTATTCACGATTGGAGTTGCCAGATGCGTAGTGAAGCTGTTAAAAAAGGTATCGAAAGGGCACCGCACCGGTCATTGATTCATGCGCTGGGGGTAAGCCCGGAAGAGATGAACCGCCCCTTTATAGGGGTTGTTAACAGTTTTACCGAAGTTGTTCCCGGCCACACTCATCTGGCCAAACTGGCTTCTGCGGTTAAATCCGGTATAAGAGAAGCCGGCGGAGTTCCTTTTGAGTTCAATACCATTGCAGTGTGTGATGGCATTGCCATGAACCACCGGGGGATGAAATTCAGCCTGCCTTCTCGTGAGCTGATTTGCGATTCTGTTGAGATCATGGCAGAAGCCCACGCATTTGACGGGCTTGTTTTTATGCCTAACTGCGATAAGGTTATTCCCGGAATGCTGATGGCTGCGGTAAGGCTTAATATTCCCTGTGTATTCGTAAGCGGAGGGCCGATGATGGCCGGACAGCTGACCAGGGGAAACCAGACCTGTGCGGTTGACCTGAACAGCGTTTTCGAAGCCGTTGGTAAGGCCAAAAGAGGGGAAATCACAGAGCAGGAACTTTCTGAGCTTGAACAGGCTGCCTGCCCCGGATGCGGCAGCTGCAGCGGTATGTTTACTGCCAATACCATGAACTGCCTGACTGAAGCTTTGGGCATAGCACTTCCCGGCAACGGGACGATACCAGCAATTGACAGCAAGCGCAATATGCTTGCATATGAAGCTGGCAGAACAGTTATGGATGTGGTAAAAAAAGACCTTCGTCCCCGCCAAATAATAACCGAGGCTGCGATACGTAATGCATTTATGGTTGATATGGCGCTGGGTGGCAGTACTAACTCGGTGCTTCATCTGCTGGCAGTTGCCAACGAGGCTGAAATCAACTTCTCCCTTAAGCAGGTAAACGAAATAAGCGAGGTAACACCATGCCTGTGCAAACTCAGGCCGGCGGGTGATTACCATATTGAAGACTTGAACCGGGCGGGCGGCATCCCGGCTGTAATGAAGCAGATAAAGTCATTGATGCACACGAATCAGCCGACGATATGCGGCAAGACCATCGGAGATATTGCCGACTGCGCAACTGTGTATGATGAAGACGTCATACGCTCAGTAGAGACTGCTTATGCCAGTAAAGGCGGGCTGGCAATCCTCTTTGGTAATATTGCCACCCAGGGCTCTGTGGTTAAGCGGGCTGCAGTATCTCCCGAGATGATGGTTCACAAAGGCCCGGCCAGGGTGTTTAACAGCGAGGAAGAAGCCACCAAGGCTATACTTGATAATGATATAAAATCCGGGGAAGTGATTGTGATACGATATGAAGGGCCTCGTGGCGGTCCTGGTATGCGTGAAATGCTAACTCCTACTTCACTGCTCAGCGGAATGGGCAGGGATAAAGAAGTAGCCCTTATCACTGATGGGCGTTTTTCAGGAGCTACCAGAGGTGCGGCAATCGGACATGTTTCTCCAGAAGCAGCATCCGGTGGGGCGATCGCCATAATACAGGAAGGAGATATCATAAGCATTGATATTCCCAATTACAGCCTGAACGTAGAGTTGAGCCAGGGGGAGATCGATAAACGGGCGCAATCAACCCCAAAACACTGCGTATCAGTGCAAAGTGGTTACCTGAAAAGATATGCAGAAAAGGTCACTTCAGCCAGCACCGGCGCGGTATATCAAAAGTAAAGGTATAATAAAAAGGTACACACCATGAAAATGACCGGTTCACAAATATTATGCGAAAGCCTTATTAAAGAAGGCGTTGATGTTATTTTTGGTATTCTGGGCGGCTCAATCCTTCCGCTTTATGATACCCTTACCGAGTACCCTCAGTTAAGGCACGTTCTGGTGAGGCATGAGCAGGCAGCGGCACACGCAGCAGAAGGATATGCGCGTGTTACCGGCAAGCCTGGTGTGTGCTTTGCCACTTCCGGGCCGGGTGCAACCAACCTGGTTACCGGCATTGCGAATGCCTTTCTGGATTCAACTCCGGTTATTGCAGTTACCGGGCAGGTGGCAACGCCCTTTATTGGCAAGGATGCCTTTCAGGAAATAGATATAACCGGGATAACCCTGCCGATCACCAAGCACAACTATCTGGTTAGTGATGCGGCTTCTGTTGCCCAGACTGTTAAAGAGGCTTTTTATGTAGCTCGCTCGGGTCGCCCCGGGCCGATACTGATAGATATACCCAAGGATATACAGGTAAACCCGGTGGAATTCGATTACAGTGCAAAACTGGTTATGCCTGGTTACAAGCCCACCGTTAACGGGCATCCGACGCAACTAAAGAAAGCCGCCAAACTGATAGCTGAAGCACAGCGGCCGGTTATTATTGCCGGGCATGGGGTAATCATCTCTGAGGCTTATGAAGAACTAAAGGAACTTGCAGAAAAAGCCCAGATCCCGGTTATTTCAACTCTGCTTGGGATAAGTTCCTTCCCTGGTTCACATATATTGTCGTACGGCTGGCTCGGCATGCACGGTATGGCTTACTCCAATAAGGCGATCGATGCTTGCGACCTGGTTATAGCGATTGGCATGCGGTTTGATGACCGGGCTACCGGTAAGGTCAGCGGTTTCGCTCCCCGAGCCAAGGTTATACATATTGATATTGATCCCGCCGAGATTGGCAAGAACGTTAAGGTAGACGTGCCCATCGTTGGGGACGTTAGAAATGTTCTGCGCAGCATGAATAAATACATCGAAACTATGCAGCACGAAGAATGGATGGCTGAGCTGGAAGAGTTAAGAGCCAAGCATCCCTTAAGCGTGCCGGACTGCAGTGATAAAATACTGCCGCAGTATGTTATCCACAAGATTTGCCAGGCAACTGATGGTAAAGCTACCGTTGTAACCGGAGTCGGCCAGCACCAGATGTGGACCGCCCAGTATTATACTTTCAACCGGCATAATGGGCTTCTAACCTCCGGCGGTCTCGGTACGATGGGGTTTGAGCTTCCGGCAAGTGTGGGGGCTGCTGTTGGCCGGCCGGATGAGGACATTTGGTGCATTGCTGGTGATGGCAGCTTCCAGATGACTATGCAGGAGCTGGGAACCATTGCACAGGAAAACCTTAATATAAAGATAGCCATCATGAACAATGGGTATCTTGGCATGGTCAGACAATGGCAGGAAATGTTTTATGGTAAAAGGTATATGGCAACTCCTCTGGGCGGGCCGAATTTCGTTAAACTGGCTGAGGCCTATTGCATACCTGCGCTTGATGTTAAGCGGCGCGAGGATGTAGAGCCGGCGATTCAGAAAGCCAAGGATCACGAAGGCTGCTTCCTGCTTAATTTTATTGTTGAGCCGGAAGAAAATGTTTACCCCATGGTGCCTCCGGGTGCCAGTCTGGCTGAGGTAATGGAGACTCCAAGAAAAGAGGTGCTCACATGGCCACGCAAAAGCACACTATAGTAGCTCTGGTTCTGGATAAACCCGGCGTATTCAACCGCATCTCCAGCCTTTTCAGGCGCCGTGGTTTTAACATGGAATCCATTGCGGTTGGGCACAGCGAGCTACCAAATATCTCAAGGGTGACCATCGTTGTAGATGGCTCCACGGTTCAGGTTGAACAGGTCAGAAAACAGCTGGAAAAAAACATTGATGTGGTAAAGGTAACCGATATCACACTGCGTGACACAATAATCAGGGAACTGGCGCTTATCAAGGTTCACGCCAATTCGACTACTCGCAGTGAAATAATCCAGATCGTCGATATATTCAGGGCAAAAATCGTCGACGTTTCGGGAGACTCTTTAACTGTGGAAGTTACCGGAGATACTCCCAAGGTGGATACACTTTATAAATTGCTTAAAGTGTTCGGCATCAAGGAAATAGCTCGTACCGGATGTATCGCTATGACTCGTGGCGATAACGCATCAATTTAGATATATTTTATACAAACTGATACTATATTAATAATAAGAAAGAACAGAGGTAGGTGTATTATGGCAACGATTTATTATGATAATGATTGCAACCTGGAACTTATAAAAAACAAGGTTGTAGGAATCATTGGCTACGGCAGCCAGGGGCATGCTCAGGCACAGAATCTAAGGGACTCCGGCATTAATGTTATCGTGGCAGAAGTTCCTGGCGGAAAAGGGTGGCAGGCGGCAGAAAAAGCCGGCTTCGAGGTTATGGAAGCCCGGCAGGCTGCTGCCAAAGCAGATATCATTATGCTGCTTGCTCCGGATACTATTCAGCCTAAAATTTATTCTCAGTCAATAGAACCAGAAATGAAAGCTGGCAAAATGCTGATGTTTTCCCATGGATTTAACATCCATTATGGCCAGATCGTACCACCCGAAGATGTGGATGTAACCATGATCGCCCCCAAATGCCCCGGCCACATGCTTCGCCAGGTTTATACCGAAGGTGCAGGCGCCCCGGCGCTGGTTGCAGTTTACCAGGATGCCACTGGCCAGGCTATGGATCTGGCTCTGGCATATGCTTCCGGGATAGGTTCGGGTAAAGCCGGAGTGCTGGAAACTTCTTTTGACGAAGAAACCGAAACCGATCTTTTCGGTGAACAGGCTGTTCTTTGTGGCGGTGTTACTGCTTTGGTCAAAGCCGGGTTTAATACCCTGGTAGACGCTGGTTACCAGCCCGAGATCGCCTATTTTGAATGCATGCACGAACTCAAACTGATCGTTGACCTTATGTACAAGGGTGGAATGAGTTACATGCGCTACTCAGTAAGTGATACCGCAGAATTTGGTGATTACACTCGCGGCCCAAGAGTTATTAACGAAAATGTAATGGAAGAAATGGCGCAGATACTTACCGAGATTCAGGACGGCACCTTTGCCAGGGAATGGATACTGGAAAACCAGGCAAACCGCCCGGTATATAATGCCCTGAAGCGCATTGAAGAAAATGATCTTATCGAAGAGGTTGGCGCAGAGTTAAGAGACATGATGCCATGGCTCAAGGATAAAAAATAGTATTAAAGTTCGGGGCATACAGAACACAGAGCGTTTAAAGTTTTATGTTTAAGTACTTCTCAATAAAGGCTACTCTCATCCTTATTGGCCCCTCCACCCGATAATGGGGCGGAGGGGTTGCCCTGACGCGCAAGAGTAACAAAAAATGAGGAGTAAAACATGAAAAACATTATTATATTTGATACTACCCTGAGGGATGGAGAGCAGGCAGCAGGAACCACCTTAAACCGGGAAGAGAAGCTGGAAATAGCTCACCAGTTGGAAAAACTGGGTGTGGATGTAATCGAAGCCGGTTTTCCTGTATCCTCCCCGGGGGATTTTGAAGCTGTAAAGCTTATTAGCTCCCAAATCAAAAATGCTTCCGTTTGCGGCCTGGCACGTGCCAATGAAAAGGATATCGACCGTGCCTGGGAAGCGGTGAAAGATGGAGCTAACCCGCGGATACATCTGTTTATTTCCGCTTCTCATGTTCAAATGGCTCATCAGCTACACAAGAGCCCGGAAGAAGTACTGGGTCTTGCCCGCAGTATGGTTGCCCATGCAGCCAGATATACGTCCAATGTCGAGTTTTCTCCAATGGATGCCAGCCGGGCTGAACCGGAGTTTATCTTTAGCATGCTTGAGGCCGTCATCAACGCAGGGGCTACCACTGTAAATATTCCAGACACCGTTGGTTATGCCATGCCGGAAGAATTTGGTGGCTTTATCTCTTCAATCTTTGAACATGTTGCTAATATCCACAAGGCGGTTGTAAGTGTGCACTGTCATAATGACCTTGGTCTGGCGGTGGCCAATTCTCTTGCTGCGGTAAAAGCAGGCGCCGGACAGGTGGAATGTACTGTTAACGGGATCGGCGAACGGGCTGGAAATGCCTCGCTGGAAGAAGTGGTTATGGCTATTTCCACCCGGCAGGACCTGTACGACGTTCACACCTCGATCCATACCGAACAGATCTATCGCACCAGTCGGCTGGTTAGCGAGATAACTGGTTTCCAGGTGCAGCCCAACAAGGCAATAGTTGGCATAAATGCATTCAGGCACCAGTCAGGCATCCATCAGGATGGCGTTATAAAAATGCCCAAAACCTATGAAATTATTGATCCTCAGAAGGTAGGAGTACCTTCTTCTTCATTGGTTATGGGAAAACTGAGTGGCCGCCATGCGTTTAAAGAGAGGCTGGCCGAGCTTGGCTACAATCTGGGTGAAGAAGATCTCGCCCGTGCTTTTACTGCCTTCAAAGAGCTGGCAGACAAAAAGAAACAGGTTACTGACCGCGATATTGAATCCCTGCTTGCCGATGAGAAGCGCGTTTATGGCGGAGGTTATCATCTGGAAAAAGTTCAGGTCACCTGTGGTGCCGGTATTCCTACCGCGGCTATTGTGCTTAAATGCCCGGATGGGGAGATTAAAGGTGATGCAGCTCTCGGATCCGGACCGGTAGATGCCGTCTACAAGGCAATAAACCGTATCGTCAGTGTTCCCAATCGCCTCACCGAGTTCACGGTAAAATCTGTCACCGAAGGCATTGACGCTATCGGAGAAGTTCTGATTAGAATAGAGAGCGAAGGCGTAAGTTATACCGGAAGGGGAGCAGATACAGACATCATAACCGCCAGTGCCAAAGCATATATGAATGCGCTGAATCGGTTGATGGCCGAGGCTAATTTAGCGAAAGAGACTGTACGATGTGGGCAGAGGTAGAGATAATTTTAAGGCTTGTGCTGGCTGCTGTTTTGGGCGGAGTGATTGGTTTTGAAAGATGGAAGGCCGGCAAGCCGGCTGGAGTTCGAGACCTGGCCTTGATTTCTCTCGGCTCGGCCATATTTACAGTAGTTTCATCGCAGGGTTTTGCCGGGGGTGATCCTTCGAGGATTGCAGCTGGAATCGTTACCGGTATTGGTTTTATAGGTGCCGGCGCGATCCTTCATCGTGACTCAGGGGGAGTAAAGGGTCTGACCACTGCTACCAGTATTTGGATTGCTGCCGGTATCGGTATTGCAGTTGGGGCAGGCTTGTATTACATAGCGCTGGCCGCTACAGTTATAGCTCTAGCCGTGCTTCTGGTGAAGCGGTGAATAATACCTGATTACTTAACATAAGGGGATTCTTGATGACTTTAGCAGAAATGATTCTTGCTGCTCACAGCGGAAAAACCAGGGTAACCCCTGGTGAATTTATTGAAGTAAATGTTGATATGGTTCTATCCAACGATATCACAGGACCTATCGCGATACGCGAATTTAAAAAAATCGGCGTTAACCGGGTGTTTAACCCCAAAAAAGTGGTTATGGTTCCGGATCACTTTACTCCCAATAAAGATATTGCTTCTGCTGAACAGGCAAAGCAGGTTCGGGAGTTTTGCAAAGAGCAGGGGTGCCATTACTTTGAAGTTGGCCGGGTTGGGATAGAACACGTGCTACTTCATGAGGAGGGGCTGGTTCTGCCCGGAGAAGTGATCATTGGGGCTGACTCCCACACCTGTACTTATGGAGCCCTCGGTGCTTTTGGCACCGGTATGGGTTCTACAGATATCGCTTCAGCCATGGCCACCGGGCATATTTGGATGAAGGTGCCATCAACTATCAGGTTTAATTATTATGGCAACCCTCGACGTTGGGTTGGCGGCAAGGATTTCATATTGCACGCTATTGGAGATATTGGAGTTGATGGTGCACTTTATGCGGCTATGGAATTCGGAGGCGAGGCCATTGACTGGCTTTCCCTGGAAGGACGGCTGACTATGGCTAATATGGCTATCGAAGCTGGAGGAAAAGCCGGACTGTTCTATGCAGATGAGAAAACCGTAAGTTATATAAAAGAACGCACTAACCGTCCATTCACAGTATATAACCCTAATCCGGACGCACAGTATGAAAAAGTGATCGATTATGATGTTAGCGATATCGAGCCGCAGGTAGCTTTTCCGCATCTGCCATCCAATACGCGGCCGGTAAGCCAGGCGGGGCATATTAAAATTGATCAGGCAGTGATCGGCAGTTGCACAAACGGGCGCATTGAAGACTTGCGTGTTGCTGCCCAGGTTTTAAAGGGCAGGCAGGTTGCCAGTTCTCTTCGCTGTATTATAATACCCGGTTCACAGTCTGTTTACATGCAGGCCCTTAAAGAAGGTTTGATAGAAACGTTCATCGCTGCTGGTTGTGCCGTTAGTGCGCCCACCTGTGGCCCATGCCTTGGTGGCCACATGGGAATTCTGGCTTCGGGAGAAAAAGCGATAGCAACTACCAATCGCAATTTTGTCGGCCGGATGGGCAGCCCGAAATCCGAAGTTTATCTTTCCAGTCCAGCTGTTGCAGCCGCCAGCGCTATAAGCGGAAATATAATAAACCCGGATGATTTAGCGTAGTATGAATATGAACGTTGTTGAAAAGTGGATGGTAAATCGCTCAACAACCGGTAAAAGCGGGCAAAAACTGGCAAAAAAGTTGCTTACCCACATTAATACCGATCCCAGCCAGCGTTTTCTGGATATCGGTTGCGGCCAGGGAGTCATAACCCGCTATCTGGCTATAAATTATCCAGGGGAGTTCACAGGTATAGATCTGGACGAGCTTGAGATCGAAGCAGCCAGAGCAAAACCAAAATTGGAAAACCTCAGTTACCAGGTTGGAGATGCCAGGGCACTTCCTTTTGAGGAAAGAAGCTTTGATGTTGTGATGGCTCTTGGCGTGCTCCACCACATACCGGATTGGTATAAGGCTGTTTCAGAGATCGGGCGCATTTTGAAAGTTGGCGGATATTTTATTTCCGCTGAGCTGGTTTATCCGCAGTGGGTCACCAGTATGGATGAAAAATCTTCCTTCAAATTCGGTATCTACGATCTTGATATCGCCAGACTGGTGCGGATGATACAGGACGAGGGGTTTATTACTCTTCATAATGAAGAAAATAAACGTCTGCTATGGAAGGATTTCCAGGCAGTGTTTGAAAAAAAGTACGAAAAAGCCTTCTCGCGCGTATAAAATAGGGATTTAAAGATACATTTTAAATATTTAAATTAACATTTGTCAGGAGATCTTTGTGAAGTCAGGAAGTGCATACAAATACGGAACCAATGTTGATACCGACGCCATTATTCCCGCCCGGTATTTAAATGTCAGCGATCCGGCCGAGCTGGCAAGGCATTGCATGGAAGATATTGATGAAAACTTTGCCCGTGTGGTAAAACCTGGTGATATTATCGTTGCTGATACCAATTTTGGCTGCGGCTCATCCCGCGAGCACGCACCACTATGTATAAAAGCAGCTGGTGTGACCTGTGTTATCGCCAAAACTTTTGCCAGGATATTCTTCCGTAACGCAATCAATATCGGCTTACCACTTATGGAATGTCCCGAGGCGGTTGAAGGTATCAGTGCTGGAGATGTTATTGAAGTAGATATCGCCAGGGGTAAGATAAAAAACATCACCACCGGAATGACATTTACAGCAAAGCCGTACCCGGACTTTATGGGAGGCATAATTGCAAGCGGCGGCCTTATAGAATACACCCGGCAGAAGCTGGCGGCAGGATAGGAGAAACATGGCAAATTATACTATTGCGGTTTTACCCGGAGATGGCATCGGTCCGGAAGTTATCAACGAAGCCACAGAGACTCTTAAAGTTATCAGCGATAAGTACGGTCATAACTTCACTCTGAACTATGGCCTTATTGGGGGAGCGGCTATCGAGGCAGAAGGTAGTGCCCTTTCTGATTTTACACTTGGTGTATGCCGCAGCAGCGGAGCGGTTCTGCTGGGAGCTGTTGGGGATCCGCGCTACGATCGGCCAGATAATGATGTTCGCCCGGAAGATGGATTGCTTGCGATCAGAAAAGGGCTGGGGCTGTTTGCAAATATCAGGCCGGTAAAGGTTTACAAGGAGCTTGAAAATAATACCCGGTTTAAACCGGAAGCAATTTGTTCGTCCGATTTCGTTTTTGTGCGCGAGCTTACCGGTGGTGTATATTTCGGCCGGCCAAAACGCAGATGGGAAACTACCAGGGGGAGAAGAGCGGTGGACTCCATGGTCTATACGGAACAGGAAATAAGCCGCATCGTAAAGGTGGGGTTTGAGCTTGCCCGCCAGCGCAAGAAGCATCTGATCAGTGTAGATAAAGCCAATGTTTTAATGTCATCACGGCTCTGGCGCCAGGTAACTGAAGAGGTCGGGGCTGATTACCCCGATGTAACACTTGAGCACCTGCTTGTAGATGCCTGTGCGATGAAGCTTATCCAGGATCCGCGGTATTTTGATGTGGTTGTAACTGAAAACATGTTTGGAGATATTCTCACCGATGAAGCTTCGGTTCTTGCTGGTTCTCTTGGAATGCTTCCTTCCGCCAGCCTTGCTGGAGTGCCCCAATCTGGACGAAACATTTTTGGTTTATACGAACCAGTACACGGCAGTGCTCCCACCATTGCCGGCCATGATATAGCCAACCCGATCGCCACCATCCTGACACTGGCAATGATGCTCAGGTATTCCTTTAACTTGGAAGATGAAGCTGGAGCTATTGAAAAAGCCGTTCAGAAAGTGCTTTCTCAGGGTTATCGAACCTCTGATATAATGGATGACGGATGTAAAAAAGTGGGCACCAGCAAAATGGGCGAACTGGTAAGGGGCCGACTGGAGTAAATCTGTTATGGTAGAGCTGTACGATACAACACTCAGGGATGGAGCCCAGCGGGAAGGCATTTCTCTTACTGTAAAAGATAAAATCGCCATAGCGCGTAAAATAGATGAGCTGGGCATCAGCTACATCGAAGGCGGCTGGCCGGGTTCAAACCCCAAGGACGTAGAGTTCTTCTCGCGTGCCAAAGATCTTGATTTGCAAAATGCCAGGCTGGTGGCTTTCGGGAGTACCTGCCACCCGGGCGCCAAGCCCGAACAGGATGCCAACCTGCTTTCACTGGTAGAATCCGGGGCTACTGTGGTCAATATTGTAGCCAAAGGCTCAGATTTGCATGTCCGGCAGGTTTTGCAGGTGGAACTGGAAGAAAACCTGCGCATGATCAGTAAATCTATCGAGTTTCTCAAGTCGCACAATCTTGAAGTGTTTGTTGATATAGAACATGCTTTTGACGGTTTTAAAAACAACCCAGAATATACCCTTGAGGTGCTAAGAATTGCCTCGGATGCGGGGGCAAAATGTCTGGTATTGTGCGACACAAATGGCGGAGCTCTTCCTCAAGAGATTGCCGATATGGTTAAAGCTGTCAAAAAAGCAGTCAGCGTTGACCTTGGTATTCATGCTCATAACGATGGCGAGCTGGCGGTAGCAAATAGTTTGGCTGCGGTTATGGCCGGTGTAAACCATGTTGAGGGCACTATAAACGGGTACGGTGAACGCTGCGGTAACGCCAATTTATGTTCCATAATTCCTGCTCTCAAGCTGAAAATGGGCATAGATTGTGTAAGCGATGAGCAGCTTTCCAAGCTTACCGAGGTTTCCCGGTTTGTGAGTGAAGTAGCTAATCTGAGCCCGGATGGTCACCTTCCTTATGTTGGCTCCAGCGCATTTTCGCACAAGGCCGGTTTGCATGTAAGCGGCATCAGCAAATGGTCGCAGAGCTATCAGCACATTGATCCGGAACTGGTCGGCAATAAAACACGCACTCTTGTCAGCGAGCTAAGCGGAAGATCAAATATAATATTCAGAGCCAGGGAGATCGGGGTTCCACTCCCTCCGTCAGGCACGGAGGCCAGAAAACTGGTTGAGCAGGTAAAGTCACTGGAAAGCAGGGGATTTCAGTATGAAAATGCTGAAGCCTCATTTGATTTACTTCTACATCGTGGTGTTCCAGGCTATCAACCTCCTTTTGAACTGGTTGATTTTATGGTTCTGGTTGAAAAAAGGCGGCGCCAATCTTCCAGAAACCTCAGCAGTGAAGATATGCTTTCCGAGGCAATGGTAAAGGTAAAGATAGACGGGTCTATCCTGCATACTGCTTCCGAAGGCGATGGCCCTGTAAACGCGTTGGACAATGCTCTTCGTAAAGCCCTGCTGGCCAATTACCCCAGCCTTTCAGCGGTCAAGCTGGTGGACTACAAAGTTAGAATACTAGAACAAAGTACCGGAACTGAATCGCTGGTGAGGGTACTGATAGAATCCACTGATGGCGAAAACCAGTGGCGCACTGTAGGCAGTTCCACCAATATTATAGAAGCCAGCTGGCTTGCCCTGGCTGACAGTCTTGAGTACTGGCTGCTGAGAAACAACTCGGGTAAATAACCAAAGACTCATTTCTTGCCGGTGTATCGATATTTACGCCCTTTGTAATAATCTGCTTTCTTCACAAGTCCTGGTTATCGAACGTGTTTTTGGCAATTCCAGCTTACACCTCATACCTTTATTGTGCCCAGATGGTTTATACTTAAAGCTATATTTAGTATAATGAGGTTATAAGGGTTCAATATTCGGGAGTTTAAATATGACAGATGAAATTAAAAGTGCCAGAGAAATAGCACTGGCAAAGGCAGCAGCCCAGAGTGAGGAAATCACTGCTGAAGATCGCCTGCGGTGGAAGTATGTTCCGGAAGGCGAAAAACTGGGAGCGCGCATTATTTCCTCAGACGCAGATGTTGAAGAAGAGCTCGGTAAGATAAAATCCCCTGAGCGTGGTTATCTTATCCAGGGGGCACTTTCTATTATATATTCGAGCATTACGCTTCCGCAGGGAGAAGTTGAAAAAGAGCGTAACCGAAAAGCCCTGGAAGCGGTTGTGAAGCTAAAAACCGATAAGGAAAGCGCTGGCCAGGTTGTAGCACAGATACAAAATCTTTTTGAGCACTACGAAACCCAGGGAAGCACTCAGAAGAAACAGGCTCTTGAACAGCTTAAAACAGAGTATTCAAGAAAACTGAAACAGGCGATCGAGCAGCAGCTTGGCTCCGGTGCTTCGGGAATGGTTGCCGATGTAGAAAACCTTCCCCAGTTTAAGGAAGAAAAACGCCGCCTGGTAAATCAGTTTGACTCTCAATACTCGAAAATGCTGGCCGAATACAAAGATGAGTTAAAACAGATCAGCTGATACAACGTGAGGAGGTGGATAAATGGATATAAAGGATGAAAGAATAGCTGAGGCTGTCCGGCAAACTTTGATAATAAGGCCTCCAAGGCAGCTTCTGGATACCTTCGGGGTTACCAATATCGGCTATTACATGGTAACATCGCCGACTTATGCCGAAATCGACAAGAAAAATAATGAAACAGTAATACGCAAGGGCAGGGTGATTGCCAATCGTCCGCGTGTGGTTACGCCATATTACCTTTCCCGGCTGGAAGGTTTCAGCTCTGATGCGCGCCAATACTTCGATTCGCTTATTCACCAGCATGGCGCAAATACCCCGGGTATCTATTACACTTACCGCAACGAACCCGGCGAGCTAAACATCGTCTCTGATAATATGCAGACCGTGGTCGAGCGGCTTAATGCTGAAATCGAACACAATCGGGATCCTTTGATGGCAATAATAAAAGGAAAAGATGATATGTGGGACGTATCTCTTCTCAAGTTCATTCATCAGATCACCTCTCATTCAATGAAGGGCAATATATCCCAGATGCAGTCCAGGGGACTGTTAAACATTGACCCCCTCGGGGTTCCCATGGAAGCCCGGCTGGGAATCGAAGAAATGTTCAGCAAGGTAACCTCAGGCGAGCTTGAGCCCAAGGAACTAAAGGACGAGCTTGACCGGTGGGGTCTTTTCGAAGAATACCAGGACCGGTTTTTTGGCCTTTTTAATCGCACAGGTATTAGATAAAACGGTGGGAGTAATTGATGAAAATAACCACAATCGAAGCGCGCGATCTGTCAGAAGCCTGGTTTCTCGGCCTGCGGCAGGTTCTGGATAACGGGTATGAATACCATATTGAAAGAGGCTCTTACGCCGGCCAGAAGCGCAAGGAACTGGATTACATCCAGGTTAAAATAACCAACCCGGGCAACCGCCCGCTTACACCAGATGTACCTGCCGGAGTCCCTTCGCCCACCACCATGGAATATATAGAAAACTACCTTCCTTACCTGATGACTGCAAAACGCGCTGAAGGCGAACAGTATACTTACGGGCAGTTTCTTGAGCATCAGATAGCCGAAGTGATTCGGATGTACCGTGAGGAAGGCTTTAATACCAACCAGGCGTATATGTGCGTTGGAGATGACCGGTCGATTTATCTGGCCGATCCTCCGTGCCTGCGTGGCATTGATACAAGAGTACGCTATAACAGCCTGCACTTTGTCTGTTATTTTCGTTCCTGGGACCTGTGGGCCGGGTTTCCGTCCAACCTTGCTGCCATCCAATTGCTCAAAGAATATATCGGATCCGAATTAGGTGTTGAAGATGGAGAAATTATAGCAGTCAGCAAGGGGCTGCACCTGTATGACTATTCCTGGGATCTGGCAAAGGTTGCCTGCGGTATTTCAGAGGAAAACCAGGTTAATTCTTCCCAATCCTAGCCGGGCTTGAAATTTTAAAACCAGATCCGTAAAAAGGATTATTGCGTGAAAAAGCTCAAAGTGTCCAGATGCTTGAAATTGCTCACTGCGGCTGCGGTTATTGTGGCAGGCTGCGTGCTTTCTGCCTGCTCTCCTTCATCAACTCTTGAGGGTGACATCAGCCAGATAGCAAAGCCGTATCATTTCAGCATATTAGAATGGCAGATAGAGGCACTCACTCGTCAACTGGATGATTTTATATTTAACAGCCGTTCGAGTGACCCTGAAAATAGCGAAGTTGTCAAAGAGGTTTTTAATAACCGCCAGCTTGTTTCATCACTTGAGCAGAAACTGTTGATGGTAAAAGATGGTCTGGTAGAAGGTGATGTTGGCGCTATCGAAGGGCAAATATCAAGCTTGTCACAAAGGAATGAAGAGATACTGCCGGATGCCCTGGGTATACTGTCTGCGCAGATCAATGCGGTTTTGAAAGAAACAGGTATCATAAACCCCTGGCAGGATCTGCACAACGCTGAGCTGGTGTTCCCTCCGGTAAATTTCGTGATCGAGCCCCCTCCCCATTTGCTGGTGGTTTCCCCCCGGGATGAAATCACCCGGATAAGGGATATCACTCTTGATCAACAAATAACTGAAGAGCAAAAAGAAGCCGTCGAAGAAGATATCTCTGCGCTTGGAATGAGTGCCCTGGTGGTAAGGCTGGGTGGGATTGCCACCTATCCGGCGTTTGTTTCTGACACCATGTCGCTTGAATACTCTATAGAAGTGGCGGTTGAAGAATGGTTCCATCAGTATCTTTTTTTCCGCCCGCTAGGTTTCCGTTACGGTCTGCATGTTGCCGGCTTTACGCGCGATTATGAGATCGCCACTGTAAATGAGGCCCTGGCCGGAATGGTCAGTGCCGAGATTGCTTCTCTTGTATACGAAAAGTATTACCAGGAGCCACAGATACTTTCTGCCGGCATGCCCATCGCTGCCGCTGAGGAATTTGATTTTTATGCCGAGATGAGGGCTATCCGCGTCACAGTAGATGAACTGCTCCAAAACGGGCAGGTTGAAGAAGCTGAGCGCTACATGGAAGAAAAGCGGCTGAATCTGGCTTCTCACGGTTATTATATCCGCAAATTAAACCAGGCTTACTTTGCTTTTTACGGGACTTATGCTTCTTCACCAGGGTCGGTGAGCCCCATCGGCTCAGGATTAAAGGTCCTCAGGCAGAAAAGCGGCTCGCTTAAAAGTTTTGTTGAACAGATCAGCTCAATGACCGATGCCGATGAAATTATCGAAGCGTCTGACTAAACTACCAATTCCTTGCGGATCTTCTCGGCTGTTTCATAACCAGCCCAGCGCTCTACCAGCTTGAGAGCAAAATCCATGGCAGTTCCAGGCCCGCGGCTGGTTATGATATTGCCATCTTCTATTACGCGCTGAGGGCTGAAACGGGCTGTTTTAAGGCTTGATTCTGTTCCGGGAAAGCAGGTAACGGTTTTGCCCTTTATGACACCTGCCTGTTCAAGCACGAGTGGTCCTGCGCATATGGAAGCCAGATCTTTGCCGGCAGAGGCCATGGTTCTTATCAGGTTTAAAACCACTGGGCTTTTGCCAAGGTTTACATAACCAGGATAGCCGCCCGGGACGATCAGCCCGTCAAGCGCAGAAGCTTTCAGCTCATCTACCACTATGTCACAAACAATTCTTAACCCGCGGGAGCCGGTGATCGGACCCTGTTTAAGTCCTGCGGTTAGCACTTCAATGCCTGCCCGCTTTAAAACATCATAGGTAACTGATGTTTCAATTTCTTCAAAACCTTCGGCTACAAGTATTGCTACTATCATGGATATCGATCTTCAGGCGACAGAGTTGGCTGTTCCGCAGTGGGGGCATTTAACCGAAGTGCCTTTAAAATCGGGAGGAACGCGCAGGCGGGTGCCGCATTTACAGTTAATGGTGGAATAGTTGTTAAGTCTCCAGAGTGCATCGCTTGTTTCACGCGCACGCTGAAGTTCATTGGTTTCATCATCCTGCACAAAGCCGGATTTATTGGGAGCATGCTTGATAGGTGCTTTGGGAGCCGCCGCCAGCGCGGAAGCGCCCAAAATACTTCCCCCGCCGCGATGAACTTGCGAATATGCCTTGTTGTAATCTGTAAGGCTGGCTCCGCCCATTGAACGCAGTATACGTATGCGTTCGGAGATAGGCGGATGCGTCGAGGATAGATCAGCCGCCGGTTTACCCTTTTGCCGGAAAGGATTCATGATGTACATGGGCGCCGTTGCCTGGTTGGCAGATTTCAGTGGCTGGGTAGAGGAGGCGATTTTCTCCAGCGCAGAAGCAAGCCCTTCCGGGTAGCGCGTAAATAGCGCTCCAGAAGCGTCTGCGAGGTATTCCCGCTTGCGGGAAATGGCAAAGTAGATAAGCTGGGCAAAAATAGGGGCAAGTATAACCAGTGCCAGGGCAATGAGCATTATGATGGCCTGGCCGCCACCGCCGCCACCCGAATCACGCCTTGAGCCTCCGGAGCCGCCAAAAATCATCATTCTTGATGCATACCAGGAAAGTATAACTATGGTTCCCAGCATCACCGATGTAACCGCCATCAGTAAAACATCGCGGTTTTTTATGTGTGCCATTTCGTGGGCAATCACACCCTGGAGTTCATCACGGTTAAGCCTGGCAAGCAGGCCAGCAGTTACAGCCACAGCTGCCTTGTTTTTATCTCGGCCTACGGCAAACGCATTAAGCGCCTGGTCATCGATTATATACACGTCCGGCATCTTTTCAAGCCCGGCAGCTATCTGCATCTCCTCAACAATGTTATAAAGGCGGGGATGGTCCCCGGGGCCGATCTTGCGGGCGCCGGAGAGGGATAGCAGGATGTTATCGCCCTGGAAAAGGGCAACCATGTTCATTATCACCCATAATACTATGGCAAATATTACGCCTATTATGCCGTTATCAGCAAAATACAGGCCTAAAGCATAGCCAACTCCTATAAGTACCAGCCCCATGGCAATGGCCAGTACTACAGAGCGCCACTGGTTAGAGCGTATCTGTTCCCACATTTATCTAAAAGATCACTCCGATAACAATTATTAAGAAAAACTGACTTTGGGAGCTTCCCGCTGGACCGATTCTGTTACTTCAAAGAACTCACTGCCCTGGAAGCCAAACATGCCAGCTATGATGCTGGAAGGAAACATCTGGGTCTGGTTGTTGTAGCGTAAAACCGCATCATTATAGAACTGCCTGGCAAAACTGATTTTGTTCTCGGTGCTGGTAAGCTCTTCCTGAAGGGCAAGAAAATTCTGGTTGGCTTTCAGATCCGGATAAGCTTCGGCAACTGCCAGGAGGCGCATCAGAGCCGAGCTTAGCTCTCCCTCAGCCTTGCTACGAGCTTGGGCACCGGCATCAGACATTTTCTGTGCAATCGTACGTGCGTTGGTAACAGCTTCAAAGGTTTCGCGTTCATGTTTTGCATAACCCTTCACCGTTTCTACCAGGTTGGGGATAAGGTCGTAGCGGCGTTTTAGCTGAACATCAATCTGCGCCCAGGCGTTTTTAACTTCATTTCGCAGCCTTACCAGGCCGTTGTAAAGGGCAACAATTGCCAGTATAAGAACAACAATAACTCCAAGGGCGATCCATACTCCAATCATCTTTGACCTCCTGTTTATTTACAACTATCTTCGGCTTCAAATGCTTCGCCGAGGAAAACCAGCAGTTCCTGCTCGCTGGAATATTCAGTTAAATCTCCGGTGCTTATTCCTTTTACCAGGCGGTGAAGTTCGCCTGAATCAAACCATAGTCCGTGCTTTCGGGAGCACAGGTCAACCAGTATTTGAGGTGATGAACCTAAAACATGCTTTTGCATATGGTGCTGGCAGATCGGGCATTTGCGCTTTTCCTCGCTGGATTCTGCCTCCGGCTGTTTGGCAATGCTTTCAAGCAGGCCCGGTTTTTCATCCAGTTCCATGGAGCGAAAAAGTAGTTCCAGCTCACCTTTGTCAAACCATGTTCCATGGCATGCAGGGCAATAATCAAGCTCAACGCTGTGGTATTCAACCACTATCATGGATTTGCGGCATACAGGGCACTTCAACTGGATTTAACCCTCTTAATGTTCGTTATTATCCAGTTTAACCAGCAGCACTCTTTGTGTCAATATTGCAGGATTTGGGCAGATTTACTCACTACGGTTAAAGGACCACACAGCAGCACTTATCAGGCCAAGGCCCAGTATGGAGACCACTATTATATCATCCAGCACGCTCATGGTGTGGCCAAAAATGGTTATTCCTATCTCGTAAGCAGAATCTGCTCCCAGAAATACCTGCCTGATGGCATCTACTCCGTAGGTCAACGGGTTGATCTTGGAGATGACTTCCATGATAAGGGGCACGTTATTCACCGGATAGAATACACCGGCAAGGAAAATAAGCGGCATAATGAGCAGCTGGATCACCATCTGGAAGCCCTGCTGGGATTTCATTCTGGATGCAACCAGCAGACCAAGAGAAGAAATGGCGATCGATACGATAAAAAGCACCGGGATAAGTTTAAGTACGGTAAAAAATGTCAGCGAGATGCCAAGGAAAGGTGCCAGAATCAGCATCACCGAACCCTGTATGATGGCAACAACCGCGCTGCCGGTTGCCTTGCCCAGGAGTATTCCCCGCCGGTCAAGCGGCGAAACCAGAATCTCTTTTAAAAAGCCAAATTCACGGTCCCAGACGATGGAAACCCCGCTCATGAGGGAGTTCATAAGTACCGTCATGGCAAGGATGCCCGGGTACATGAATTGTATGTAGTCTACCCCCGGAACTACAGTTCCTATCATGCGGCCAAAACCGGCTCCGAACACAACCAGGAAGATCAGAGGCATCCCGAAGGAAGAAATCAGCCGGGAGCGTTCCTGCACAAAACGCAGCAGCTCACGGTAGCCGACAACCCATATAGCTCTGAAAATAGCGTTCATTTTACCTGCCGTGCCTTCTTCTTGCCATTGCCATGCGGTCCCTCAGGCTTGCATCTTCATCGCGTATAGCCCTGCCGGTCAGTTTAAGAAACACGTCATCCAGGGTTGGACGGCGGATGTTGATGGCGGTCAGCCGACTGCTGAAACCATTAAGCAGACTGGCGATGAACTTGTCACCTTGAGGGACGTAAAAAGAAAGCGAGCCTTCGTTTGATTGAGGTGAGATGTTAAATTTCTGGACAAGTTCTCTGGTAGCGTTATCTTCATCTTCTGCCTTGATGGTTACCAGGTCGCCCCCTACCGAATCCTTCAACCGCTCCGGGGAATCCATGGCTATTATCTGCCCCTGGTCGATAATAGTTATCCGGTGGCAGTTCTCAGCCTCATCCATGTAATGGGTGGTAAGGAAAATCGTAAGACCGCTGGTTTTTCTGAGGCTTGTAATGTGGTCCCAGATGTGGCGCCTGGTCTGAGGATCCAAGCCGAGAGTAGGCTCATCCAGGAAGAGCACATCCGGGTGATGAAGTAAACCGCGGGCTATCTCCAACCGCCTTTTCATTCCACCGGAAAAGGTAGAAACCTTGCTTTTACGCCGGTCAGAAAGCCCTACCAGTTCCAGCAGTTCGTCAATGCGCTTTTTCCTTTCGGCTCGCGGGACGTTATAGGCATAGGCATGAAAGCGCAGGTTCTGTTCGGCAGTAAGATATTCATCAAGGGAAGAATCCTGGAAAACCAGCCCGATTGAACGGCGCACGTCTTCGCGCTCCCGTACAATGTCAAAGCCGCCAACGCTGGCAGTTCCGCAAGAGGGTTTAAGCAGTGTGCAAAGCATGGATATGGTTGTGGTTTTACCGGCACCATTGGGGCCAAGAAAACCAAATATTTCTCCCTTTTTAACCTGAAAGGAGATATCATCAACTGCAACTACATTGCCAAAACGTTTTGCCAGCCGGTTAACATCTATTACATTCATCAATTATTGTCTTGAAGTTGATTTAAGCCTTACCGGGCGTCTTGCCAGGAAGTATATCAGCGCACCGATGAAATTGGTAAATATAATGATAAGTACCCAAATCAGCCTTTCGTTGTTATCGGTTTCGTTGAGTGCGCTGTCCACAAGCATTGCCAGCCAGAAGAGGAAGGCGATGATGCCCGCAGATGACATAATCATTATAAATACCAGGTTAAAAGGGTTGCCTTCAGTAGCAAAGCCGATTATAAAAGCAAGCATTATGGCAAAACCCAGCACGGCAACCACAACCCCTGTCGCTTTTACAAACCAGTCAGGCTTTCTGGTAAAAAAATACACTCCGGCTATCGTCAATGCCAGAGCTGCAATCAAAAGAACCGCCATTACCAGATACCCTACAATTGCCACTGTTCACCCCCTGTATTGATACGAATAACTTTATTTTAATGCCAGAGGCAGGCTGCACACAAACCAAAGCTGGTTTATTGCAGAATGGAAAAGATAACCAGGTAATGCAGCGCGGCACCGAGCAGTATAAGAACATGAAATATTTCATGAAAGCCAAAAACTCCAGGGAAAGGGTTGGGCTTTTTAACTGCATATATAGCAGCTCCCGTGCTGTAACTAACCCCGCCAAGTACCAGTAGCAATATCTCGTTTGTGCTTGCCAGTGGCCACAGCTGAGCCAGGAAGATGACCACCATCCATCCCATGGCCAGGTAAATGGAAACCGAAAGCCATCGCGGTGCTTTGAGGTAAAAAAGTTTAAAAAACAGCCCCGCAATCACCAGCCCCCACTGGATGAGGATGATGCTCCAGAACCAGGCTCCTTCAAGGTAATGGAAGGCAAGCGGTGTGTAGCTTCCGGCTATCATGATGTAGATGGCAACGTGGTCAAGCTTGCGCCAGATGGTTCTGGCATCCTCACCACGCTTGGATGCGTGGTAGGCTGAACTGGACGCAAACAGGTTGATGGCGCCAAGCCCATAAACAAGGCAGACTGCAAAGTAACGCCAATCTCCCCAGGATATCACCAGCAGAACGATGGTGCCAGCAATAGCCATGACCGCGCCGGCAAGATGAGAATAAAATGAAAACCGTTCCTGTTTTAAAATGGTGGTACTCTCCTTGAGGCAGGCTCTCTGTAAAAATTGCCCGGTTGGTATGTATGGCAGTCCGTGAGCGCGCTCATTTATAAAATATTAAACCCCTGTTGGCGGGTAAACTTTTACAGGGGTTTAATCATAGCTTTAAGTTGATGGTTCAGGCAAATGTCTGTTTGCCGGTGACACGCTCGCACAAGTTGCGGTGTTTTGCAATTGTCTGGAGCATGATCTCCGGAGGTATCTGCGGCAACGGGCCGCGGTGGTTCCAGCTGGTGTGTGCCAGCCATGCTTTGAGGGTTTGCATTTCATAATTGTAATACTGGTTGCCGACCCGGTAATGCGTCATATCCCAGTAGCAGGCGGATTCGGGAGTAAGCATGTCATCTGCGATGAAAGCCTTGGAGCGGTTGTTGCCGAAAACCAGGCTCATATGAGGCACGATGAATTTTCCATTTACTCTCAGTGTGCGCTGAAGATCGGTATAAATCCTGGCACCGGAGGTTTTAATGTCTTCCAGCAGTTTTGTTCCCAAGCGCTCGGTTAATTCTTCATCGGTTAACTGTTTGCGGGTCCCATCCCCGCTCTTTTCAAAAGCAACAAAAACACTGGCAGGCAGGGATTGGCTTTGCAGCAGGCCATTAATCTGCGGATGGCCAAAAACGGTTCCGTTATCCTGGTATTCTTTCCAGGCTGGGCCCGTCAGGTAGCCCCATATTTCAAAGATAATATCCAGAGGTTCGGTTTTTTTATAAATAAGGCAACGTTCAACAAGATTTTCCGGCAGATCAAAACTGCTTTCTTCAGCCAGGTAGCTCTTCAGTTCATCCGGGTTTTGCAAAGCGCTTTTAAAATGGTTGGCGATAACCGGGCGGGTTTTGGCCAGCCAGTAAGCGGCAAGGCGTGCCAGGCATTTGCCTCTTTCCGGGATGCCGCCTTCGATGGGGGCATCAAAGACTGTTGCTCTGTCCGTATATACGGCAAGGTTGTATTCACCCAGGTCGTAGATGTCCCGTGCCCCATCTTTTCTGATAAGGGTAAACGGCAGGTTAGTTTCGAGCAGTGCCTGGGGTAGTTGTGGCTCGGGTGCAGTATTGCACTCGTTTTCTGGTAATGACTCTGTTTCCATAGCTGATTAATTCCCCCCTGTAGGTATTTGATGTTGCAAAATGCTTTTAATGCGGCCACCGGGCAGTTGAGCCCGGCAGATTAAAAAGTGCAAACTTTTACTGGTAAGCCATTCCCCTCTGATAAAGACTTGTTACATGAGCATAATTTATATTTACCAGCAATATTTTTTTCTGTCAAGCGGACGCGAGTTACTCAAAGCCGGTTTCAAATTCTCCCGGTTCAAGAATCTGGTCAAGCTCTTCGCTGAAAAAGAACTGCTCTTCTCCAAATGCCGGTTTAAGTTCTGTGTACCAGGTAGCATTTTCATCATACTCGGCAAAAAACGGCCGCCTCACCCAGTCCGGATTTCTGCCCTGGAGCATTTGAAGACCAATCACCTTTTGGCCATAAATTTCGTGTATGCCGGTAATCTGGATTTTGCCCGGCAGGCAGGACATGCTGGGGCCTCTTACCGTACGGCAAAGCCCGCTGACGGACTTATAGGCGGTTCTGAATATTTCCAAGGCCTCAACAAGAGGCACGGCAAAATAATGCTGGGCACCGGTGTTACGCGCTATGAACATGTAATAAGGAATGCAGTTGAGCGATACCTGTTTTTGCCACATTTCTGCCCAGATATTTGCGTCTGCGTTAATATGGTTAAGCAGGGGAGACTGGGTCCTGATTATTGCTCCGGCTTCCTGTATTCGGGCGATGGCCTGCTTTACTTCTTCGGTTGCCAGTTCATTTGGATGGTTGAATTGGGCCATAAATGCAAGGTGTTTGCCGGCTTTTCTTATTCTTTTAAAGAGGTTTAACAAATCTTCACTGTCGTTATCGGTAAGAAAGCGGTAAGGCCAGTAGCTAAGTGCCCTGGTACCTATGCGGATAGTGGTGATGTTGGAAAGTTCGGGGGAGAGAAACGGTTCAATATAACCGGCCAGTACCTTGGTTTTCATTATCAGCGGGTCCCCGCCGGTGATTAACACATCGGTAATTTCGGGGTGAGACTTGATGTAGGCGCTTAGCCTGTGGTTTCCGCAAGAAGCTATCTTTAGTTCTTCTATACCGGTAAACTGCGGCCATCTGAAGCAGAATGTACAGAAAGCATGGCAGTTTTGCCCCTGTTGGGGGAAGAGGAGGATTGTCTGCCGGTATTTATGCTGAACCCCGTTAAGATGCTTCCCCTCAAACAGCGGCGTGTTGTATTCCTGCTGGCCGGCAGGATGGGGGTTTAATTTCAGCCGTATCTGGTTAGCAGCGTTTTTTATAGCCTGGTTGTCAGCTCCGGCGCGGAAGAGCCCGGCCATCGTCTGGTAGTCTTCCTCACGCAGCATGCCCTTTTGGGGGAAAATGGTGATAAACATGGGGTCAGCCTCCGGTTTTTCCCAGTTTATCAACCGGTCGGCAACATAGTTATTCACCCGGAAAGGGAAAACCGAGCCGACGATTTCTATATCGCGCTTTTGCTCTTCGGAGAGCCAGGCAGCCTGGGGCAGATTCCTGAAATTCGAGAGTGTGTAAACTTGGTACTCTATGGCGTTACCTCCTTTGGCGTAATTTCGTAAAGGGGGTTTGGTGGTTGGGGGTAATGGAGAGTTGCACTCTGATTAGGCAATCAGTTTTTAGCAACGCAGATAACTAACCCAGTATTTTACAATACAGGCAGCATTTGGGCAAGCAAAAAGGGTGCGGGT
>JAQUQL010000009.1 GCA_028716145.1 Dehalococcoidales bacterium
GTGACATTTCCCGGCTATGGAAAGGCTTATCGCGATCAGCTCCTTGGTTTTCCTGTCCAGTTTTCCCGGAGATTCTACAGCTTCAAGCATCCGCCCGAAAGACTGCATCTGGGAGGGGGTTTGAGCTGCCAGTTTTTTAAGGGAAGAATCGATCTGGGATAAAACTTCATTGGTGTTTTCCATTACTTCCTCCGTTGTTTATTACAGCAACTTGCGATATTCTTCTTCAGTAATCAAGCCTCCTGGACTGCCTGAAGAATCATATTCTACTTCCAGCAGCCAGCCTTTACCCATTGGCTCCCGGTTAATAATTCCGGGGTCTGCCACTGCCTCAGCGTTGGCTTTACTTACTATACCGTTGAAAGGAGCCGGTAGTTCGACCGCCGCCTTAGACGATTCCAGAACCGCCATATTTGCCCCTTGTTCTATTTTACTGCCTGCCTCAGGCAGCTCAACTATGCGTATCGTAGCCAGACGATCGAGATATTCATAGGTCACTCCGATTCGATACAGGCTGCCTCCAACATGTTCAACCCAGAGATGGTCAGATGTGTAATATGTTTCTTTACCGGTCATAATCTGTTTTTGCCTCTTGGTAATGAATTTGAGGCATTTTACCATAATCGGCTTATTGGCATAATGTTGTTTTAGCTGCGAGGTGATTTATGATATGCTATTAATAATAGTTTATTAATTTTTAAGAGGCTTTTTACTCATGAAATTTGGCATTGGCGAAATAATTTTAATAATCGTTATTGCCTTTGTCGTTCTTTTAGTAGTACGTATCATCAAGATGGCGCAATTGCCCGAAAAGACAAGCCAGTATCAGGAGGATGACAACTCGGAGCCCGTCAACCAAACAGGTTCATCCTTTTCGCCACGCACACGGATCGTTCTCATAGGCTTTCTAATAACGATACTCGGGGTTGTTGTACTTTTTTCCAGCCTCAGTCTTATAAAATGGGTTTTCTGGGGGCCAATTGGTGCTCTGATAGCCATGATTGCCGGTGTTGCCATAGTATTGCTTGCCCGCAAACGCTAGATTGACAGGCAAGAATGCCAGTGATAGACTGCTTTTTCCTGTTTGAAGCCAGAAAGGTGATTATTTGAAAACTGTTGGTGTTGTCTACCATCCGAAGAATCAGGCGGCTCCGTTTGTTGCCGAAAAAACCGTCGCCCTTCTAAAAGATCTGGGAATGGAAACCTGGCTGGTTTCTGCCTGGGACGGAGAAGAGGTGCGCCGTAAGGCTCACGGAACAGAGCTGATAATAACAGTTGGCGGGGATGGCACCATACTGCGAACAGCAAACGCCATTATCCCCGGATCTACCTGCATCACCGGCATCAACCTTGGCAGGCTTGGCTTCCTGACCGAAGTAAGCGCTGAAGATACCGGAGAGAAGATCCCGGCGCTGGTAAGGGGTGAAGGATGGATCGACGAGAGAACATTACTGCAAGCTGAATTGGCTTTGCCCGGCGCAGACACAGACGCTCCCCGGCAGCAGTTTACAGCTTTAAATGATATTGTGGTTGCCAGAGGGGAAGTTGCCCGTATAATCCATGTAGAAACCAGGATAAATGGCGATTTGCTCACCACCTTCCGGGCAGATGGCGTAATACTGGCAACCGCTACCGGTTCTACCGGTTACGCCCTGGCTGCAGGTGGGCCAGTTATGCACCCGGCTTCTGAGGACTTTCTGCTTATCCCGATACTTCCGCACCTGGGTTTAAATTACAATATGGTACTGCCCGCTGACAGCGAGGTCCAGCTCCAAATCTCAAACACCCACACCGCAGCTCTGAATGTTGACGGCCACACATCCTGCTCTCTGCCTGACGGCTCCTCCATAGCTATCAGGCGCAGCCCGGAAAAAATCCGGTTTTTAAGAACACTTCCCAAAACACCTTTCTATAGTACAATTGAAAAGAGATTAAAAGTTTAAAATGGAAACTATTCAAAAAGCTACCATCAAAGAAGCAGCCCAGATTCACCGCCTGGTAAACAGTTTCGCAGCCCGGGGGAAGATGCTACCGCGCTCTCTATCGGAAATCTATGAAAATATTCGCGATTATTATGTTGTTCACCAGGATAGCCAGATCATTGCCTGCGGAGCACTGCACGTTCTATGGGAAGACCTGGCCGAAATCAAATCCCTGGCGGTAACCGGTGAATACCAGAAACTGGGCTGGGGTTACAAGATTGTAAACAAATGTCTGGAAGAAGCCCGGTGTCTGAATATTCCCAGGGTGTTTTGCCTTACCTACACACCGGAATTTTTTTCCAGATGCGGATTCAAAGTGATAGATAAATCAGAGCTTCCACAGAAAATCTGGGGAGAATGTTTCAAATGCCCCAAATTCCCGGATTGCGATGAATCAGCTTTGATATACGCTTTTAAGGAGTAATTACATGCAAGAAATCCCGATTGGCACCAGTTACATCTACAAAGGAACAATACTCAACCTCAGATCAGACATTGTCAAGACTGAAAAGGGAGGAACAGCCAACAGGGAAGTGGTAGAGCATGTTGACTCTGTAGGCATAATCGCCATCGACAAACACCAGAATCTTTTGCTGGTAAATCAATTCCGCTACCCAACCGGGGAAAATCTTTGGGAGATTCCAGCCGGCTGTGTAGAGCCGGGAGAAAACCCTGAAAGCACAGCCAGGCGTGAATTACGCGAGGAAACCGGTTTCGATCCTGAGTACCTGGAAAGGTTGGGTGGTTTTTTTCTGGCACCCGGCTACGCTGATGAATACATGCATGTGTATCTCGCCCGCGAACTTAAACATTCACCCCTGGTAGCCGAGGACACAGAATCCATAGAATTAACCACAAAAACCACGGCCGAGATCAAAGATATGATTCGAACCAGCCAGATCAAAGATTGTAAAACTATCGCGGCTCTTTTTCTATTCCTCGACAGGGCTGTCAGCTAGCCCAGTTCCCCGCTGAGCTGTCTTCCTCCCAGTATATGCCAGTGAAGATGAGGAACAACCTGGCCACCTTCCTCTCCGCTATTGGTCACCAACCTGAACCCTTTGGCACTTATTCCAGCAGCAGCAGCAATACGCGTAGCAATATTTACCATCTGGCCAACCAATGCAACATCCTTTTCGTTCATTACAGCTATTGATTTGATGTGTTTTTTAGGAATGACCAAAAGGTGAACCGGCGCCTGGGGATGAATATCATTAAAAACAATGATTTGATCGTCCTCGTATACTTTATCACAGGGGATTTCCCCTTTAACTATCTTGCAAAAAACACAATCTTCCATAATCGCCTCCGTCTGTCTTCAAATTAATCCTTGCACATATGATGGTATTTTGTTCTCTCCTGTTCGAAAAGATCCCCTCCCCGGCAATCATAAGCAACAAAAGCCGGGAATTCTTCTACTTCAAGCCTCATGATAGCTTCAGCGCCAAGCTCGGGGTAACAGATGGTTTCGGCTTTTTTTACACACTCCCCCAGCAGCGCACCAGCCCCACCCAGGGTAACAAGGTAAACGGACTGGTGTTTGATGATGGCACGTTTGATATCTGCAGACCGTTCTCCCTTGCCTATCATAACCTTCAACCCCTGTTCAAGCAAGGGAACTGTGTACCTGTCCATACGCCGGCTGGTGGTGGGCCCGCAAGCCCCGATCACGGCTCCCGGCCTTGCCGGGGAGGGCCCCATGTAATATAAAGTCTGTCCGGTTAGATTCACCGGCAAATCGTGGCCTTTAGCAAGCAATTCCACCAAACGTCTGTGGGCAGCGTCACGTGCCACCAGGATTGAGCCGCTTATCAACAGGCTGTCGCCAGCCTTTAATTCGAGAACTGCCTCTTCTGAAAAAGGTGATGACACACAAATCTTTCCCATTAGAGCACCACCTCGGCGTGGCGAGCGCTATGACACTGCAGGTTTACTGCTACCGGCAGGCTTGCCATATGGCAGGGGAATGCAAGAATATGCACCGCCAGCGCAGTGGAACTGCCACCCATTCCGAGTGGCCCGATACCCAGGCAGTTTAACCGGTTCAATATTTTTTCTTCCAGGATTACCAATTCCGGATCCGGTCCCGGCTGGCCAACTGGCCTCATAAGCGCTTTTTTTGCCATTATGGCAGCTTTTTCAAGGGTACCGCCGATCCCGATACCAACTATCAGTGGCGGGCATGGAGCCCCACCCGCACCCCTGACTGTTTCCTCCACCACATCGATGATGCCCTGCTCCCCATCTCCGGGAGAAAGCATCGATACCCTGCTTGTGTTTTCTGCTCCTCCTCCCTTTGGCATTACCACAATTCGCAAATGGTCCCCAGGTACTATATCGTAATGAATTACAGGGGGCGTGTTATCACCGGTATTCACCCTTTCCGAAAACGGTCTGGATACCATAGATTTTCTTAAATAACCTTCGCTGTACCCCTTTTTTACACCTCGCTCAATAGCATCAGACAGATTCCCTCCAGTGATATGAACATCCTGTCCAATTTCAACAAAGACAACAGCCGCACCACAATCCTGGCAAAGCGGTACACGTTTGTTTAGGGACTTGTCAGCGTTATCCAGCAGGCTTTTCAGGACTTCTCTTCCTATTGCGGATTGTTCTTTTCCCAGAGAGTCTTGCAGGGCTTTAATCACATCTGCGCCCAGTTCAAAATTGGCTTTCTGGCACAATCCGGCAACGGCCTTTTCAGCGGCAATAACATCTATTTCTCGCATCGTCATCAGGTTAGATTTTAACATTCTGACAGGGGGATTTACCAATAAACGACGGCTTTCTATTTTACCCACTGGCAGCCGGAAGAGTATAATCATCATATTATGGACAATCTTTTTACCGGCACGGATGATGGCGAACTTGAAAGTTTTGAAACCCTGGTAAAAATAATTGCACGGCTTCGAGGCCCCGATGGATGCCCCTGGGATCGCAAGCAAACCCACCAGTCAATCCGCGATTCCCTGCTGGAAGAGACCTATGAAGTGTTAAGTGCCCTTGATAATGACGATGCTGTTTCCTTAAGAGAAGAACTTGGCGACCTGCTTCTCCAGATAGTGCTCCACTCTCAAATCGCACACGACAGCTCTGAGTTCGACATATCTCAGGTGATAAGGCTTATCAACGAAAAACTTATTCGCCGTCACCCGCATGTATTCGGAAATACCCGGACAGAAAGTGTTACTGAAGTTCTTGCCAATTGGGAAGAAATTAAACAATCGGAACGCAAAGAGCGCACATCGATGCTGGATGGGGTTCCTGCCGCCATGCCGGCTCTTTCCTACTCCCAGGCTATACAGAAAAGAGTGGCAAGGGTTGGCTTTGACTGGGAAGATGACTCGGGTGTGGTTGAGAAGGTAGCAGAAGAAGCAAGGGAGATAATCACTTCTGCCTCCAGGGAAGAGGAGGAAAAAGAATTTGGCGATCTGCTGTTCACGCTGGCCAACCTTGCCAGACGCCAGGGAATAGACCTTGAATCAGCTCTGAGAGGGGCAAACCTCAGGTTTTACCACCGTTTTTCCACAATGGAAAAACTATGTTTCGAAAGAGGTCTTAAAATTAAAGACCTATGTTTTGAGGAGCAAAATAAATTATGGGAAGAAGCCAAAAGACTGGAAGTGTAACATCGGGGCGAGTGGATTCGAACCACCGACCTCAGCGTCCCGAACGCTGCGCGCTAACCAGGCTGCGCTACGCCCCGTTGTATTACCCATTATTATAAGAGGAAGAGGTTTTTTAAAGCAAACTCAATATGAAATATGTAGTTTTGATACTGGACGGAGCCGCCGGTTTACCATTGCCGGCACACGATAACAAAACCTGCCTTGAGATCTCTTCAACCCCCAATCTCGATCGGCTGGCAAAGCAGGGCCAGCTGGTAATGGCCGCCACTGTTCCGCCGGGTATGGAGCCTTCCAGTGCGGTGGCGTGCATGTCAGTGATGGGCTATGATCCACTCAAATATTATAAGGGTCGAGCCGCTATTGAAGCTACCAGTCTTGATATCCCCATAGGGGAAACAGAAGTCGTATTCAGGTGTAACCTGGTTAACACCGAGGGCGGCATAATGAAAAGCTATTGTGCCGGACACATAACCTCAGAGGAATCTGGCGAGCTTATCAAAGCCCTTAACGAAGCGCTTGGCAATAATGCCATCAGGTTTTACCCGGGTGTAGGATATCGACATATTCTAAAATTGCAAGGGCACCTCGATACCCTCAACGCAAACACTGTTCCTCCACATGATATATCTAATCTTCCTGTAGCTGACTATCTGCCAAAGGGCGAGGGAAGCGATTTTCTGCTCAGGCTAATACAAGATTCCAGAAAGGTACTGCAAAACCACCCGGTCAACGTCAAGCGCCGCAAGGAAAACAAAATCACCGCAGACAGCATCTGGTTGACCTGGGGTTCAGCAAAACCGCCCCTTCTTCCAACATTCAAGGAAGCTTACGGTATCACTGCTGCTATAACTTCCGGGGTTGACCTCTTGCGCGGCCTCGGGAAGATGATGTCTATGGAGATTCTTGAAATCCCGGGTGTTACCGACGGACAGGATAACAATTGCATCGCTCAAACCGAGGGAGCGATAGAAGCTCTTGGCCGTAATGACCTGGTTATTGTCCATTTTGAAGCTCCGGATGAAGCTGGCCACGCCGGATCGATCGAGCAAAAAGTTACTGCGATTGAAAAAGCAGACCGCGAAATGATTGGTACTCTTGCCAGTTACCTGCAAGGAACTGGAAGACTGCTCATTATGCCTGACCACCCCACTCCAATCGAGCTGCTGACTCACACTTCCGACCCGGTTCCCTGCTTGTTATGGGGTGAGGATATTGTTGCTGGTAACGGCTCAAGATTTACGGAGGCTCAAGCAAGACAAGCTGGAACCATATTCGATCCAGGGTGGCATCTGATGAAAAGGCTGGTAAAGGGATAAACCTGATGGCAAACAGGGAAGATGAATATTACCGGCAACATTATTACGGGGGCCATCCTCCTGCCTGTACCTGTGTGACGTGCACAGAAAAAAGACTGGCGGGGATAAAAAATTCGCGCTCTGGTGAGAAGGCGTGGATCTACGTACTGGCAGGACTCGGGCTGGTAGCAGCCGGATGGATGGTTTACCTTTTGGCTGTGCCCAGGATAGACACCGGCATCGGAATGACCTTTACTGCCATTTATCTGGGGGTTTTTATCTGGGCGATTTCTTTTTTTAACCGGCCATGGCCGATCTTCAAATCCAGCCTGTTATGCCTGGTAGTGGTACTTTCTGCAATCATAATAAGCATCGCAAACTGGTAGAAGGTATCACTCAAGCCTTTCGTCTTGCCTGAAAAAGTTCTATTTTTGCCAGTTTGTCCCAGAAGCGCATACCGTGAACAACCAGTACAGCGGCAACAAATCTTACAATTATCACAACCAGGATACCGGAGCCCACTATCGTGGAAAGGGCTGCGGAATGTTCGATCATTGAATGGTTAATACCGATCGACGCATGAAAATACTGAAGCTCCACGGAAGAGATAGCGCCTCTGCGGCATTCTTCTATTATAACTGCAGAACCGATGGTAACTCCTCCAAAAATTGCCACCAGCCATGGCACCATGGCTTGGTCAGAAAGCCCCATAAATCGCATCAGTGGTGAAAATACGATTCTTGCTTTTTCAATGATTCCATAAGACATGGCGATTTCCTGAAGAACCAGGATAAAAGTGACCACCAGTACGATCTGTACTGAAAGCAATGAGATATTTTTCAGCCAATCAAAAAGAACCTGCCCAAAACTGGCCATGGCAATCGTATCAACCGCCGCAACACTTTCCCCGGTTGCTGGATAAAAAAGCGATGCGGCCCAAACGACAATAACAGAAGCAAACAATCTGATAGCAGTGATTTTAAAAAAGTTTATTCCGGAACGCCATTGAATAATACCTTCGACTATAAGAGAATGTGAGATGGCAGTAAAAAGAATAATGAGGACTTTCTGGGCAACCGAAAACTCCATAACCGCCATTACGGCAACGCTTCCGTAAACATCTGCCAATACCCCGGCAACCAGTGGGAAAAAAGCCTCCGCTGGCAGGTTAATCAGGGACATGACTGGTCTGAATACCGGCGCAAGCATTTCTACTACTCCAAACCATTCAAGGAGAACCGCGAGCAACGATAAAGGTACCAGCAGTTTTAATATCCAGATGGAACTTTTTAGACCTTTTTTTGCACCGATTGCTGAATTTTTTCGGATACGGCTTATATCAAGACTACTCAAAAACCAACGCCTTCACATTGAATTGCTTTTCATTGTAATGGTTTCGGTAAATTTGGTCTATCACAAATGGGATGGTAAAAAAAGAATACAAAACCCAAACGCTTGTCAGCCTTAAAAGTCTTATTGTATACTAGGATATCATTATTTCCGGCTGGGAGGAGGCTACCGTGGAACTTTTCTGCTTTCCAAAGTGTCCTAAGTGTGGTGATCAGGAGGGGGTTTTAGTACCATTGTCTGACTTCGGCTCCAATGGCGCTTCATTGCTCTACAAGGCCTGGGTTTGTACTAACCCGGAATGTGGCTACAACCTTAAAATAAGAAACGGTGACATTTACGTCAACGAACCAATTATGAACGGTGCGGGGAACCATCGCGCCCGCCCCTCGTCCTGACCTGGTAAACAAATAAACACCGGCCAGGGGTAAAAGTAAGATGTTGACCCATCTGGGTAAAATCAACCGGATGGCGCTTGATTTTCTTTTTCCGCCAAGATGCATTAACTGCGGGCAGGAAGGCAATTATATTTGTGCCGATTGCCTGCAGACAGCGCCTTGTATAAAACCTCCGGTTTGCCCTGTGTGCATATTACCCATAACAGGAAACCGAAGGTGCGATTGTCGTTTCTGGCAATCGCTTGACAGGCTGAGCGCCCCATACCTGTTTCAGGGGGCGATAAGAAAAGCTGTTATTGAATTCAAATTTCATAACCTCAGGGCGATAGCGCCATTTTTTGCCAGGCTGCTCGAGCGCCATCTTTCAACAAGGCCGGTTTCATGTGATCTGCTTGTTCCAGTGCCTCTCCATAAAAAAAGATTCCGGCAGCGAGGTTATAACCAATCCCTCCTGTTAGCGAAAGAGCTCGGCAAACTGACTGGTTTGCGACTCGCTGCCAACCTCACCAGAAACCGCTACAGCCCTTCACAGGTCGATTCAGAAAATGCACGCCAGAGAAGGGTTAATGTGACCGGAGTTTTCACCTGGAGCAGTCAAACGCTTACCGGGGAAAAGATCCTTTTAATAGATGATGTAGCTACCACAGGAGCTACTCTGGATGCGTGTGCTTCCGCGTTAAAAAAAGCAGGCGCCTCAACCGTGCAGGCACTTACTCTGGCTAGAGAGAATTAACGAAAGGCAGGAATTAAGAATGGACATCATCATTGGCAGTAAAAACATGGAACTACCGGAAAGGGCCAGGGCGTATATAGAAAAAAAGCTCGGCAAGCTCAAACGAAGACTTGATGACATAAAAGAAATCAGGGTAGACGTGTCAGAAGAAAAAACCAAGGCGAAAAAGGACCGGTTTATAATCCGCATCGTCCTTGATTGTCATTCTACACTCTTGCATACCGAAGAAAGAGGTCAAACCATCCAGTCAGCGATGGACAAAGCTCTGCCGATAACAGAGCGCCAATTTGAACGCTGGAAGGGAAAACTCGAGGACCGTGGCAAGAATGCTCTACCAACCGGAATCGCTATGTCTCCTCCTTCAGAAACAGAAGCGGCGCCCCCGACAGAACACAAACCCATAGTCAAGGTTAAACACTTCCCCATCAAGCCCATGCCGCTTGAAGAAGCTGCTGACCAAATGGAGCTTTTAAACCACGATTTTTTCCTGTTTACCAACTCGGAAAACAACAGGGTTAACCTTCTTTATCGCAGGAAGGACGGTGATTACGGCCTCATTGACCCCGATTCACAATAATTGTCTGCCCCTCGCTTATAGCGCATTTTATACCTCTCGGGGGTGGATCGGTATTCTGGCATCCTCACGAGGCATCCGAAAACTGATTCTACCCCGGGAATCACGTTTGCTGGCATTATCAATGCTGGGGGATTTGAGCAACGCAATGCACGATACAGACTGTTTTAAACAGCTGGAGCAAACTTTGCATGCTTATTTTAATGGCGAAATAGTTATTTTTGACCAGAAGATCGATCTTGAAGGTTATACCGCATTTATGCAAAAGGTTTGGGAAGTAACCCGGGAAATTGGTTACGGGAAAACAGCTTCTTACCAGGAAATAGCCGCCAAAGCAGGCAGCCCCAGAGCTTTCAGGGCAACTGGGCAGGCATTGAAACGAAACCCGGTACCCATAATAATTCCCTGCCACCGAATTATCGCCAGCAGCGGACAGGTTGGAGGATTCAATGGAGGAATTGCATTAAAGCAAGATTTACTCCAGATGGAGCAGGCAGGGCTTCTCAAAGTTAAGCCTACAAGCTCAAGAGCCAGGCATATTTAATTTTATGTATTCAGACTCCCAGCGTTCAACCAGGCCGTGCTCTGCAAAACTGTAATAACCATCCTGCGTGATTATCAGGTGGTCAAGCACCTTTAGCTGCATAAATATTGCAGCAAAAACGAGTGTACGTGTAAGGTTCTTATCCTCCGGGCTTGGCTCAAGGCAACCTGATGGATGATTATGCGCAAATATAAGAGCACTGGCATGTTCTCTCAGGGCATCCTGCATCACTTCGCGCGGATAAACAGCACTACGGTTAACAGTCCCTTCAAAAAGAGTTTTTTCTTCTATCAACTGATTGCGATTGTTAAGGTAAAGAACCTTAAAAACTTCCCGGGGTCGTGATGCTATGGAAATCTTGAGATAATCAAATACATCTTCTGCACTGGAATAAGAAATCCCGGTATCGATCGTCCTGTCTCGAATCAAACGCTGGCTGACGTCTCTTATCAGTCGCAGGGCAATAGTACTCCGTTCACCCAGCCCTTCAATCCTGGCCAGCTCCTCGCTGGGTGCCTCCAGAACTCCTTTGAGATTTTTGAACCTTCTGATCGCTTCATGAGCCTGCGGCTTGCAATCCCTGCGGGGAAATCCAAGAGTGAGCAACAGCTCTACGATCTCATGGTCTGCCAGACTGGAGAGCCCCCCGTGTTCAAAACGCGCCCTCAGTCTTTCTCGATGTTTTCTATTGTCATTAAATTTATCCGAAGCCATTTCCCGCAACATTTAAAGATACGACAGTCACACCGTGCGTTCCCAGTATTTCTGCCAGCTGTTTTTGCAGCTTGGAAGAATATTTAACTTCGGTATCAGGAAGATCCATATGATAAATACGACTACCATTGTTGATTATCATCCCAACTCTATCATCACCGGGATGTTTTTTCAGGACGTTTACCAATCTCTCCAGGCGTTCCAAATCACTGGATTCATCTTCCGTCTGGTCAATATGTAAAACTATCCGTTTTCTGTCTTCGGAGATACCAGGCTCATTAACGGAATTCGGAATCAATTCTTTCTCCTTCGGTTTTATATTGGGATCATAAATACTGGCGCTGTCGGCAACCATCTGAACGCTGTCTCCTCTGGCCTTTATCTTCCCTTGCACCAGTAGAATGTTTCCTTCTTGCCACAATTCTTTTGACGCTCCATACACCCTCGGCCAGGCCACCACTTCTATACTTCCCTCCATGTCTTCCAGCATTATACTGACCGATGCTTTTCCATCACGAGTAGTGAGATTGCGAACCGAGGCCACCATGCCTGCGACGCGGGCAATTTTATTTTCCATTTCTTCATCTATCTGGCCGCAAAGATAAATGTCAGAATCCGGGTCCATCTGCTTCACATAGGGGCTAAACGGATGCTGGGACAGGTAAACCCCCATCAGCTCTTTTTCCCAGGCTAGTTTTTCTTTTAAAGCCACCTCAGAGGGCTCCAGCTCGAGACTCGGAAGAGGAGCTTCTGCTTGGGAGCCCCACAGGTCAAACATGGTTGTCTGACCTGTGCTTTTCAGTTTTTGCTGCCTCTCTGACAATGCCATTATACGAGCCAAGCCGGCAAGCAACGCACCACGGTCCCCGAGATCATCGAGCGCACCAGCTTTAATCAGACTTTCCAGCGCCCTGCGGTTTATCGCGCTCAGATTAACTCTTCTGCAAAGGTCTTCAACGGATGCAAACAATCCATTTTTCTTTCTTTCTTCAACCAGGGGCTCGACCGCGTTGGCGCCAACATTTTTAATGCCGGATAAACCAAACCGTATGCCTGCTTCTTCTCCTTCCTGTTCTTCAATGGAAAAATCGAGTTCGCTGTGATTGACACACGGAGGTAAAACCTTAATATTCAGGTTACGACATTCGCCAAAAGCGGTAGCCAGTTTTTCCGAGTGGCCAAGATAAGAAGTGAGCAGGGCGGTCATGTATTCTACCGGGTAATTAGCTTTGAGATAGGCAGTCTGATAAGCTACCAGGGCGTAGCTTACCGCGTGAGCCTTGTTAAAAGCATATCCGGCAAATGGCTCTATGAGCGAAAACACCTCATCAGCGGTCTCTTCCGGATACCCAAGTTTAAGCGCTCCTTCAACAAAGTTCTTGCGCTCTTTTTTCATTGCACCGGCAATTTTCTTGCCCATAGCCTTGCGGAAAATATCCGCCTGGCCAAGGGTGTAACCGGCAAACGCTCTGACGATAAATAAAACCTGCTCCTGGTAGACTATCACTCCATAGGTTTCTTCCAGGATATCAACCAGTGCCGGGTGAGGATAATGGATCGGCTCCAGGCCATGTTTGGACTTGATGAAATGCGGGATCTGTTCCATCGGGCCAGGCCGGTACAAAGCAACCATGGCGGCTATATCTCCAAAAGAAGACGGTTTCAACTCTCGTATGTACCGGCGCATACCGCTACCTTCCAGCTGAAAAACCCCGGCGGTCTCTCCGCTGGAGAGAAGTTTATAAGTTTTGGCATCATCAAGCGGTATTTTAGCCAGATCTATTTTTTCTCCACGGGTTTGGAGTATGATGTCCCGGGCTTTTCCCAGTATGGTCAGGTTAACCAGTCCCAGAAAGTCCATCTTCAGCAACCCGATTTTGGCAATATCCCCCATCGGGTACTGGGTCATAACCAGCCCGTTATTATCTCCCCGGGAGAGCAGTTGAAGCGGGCAGTGATCAGTCAGCGGATCGCGGGCAATAACTACCCCTGCAGCATGAGTAGAAGCGTGGCGGCTTAAACCTTCTACCCTTTTTGCGTTTTCAAGAACATTATTCACCGATGGATCGCGGCCTTTTAACTGACGCAGCTCTTCGCTGGTTTCAAGTGCCCTGTCAATGGTCATGCCCGGTAAAAATGGTACCAGCCGTGCTATACGGTCAACATCACCATAAGGCATACCCAGTGCGCGTCCAACATCTCTGATAGCAGCACGGGCGCCCATGGTTCCAAAGGTTATTATCTGAGCTACGTGATCTGCACCGTACTTTTGCGAAACATAATTGATCACTTCATCACGTCTGGTATCAGCAAAATCAAGATCAATATCCGGCATTTCGCGCCGTTCGATGTTAAGAAACCTCTCAAAAACCAGCTTGTGCTCGATTGGATCAACTTCTGTTATCCCAAGACAGCGAAGGACTATCGATGAGGCCGCACTACCGCGCACATTAAACAAAATACCTTCCCTTCGCACAAAAGACACGATATCCCAGACTACAAGGAAATAATTGGCAAAATCTGTCTGCCGGATAACATCCAGTTCGTAGTTGAGCCGATCGGTTATTTCCTGGTTGGCATCGGGATAATAACGCTGGAGACCTGCAAAGCAAAGGTCTTTCAGATAATCAAGAGGAGTGTTACCTTCCGGAATATCGATTTGTGGCAGATGCAGCCTGCCGAAATCTATCTCCAGATTACATTTTTCAGCAATGAGGTTGCTGTTTTCAATAGCTTCGGGAATGTCGCTGAATTGCTCAGACATTTCCTCACAGCTTTTAAGGTAGAAGTAGTCACCCCCCATTTTTTTACGTTTTTCTTCAAATACAGTGGCATTTGTGCCGATACATAGCAGTAGATCATGAGGAGCAGAATCGGCGGCAAAAATGTAATGGACATCATTTGTTGCCACCATTGGTATTTCAAGCTCGCGGGCCATGGGCACCATTTCCCGGTTTACCTTTTCCAAATCAGGAATAGGATGACGCTGCAGTTCTATATAAAAATCATCTCCAAAAACCCTGCGGTACCAGAGAGCAGCCTCGCGAGCTTCCTGAAGCCGGTTATTAAGTATGAGCCTGGGAATTTCTCCTGAAATGCACGCAGTTAAAGCAATCAGCCCTTCACTGTATTGTTCCAGAATTTCTTTGTCCATTCTTGGCTTGTAGTAAAAGCCTTCGGTGTTTGCCAGGCTTATAAGGCGGATAAGGTTTTTATAACCAGTGCTGTTTTTGGCAAGCAATACGATATGATAATTTTCCCGGTCAGCACTTGTTTTGCTGTGCCTGCTACCGGTTGCCAGATAAGCTTCACAACCTATGATGGGTTTGATGCCGGCTTCTTTGGCTGCCTGGTAGAACTGAATGGCACCATGCAGGACGCCATGATCTGTAATTGCTATGGCATCCATGCCAAGCTCCTTTGCCCGATGAACAAGTTCAGGGATACGGCACATGGCATCAAGAAGGCTGTATTCGGTGTGGACATGAAGATGGGTAAATTTCACAATGCTAATTATAACAATGGCTGGCAGGTTTATAAAGCCGGGCCTGGAGACTGAGCCAGACAACACCAGCAAAATTGTTGTAAAATACCCCCACAAAGGAATAATTATGAACTACTTCAGTTTTCTTCCCAAATTGGTACTGGTGTTTTGCCTGCCAGTCATATTTTTAACGGCCTCCGTAGCCATAGCCTTTAACAGCCAGTGGGTATACCAGCGAGGATTTGATAAATACGATATCGAAACTGTCACCGGATTAGAACAATCCGAGCTGAAAAAGGCCAGCCAAGAACTGATCAGCTACTTTAATTCACCGGAAGAGCTGATAGAGATAACAGTTGTAAAAAACGGGCAGCCATTTACACTGTTTAACGAACGGGAAGTTTTACACCTCAAAGACGTCAAGGATCTGGTAGAGCTAAACGCCACTGTGCTGGTATTTTCCAGCATTTACGTTCTTGGCTTTTGTGCTGTTAGTCTTGCACTAAGACCGTATGACTGGCGCCGAATCCTCCGCAATTTTATTTTTGGAAGCCTGCTGGCACTGCTGGCAATCGCATTGATCGGCATTATCGCACTCATGGATTTCAACTGGCTTTTTCTGCAGTTTCACCTTTTGAGTTTTTCAAATGATCTCTGGCTGCTCGACCCTGCTAGCGATTACCTGATAATGATGTTCCCGCAAGGGTTCTGGGCTGATTCCGCTTTGCTTGTAGCCGGCCTTACTGCAGGAGGAGCACTGCTAACGGGATTTGGTTCTTATATCCTGGCTTACCGTTGGAAAACCACCTAAAAGCAACCCAGCTGGCATTCGGAAACCTTAAAACCCAGGGCGTTTATCTCGTTTGAAACGTCCATGGGCTTGAGCTTGTATTTACGAGCAAGGTCAAAGACAGCTGCACAGGTTAATTGCTTTGCCGATTCCAGCTCCTTGATCTCCGAAACCACTTCACCTTCCAGCCTTTTTATTTCCGAATCTTCAAAGGGCGTCTTTTCTATTTTAAAACAGCCAATCTGGCAATCAGTCACCCTGCGCCCCATTTTATCTATAACCGCGCCAACTGCAATCCTGGGCACGTCCGCTTCCCTGGCGATCTTCCAGGCCAGGGGACAGGGCATATATCCATCCCGTAGTGAGGAACTGACGGTGGATTCCAGCTCGGATAATTTTTCTGCCGGCAGATTGGCCGGGTTATCCGGTAATGCTATCCTCTCACGCTTCTTCTTTTTGTCTTTTTCGTTAAAGTCTCTCATCGTTACCAACCTTGCTGTTAATTGGCCGGGCATACTTACCCTTTTTGCCTGAGCTGATTCTAAACCCAGGTTGCGAATAAAAGCAAATTCAAATTGGGGTAATGTTAAACAGCAGCCCTGGAAAACGGAGGCAGCTGATTGTGATGCAAACCATGGGTACAAGCACGATGACAAACAAACTCCGGATGTTAAGAGCACAATAATAAATCGAATATCGGGTAACTAAAGAGTCTTTAGAGGTGCAATATTTTGCTCAAAAAGAGCCGGGTGCGTTCCTGAGTGGGGTTTACAAAGAAGACATCGGGAGGTGCTTCTTCCACAATTTGACCTTCGTCCATAAAAATAACCCTGTGTGCAGCTGCCCGTGCAAACCCCATCTCATGGGAAACCACCAACATAGTCATACCTTCTTTTGCCAGTGCAGCCATAACATCAAGTACTTCTTTTATCATTTCTGGATCTAAGGCTGATGTAGGTTCATCAAATAACATGACCCTTGGATTCATTGCCAGCGCTCTGGCAATAGCTACTCGCTGTTGTTGACCACCAGACAACTGGGAAGGATAACTCTGGGCTTTCTCAGGAATACCAACTTTTTCAAGAAGTTCTTTGGCATTTTTCTCAGCTTCTTCTTTACTGCGTTTTCGTACTGTTGTCTGCGCAAGCATCAGGTTCTGCATAACTGTGAGGTGAGCAAAAAGGTTGAATGACTGGAATACCATTCCAACTTCCCGCCTGACAGCGTTGATGTTCTGATTGGTATCCAGCGGTATACCGTCCACGACTATACTGCCTTTTTCATATTCTTCCAGGCGGTTTATGCAACGCAGCAGGGTTGACTTGCCAGATCCAGAAGGGCCGATGATTACGATCACTTCGCCTTCCATAACAGTCAAGTCTACTCCTTTAAGGGCTTCAACATGCCCAAACCGTTTATGAACATTGGTGATTTCAATGATCGGTTCTGTCATGTTATCTATCGTGCCTCGATCGTTTTTCAATATATGAAACTATACGTGCGGCAAAAAGAGTCAGTACAAGGTATAAAAGAGCAACCATCAACCAGGTTTCGATCGGGTTGAAATGAGCAGACATGAACTCTCTTCCCTTTCTGGTGATATCTGCTACTGCTACTACGCTAACCAGCGAAGAGTCTTTGAGAAGAGCTATGAATTCATTGCCCATTGGCGGTAGTATTACCCTGAATGCCTGAGGAAGAACAACATAACGCATCGCCTGAAAGTGGCTCATGCCGAGAGAACGGGCTGCTTCCATCTGGCCTTTGGGAATGCTCTGTATGCCTGAACGCACGATCTCACTCATATAGGCGCCGTAGCATACTGTGATAGCAATAATTGCGGTGAGGATTGGATTTGCCCGATACTCGATAAGTGGTGCGAAGTTAAGCCATACTCCAATTTTCTGAATTGCAACAGGTGAGGCGAAATACCAGGCAATCAGCTGAACAAGCAAGGGAATACCACGAACGATCTCCACGTAGAGAGAGGAAATACCAAAAATAAGTTTATTTTTTGAAAGTCTTCCCAGGCCTCCAAACAGACCAAGGATAAGCATCAGGAAATAGCTGGATACAGTGACTAATACAGTCACCAGTATGCCACTCCTGGCAAAAACAACTATCTCCTTGAAAGGAACCGGGGCAACCATCACCAGTAAAACGATGATGGCAATAACAGCTATCACCAGCCACCACCACGGGTCCTGGCGAATATTTACTTCGCCACCGGTGACAAAACTTAATTCTCGGTCGGGCGCATTTTTTTCTTGCTGTTCCATTTATCAAACCGAGGGGGGTTTCATCTGAAACCCCCCTCATGTATTATTTAAAGCTTAGTCTACCAGCCACTTTTCAACAAGCTGGTCAATAATACCTTTCGATTTAACTTCTGCCAGTGCCTGGTTGATTTTCCCCATCAATTCATCACTGCCTTTAGGCATGGCAATACCATACTCCTCAGTAGTCAGCACTTCCCCAACCGTCTTGAGAGTATCGTATTTTTTAACATAACCAGAAGCTACAGGGGTATCACAAACAACTGCATCAACCTGATTGTTCATGAGAGCTACGAATGCCATACCGATTTCATCATAACCGGTGACATTCACGCCATTCATAGCGCTTACTTCGTCATCTCCGGTAGTGCCGGACTGAACACCAACGCTTTTGCCAACAAGATCATCCGCTCCTGTAATCGCGCTGTCAGTCTTGGCAACAATAATCTGGCCGGCGATATAGTACGGATCAGAAAAATCCATGTCAGCCTTGCGCTCTTCCTTGATAGTTATGGATGAAATAGCTGCATCATAAGTACCCTGTGCCACACCGGCAAGCAGCGGGTCCCACTCAACATTGATCCATTCAACCTCGAGCCCGGCTTCTTCTGCGATTGCATTGAAAAGATCAACGTCAAAGCCAACGATTTCGCCAGTAGTCGTATCAACGTACTCAAACGGCGGCCAGGTAGCATCAGTAGCTACACGAATCTTGCCGGAATCACCGCTGCAGCCCGGTAAAAGCAACCCGGCAACAAGCACTGTAGCCAGCAACAACCATAATAAACGCTTCATGTATCCCCCTTATGTATTATTTGTTTGGGAAGCCAGTCTGAAATAAAAACAAGTCTAGAAGTTTACTCCATTTTTGACACCTGTGTCCATACTTGAGCAAGCCTTTTGATATCGCCTTGCCCAAGCCCCAATCAATGGTACTATCCTTCAGGATTTGCTGAACCAGCCTCTGGCTGGGTTACTACCGGCTCAGAAGGTTCTTCCTGCCCGGTCTCGCCTTCATCTGCAGTTGACTTTGAAACCCTGACGATGGCATATTCTGCTGGAGTAATAATGGTAATCCCATCCCCTGGTTTCAAGTCAGCAACATGGATCGCCTGACCGGCTTCCTTAAGAGAGCTGATATCGACCTCTATGTGAGGAGGCAACTTATCCGGAAGGCACTCGATCTCCAGTTCATTTAACTGGTGCTCCAAAAAGTTTTCCTTGTATTCAAGCGCCGGAGCATCTCCAACAAGCATTACCGGTATCTCGGCAGTCATTTTATGACTCATATTAACCTGGTAGAGGTCAACATGCACCAGGCCGCCTTTAAGAGGGTGACGAGAGATGTTTTTAATAACAACGTTCCGGTTCTTTTTTTCTCCCTCCACTTCGAGCGTAACTATGCGGGAAGTGCCACCTTTGATAACCAGTTCGGTTTCTTTCTCTGGTATCTCTAGAGCAAGAGATTCGATTCCCTGCCCGTATACATTCGCGGGCGTAATCCCCTCTCGGCGCAAAAACCGGGTTTTGCTGCCAAATAATTCTCTTTTTGCGGCTTTTAAGACTGCTTTTTCCATGCTTTTCTCCTTAATTTACAGTTTGCAGATAACTTCAGATTATACCACTTAAGTTGCCATGGCGCACTCGTCCAGGATTTTGATACCCCTAACCGCCTGACTTCTTTAACGTTTTATATATAGGCGCCCTTTCAGTTTTGAGGAGGCTTATTATGCAAAGACAAACTGTTAAAACCAGAGGTGGCCGGCAGAGCTCATCCAATCATACTCCGGTAATAGACCTGGCGCTTACAGGCGGTATTTGTGCGACCCTGGTTCTGGCCGCAGCTCTTATCTGGGGCATAGGGCAGGCGATTGGGCTGTAACTACGTAAAAATGGATCTCAATTCATCTTCGTGGGCGACAAGTTCTTTCCGCTCTTCCGAGGTCAGTTTCACGGTATATATATAAAAAATCTGGCGACGGTCAGGACTGTATATGTAATAATAGTCTTCCACTGTCGCTGTTTTTCCTGCAAAGAGGTCTATCGCCGCATCACCAGGAGACTTTTCTGCTTTTACTGGATTGATGATAACCCTCTGCCCGGTATGGAACTTCGGCGCCCTTACAGTATCACCATTCATCATAGCTCACCATAATAGACACACCAAATGTGCTTGTCAATAGGTTAAGCAGTATTTATACAAGCAAGCTGAAGAACATCTTGAAGCTCAACCCTCGCTCACTTACAATAATCCCCAGTCTATATAAGCTTTCTGGATTATTTTCAGATAATCAGAGGAGGGTTTTTCTGGCCTGTCTGGATGCTTGGGCAAGTAGGTAAAAGCTTCTATCGCTTCTCCGGTATCTCTAAACAATGTGACTTTGATTTTATCACTGGCAGCCGGAAAACCTTGCTGGCGGTCCAGCTTGATCATATCACTTTCGTTTACTTCATACACCCCGCCAAGCACCTTTTCCCTGCCAGCACGTTTTATGGTCGCTATTCCCCCGCGCCATTCCCGTGACCAGCCAGCAAAAATCAACTGGAAATTGGGCAAGCTGGCACTAAAGCGAGATTTGGCAGTTGGACAACAGGCAACCATACGCCTGCGATCCAGATTCAAATCGTAGGCAAAATACAGCGAAGCTGTCATTTATAATGCTGCCTGGCTAAAGTGCAGCCAGCACCATTATTATGCCTACTACCAACAGGTAACCGCCGATCAAATAGGCAATCAGTCTTGGCCAGATAATGATAACGAGGCCCACTACGATGCTGATTATCCCCGATATCAATCCCACATTGTCTGCCAGAAAACCCATACCAGTCCTCCCTAATATCTAAGATATTTCTTCAGTAGCAAAGGCGATCATCTCAGATGATTTATCCGAACTATCCCAATAACTCTTAAATTCCTTCACCTGGGGAGTGTCAACATCGATTATGGACTGAATCGTTGAATATGCCATTGACTGGTACATTAATGCAGCTTTAACCGTAAACGGCCCGCTGGATGAAGACGTATCCACCTGGTAAGTTACAGTATCAGAACCTCCGATAAAATTGTCATCTTGGAGGGCATCACCCCATACCGCAAACATTTCGCCGGCAGTGTTTTTGTCGAACCCTGCAGGCAGTAGCCGGTTATCCTTGGCATAACCGGAGGCCTCCAGCAGCTTGTGAGTAACATCTCCTTCCATATCGCGCAAGATGGCTTCATATATCTGCACCTGGTCAGAAGAGGTAATCAAATCGTAATGCGGTTCATGTGTGTAGATATCAGAATCAGCACTGTTGCCGCTTATCGTGCCGTCGCTGTTGGGTTTGCCGGATTCAAATACAACTTTGCCGTCTTTATCCAGAACTTGCAGATGCAACCATACCCTTCTGGACGGGAAGCCCGTCGGCAGCTTGTGACCGGTGTAATCCTCAACTTTTACGGTAAACGACAGGTTATCGCCACTCAGGCCGGAATCGATGATTGAAACCGAAGCCGTATCCTGCCGGAGCTGCTGAGCAGCTCGATCTATAGTATTGTTAAATTGTTCCGTTGATGAAGTAACCGCCAGATCATCCGGGTTATCCCGAAGGATTTTCATCATATGGGTATTGCCGCCGACAAAGTAGTGTTGACTGAAGGGGCCCTTGGCATCGATATGAGGAGGTATATTGGAAGTTTTTACATTCCCCTCTGCGTAAGGCATGTGACAGGTCTGGCATTCTTTTTCACCGGGATAACTGGAATGAAGCCATTCAAGATACGGAGTCTGCTCCGGGAAAGTTCCCTGCACTTCGCCCTCGGAATCAATAAATGGAGTAATGACAGTATGACATGTTGCGCATAAACCGGATTCACCCAGGTGCTTGCCTTCTACCGGTTTAAAGCCAGAACCGGCCATCATCATCTGCTGATCAGGGTCTTCAAACTGGGAAAATATAAGCCTGTTGGGAGCTACGGTGGAGGTATCAACGACATAACCCCCGGAAAATGTTTCTTCGCCACCAAGCCCTTCAGCTTGAACCTGATGGCAGAATGTACAGGAAACCCCATCTATGCCCGCGTTGTGTAATTGGCTTGACGTATTTAAAAACCCATCCCCGAAAAGCAACGGCTGGGTCCCGTCTGCGATGGCTTGAGTATGAGCCATCGGAGTATGACATGTTCCGCATACGTCTTCAATAACTTCCTGAAGATGAGGTGCGTTTTTGATTTCAGCGCTTACCTTGGCACGGTAATACGGATCTCTGGCAGCATTTGCCATCATGGTGGAGCGCCAGTGGGAATCCATCGAAACATCATTCCCCACTTCATCCTGAAGGGAAGAATGGCATAAAGCGCAATTGCTTGAGCCGGCAAAACTGCCGCTGTCAAAATTAACCAGTGCCAGCCCTGGATGGGGCACAGTGGAAGTTGGAAGGGAGGTAGTTGTCTGAGGTGTAGAAGTAGGCATGGTAGAGGTTGCAGGAGTTGATGTTTTTTCTCCTGGGCCGCAGGCCGTAACACTTCCGACCACCAGGGACAAGGTAACCATAAAAACTGTAACGGCAGTGATTTTTTTCCTGAGCGTCGATTTCCCCATATTGCGCTCCTTCCTTACAATCGAGCAATGTTGACATTTAGATAATAGAGATTAATTCAAAACTATTTCTATGTCAAGAATTATTCGCATGTATTACTGTTAGTAAATTCTAGATATTTTACTCGATGCGCAATCTGGCCGAATGAATCCGACTGTAAGTTGCGCCACCATAAGAAAGCTGGCTGCTCATCAGGCTGATAGAAGCCACCCTCACCAGAATAGACGGGCTAAACGACATGCCGCTAACAGCAGCCGCGATAGAGCGCTGCATGGCGGGAGTGATTTGCTGTCTTGCCCTTGCCAGAGTAAGGTGTGGCGTGAAGCGTCTTTTTTCTGGCTGAAATCCCAGTTTGGTCATATTTTCTTCAACTTCACCGGCAACCATCTGCAATCTACCCAGTTCTCCGGTAAGCCCCACCCACAAAACCTGAGCCCGGCTCAACGCTGGGAAAACCCCCAGTCCCTTGAAACCGATATCGAACGGATTAAACTGCCGAGATACTAAGTCCAGTTTTTCGGAAATAGCTTCAACTTGAGCCAGTTCAGTATAACCCAGAAATTTGAGGGTTATGTGCAGGCTGTTCGGAGAAACCCATTTCAGCCCATCCAGTCCTTCTTTGAGCAGCTTTCCCTGAAGACTTCCCAGCTCTTCCCTGGCATCATCCGGCAATTCTATGGCTACAAAAAGGCGAAGCTTTTCCACTACTTATCCCCCACTTCAATCTTAAACAACCTGCTCGCATTAAGACCCAGAACCCGATTTTTATCCTCCAGCCCAAGCCCGGCGCCAGATAGATATTCAAGGCTTCTTTTCTGGCTTATGAGCGGAAAATCACTCCCGAAAAGTATTCTTTCCACGCCAGCCAGTTCGGCTGAAAGTCGGTAAGCACGGCTCTCATATAGATAAGGCAGCGCAGCACCGTCATAATAAACGTTCCGACAGTCCTGTTTTACTTCCGGTTGCAGATGATAAAACGGCAAACCACCACCCAAATGCCCAAGTATGATTTTTACGCTCGGAAACTTTTTCACCAGAGGATATACGTATTCTGGTGTCTGCTTTCCTTTGCCCGGATATAAATGACCGGTTGGCTCTGACGAATGCATCATGAGCACCATATCATGGGTTGCAATATAATTCATCACCTGACCAAGGGCATTTTTATCCGCAAGGTTAATTGCGGAAATATCCAGCCGCAGTTCGCCTATTCCGGCCAGTCCTCCCTTCCTGATACGCTCGAGTTCAGATAAAGGATCGGCCGCCGGGTTAACTGCAACCATCCCCAGCCCGATAATCCTCCCAGGGTACCGTTTAACAGCATCCATAATATAATCGTTGTGGGCAGAGCACAAACCGGGATCATCCCAGCTGATTGATACAGCTACCGAAGCGTCAACTCCGGCCTCATCCATGCTCGCCACCAGATCATCGGCGGTTACCATCCGCGCCTTCGGATTTGCGTACATTTCTGCAAAGCAAAGGTCTGTTAACAACTCATTCCGGCCAGCGATAAACTCCGGCGGGAAGATATGGGTATGTGCATCAATAATCATGGTGTGATTATATACTATTACTGTACGTTGTTCACAGAAAAAGGGGCCAAGGTA